>NZ_WIBD01000019.1:0-184179 GCF_009495975.1 Pseudomonas sp. SZ57 | reverse complement strand
GGCCTGACGCCTGAGCAGTACTGATCTTGCGGCAGCGCTGACCCTGGCCGTCATAGACATAACGCTCTTCATCGCTCGCTGCGTCTTTACGCTGCAGCAGAGTGACAAGAGCAAGTTGATTACGCGCATTCCAACCCATAACCTGCCCGCGAACCAGTTGCAGCAGATTGCCGTTGGCATCAAAACTCGTAGCGAAATCCACATCCCCGTCATCGTCGGGCAGGCTGCGATTGCTGTCCGGGGCAACGTGCATGTTGCGGGTGAAGTTGTGCGCGCCCTCGTGGCGCATTTGCAGCAGATTGCCCGCTGCGTCGTAGCTGTAATTCTGTCTGTAGTTGCTGACCTGGCAAGGATCGAGCGTCGGCAGAGGTTGCAGACCGGGTAGCGCCGGACCATGGCTGGCCCCGTTTCTGACCTCCCGGCCAGTGGCTTCGATCAGTTGATACAGCGTGTCGTAACGGTAATGGCTGATCGGTTCGATAAGCTGATTGTTGCAATACCGGTCTGGTTGCGAGGCATCGTTGACCAGCAGGATATTGCCCACCGGGTCATAGCTGTAATTGAGTTTCTGCAGCAGCGTGCCGTCAGCAAAGATCGCGCTCAGCCCGGTCAGCCTGCCGTCCTGCTGATCATAGGTGTAAAGGCTGACTACGCCATTGCCCGCTGTTTCCTGTTCGACCTGATTGAATGCGTTGTAGCGAATCGCGCTGACCAGCGTCAGCGCATGCATGCTGTCGTTCAATATCAGGTCTGTGCTGTGCAGCTGTCCAGCCAGGTTATAAGTTGAAAGCTGGCTGTTACCACTGGCATCAGTCTGCGTCAGCACTTCACCTTGTGCGTTGAAAACGCGACAGGTCTGAAGGCCGGCCGGCTCCAGCAGCTCATTACGATCAGACTCTGTTGATGGCCAGTCCGCTGCTTCTGCGGCGAGCATGAAATGTCGTGTTTCGCTGAGTACCGAGCCATGCAGGCTGTAATCCTGCAGCAAGCGCGAGCCCGCCGTATCGTCATGGCGGACCAGTTGATTGCACTGGTTGTGTCCTGCCGCATCTGCCTGGCCATAGGCGAACCGCTCCGCGCAGCGATTCTGTTCGATGATATTTCTCAGGCGTAACAGCAGGTCGTACTCGAGCTGCCTCTCGGTGCCGCGACCATCCCAGCCGTGCAAGACCTGGCCCGCCTCGCCGAACAGCGCAACCCGCCAGCCGGCATCGACACTCTCGGTGGCCAACGCGTTGCCGCCAAGGCTGTAGACAGTGCACCGGTTGGCGTTGGCCAAACGTGGGTCAGTGGTGGCGAACATTCTGCCTGCCGGGTCGAAACGCTGCCTGGTAACCCGCATTGCGGCGGCTTCTGCGGCTTCGGTTCGATGTAAGAGGACCTTGCGCACGACCAGCCCACGAACCTCGGAAACGAGCAGTTCCGGCGTATGGGAATGTACCGCGCTATTAACCACGCTCGGCTGCCTTTCTCGCGGTCAGCACTTCCTCGGCCGTATCGTTTTCGTCCTCACTGATGGTGTACCAGACCCGATAGGTCTGTCGGCGCATCCAGCCTTTGGCGGTGATTGTGATGGTCGGACGCCCCAGCGGGTCGTAGAACTGTTTGTCGACAATGTTTTGTGAGCGTATCGATGCGTCGTTCACATACAGATGACTGTTGGCGAAATACGGCCGGTAAACGCGCACCGCCAGGCCTTTATTGTTGTATTCCACACGTTCACTGACACGCCAGCGCGGTGAAGCGTGGACAATTTTCGGCTTACCGTCGACCAGTTCGAGATTGCCCCATTCATCGACTGAATAGGCGTTGCCGTCCTCTACCTTTTGACGGGTTTGCAGCGTGCGACCGAAGCCGTCTATCGACGCCATGCTGACGCGGATCTGCCTGTCCAGGTCTTCCGGGTAGCGGTCTGCCACGAGGGCAGCGGTGGCCAGCGGGATGTGGACCTGCCCCAGAGCCGTGTTGCCGTCGTAATAGAGCGCGCTGGCTTGCCTGCCCAGAGCGTATTCGGGTTGCAGCGCTACCTCGCCGGCAGAAGCCCAATAATGCCCGGCGCGATTGAGTGGAGGAAAACCGACTGCCTCACCCAGTTCCTTGCCGTAAAAGCTGGTTGCCCATACTCTGCCGAAGGCGTCGTAATCAGCTTCCTGACTGTTCTGATTGGGGTCGATGATTCGTTTTGGTTGCAGCACACGATAATCGTATTCAGCGGTAGTGACGCAGCCTGCCGGGTCAGTGATGCGAGTCGCGAACAGATGGTAGGCGTCGTATTCGACGAGACTCCAGCCGTGACTGCGCGTGGGCCTGAACTGAGTAGGATGAAAGAAGTGCTCCTGACCGGCGTAAGTGGCGAAGCCGCGTTTTACCGACCATAGATTCAGGCTGTCTGCTGGCAGAAAGCTTGGCATTTGCTGATAACCGATCTCGACGAGTTTTTCGGCCAGAGTGACGCTGTCCATGACCCGCTCGTAGGCGCTCAGTGCATGATCATCCAGTTCTGCCGTTTCAACGGCGTCAGCCAGCGCCTGAAAGGTCGCCTCGCCATCGCCGCAACCGATGTAGCGTTGCACCGACAGACTGGTGAGCGTACGCGGCAAGGTTGCGAAGGGCCCGGACGGATCGGCGAACTGTTCGTAGCTGATCTGCTCAGGCGTCAAGGCGCTTGCCGGAATGAGCATGGCGTCGCCGCGTGTGCGGTAAGGCAGCCCCAGACGCCAGCTCTGCGGGCTGTCCAGGTGGATTGCTTCGGCGTGCATTTCATTCAGGCAGGACTGTTGCTGGGCGTCGTCGTGTGACGCCTCCCACCATTGTTGCTGGTGAGGGTCCGCAAAGGGTGGCGCGTCACCCGGTTTCTTGCGCCGGGCATAGTTGACGCTGACTGAGTGGAGCGTCGAGCCGTAGCGGTCCCACGCCAGGTTCAGGCTGTGTTCGCACATCGGGTCCTCCAGTTCCTCGGCCTCGTAACGATAGGTGATGACTTCCAGGCTCAGTGGCAGCATCGACGCGTAGGGTCGATGTGCGCTCAATGCCTGCAGTTGGCGAACCAGGTAGCGGCAGGACTGGGTCGAATACAGCACTGTGGGACGTTGACTGGCGTCGAGTCCAAAGACTTCGCTGCGCAGTACCGAGCCGCTCAGCGCTCGCGCCATTTCCTGCAAGGTCGCGTCATCCGCGTCCGTTATTGGCAGCTCTGTCTGGGTTGCGGCGTCGAGTCGGGACAACACATGCTCGCCGGGCAAGCGTGCCAGTGGGTCGCTGCGGTCGTGGTCGGTGCAGGGTCTGGCAGGATAGCGTCCGGTGTGGAACCAGATCTTGTTCAATACCGGAGCGGTAAAGTCTTCCTGATCCTGCGACGACGTTTCGGTGTCGGTCTGCAGGAGCAGGCCAAAGCCGCGAAACTCGCGCTCGCGAGGGTCATAGAAACCCTGCCGATAGCGGAACAACTGAGTCAGCGTATTGCCAGTGACCTTGTCCTGCATGGTTTGCCTGACGACCACATGAACCGGGAACGGTAATTCCGAGACAGCAACGCTGCCTGCGGCCCGCAGCTCGTTTTTTTCGTCCAGCCATTCCTGCGCCGAACTGCGATAGCTGACTTCGCCGGCAGCGCCGAGATTGTTGTCCGAGGCCTTCAGCAAATAAGGTTTGCGCACCGAGCCGGCCCGGTCCGCCGCGTAGTAAAGGCTCCAGTGCCGTGGCGCCATGTGCGGTACGGTCAGTACCAGACTGGAGAAACCGAGGCCCAGCAGATCGACCGCACTGAACTGGCAGAACCGGTCATAACGCACGCCCTCCGGCCAGCGCTGATCGAAGGGCGCGGCCAGACCGTTGCCGCCCCGGTTCATGAAGACCTGAAAGCCATCGGTTTGCAGGTACAGCACGTCACTGGCACCTGAACCGTCCAGGTCGGCCAGCCGCACCAAGCTCGAATCAAAGGCCTCATAGGTGTAGGGCAGGGTGGCAAACAACTGGCCCTTGCCGAACCGGCCTCGGCCCAGGTTTGGCCAGACGCGGATTTCGTTGTGCCGGATACGGATCAGGTGTTGTTGCCCTGTGCCCAGCAGGTCGCTGAACGCCACGAGTTCAGTGGAACTGTCGCTGAGCAATGGCAGGCGATCCTCGTCGTGAGGAATGTCCGTTGCTGCGGCGAATCCATCGGCTCGACGGTTGGCGTACAGGCGAACGCTGCGCGGCCCGATCAAGGCCAGATCCGACAACCCGTCGCCGACCAGATCCGCCATTTGGCCTTGCGGGTGGAAAAACTCTGCAGGAAAAGCCGAGAACGTGGCGTATTTCGACCAGCTTCGATCAGGGTTGAGGGTAAAGAATCCGGCCATTCCCGGCTGGGCGACTACCCAGTCCAGCCGCCCGTCGCCGGTCAGATCCGTGAGGGTCTGACGTACCGGTGTGGCTGAATCAGCCGTCGGGATGCGCGGTAACCATTCACTGGCTCCGTAGGCAACGGCGTCCGCGCCGCCAGCGGTATCACGGACCGGTTCGCGATAAAGCCAGGCCTTGTCGTCTCGGTACAGAATGCCGGGCAAGCCGTCGCCATACAGATCGACCAACTGGTATTGCTGGCCGTCATTCAGGCCGGCCATGGGCTCCAGCGGCGTGTAGATGCCCGACTCGAGACTGAAATCGGTGTATTGAAATTGCACAGGAGGTTGCTGATCGACGCGCCGCCAGTCCGTGCCATCCCATGCCTGCGAATGCGCCGCGCTCAGCAGGTTGTAGCCGAGCGTTGTCTGAAGGTGCTCCAGCAGCAGTCGCCGGGTCAGCAGCGGGGCTTCTCCGAGTTCATTCGGGAAGTGATGGAACATCAAGACCTGCCGGCACAGGCGCAGATTACCCAGCTCAAAACCATAGGCGAAACTTGAATGCGGATCACTGCGCACCGGCCAGGTAAATTGCTCGTCGTATTCGGGGGGCGGGTCACTGCGGGTGTCGCGCTGGTCATAGTCGAATATCAGGTCGAAATGCCACAACAAATCGTCCAGCGAATCTTCCTGCCACAGGTAAAGTACGGGGTGCGCCTTGGCGTTGCCGTAGCGAACCCGGCTCAGGTAGCGTTGGGCGCGGAAGTCTCTCGGGTGATCCTCCGCCAGGCCCTGATGGTCTTCGGGCTTGTATTCATAGAGGATGTGTTCGCCAACGGCATTCATGCTTTCATCCAGCAACCATTCGGCAACCCGATTCATGTCTGCCGGGTCGGCAATGCGCGATGAGGTCCTCCTGCCATAAAGGTTCAGGCTGCCGTCGGCGCCGTGGATCAGCCAGAAGCCGGGATCTGCAATGTCTACGCGCCAATGCTCGATGCGCGCAAAGGCCCCTTCGACTCGGCTGAAGTAACGCACCACCTGATAAGTCGCATTCAAATCATGGCCGTTGTAGCGGCTGACCTGAGTCGAAACCAGCGCGCCGCTGTCGTCACGTTCGGGCAGGCAGACATCGCCTCCGGGGCCGAAAATGAGGTCATCGTCGGTGTAGATCGGTACGCCTTTGCTGGCACGACGCGCGACTTTGCTGGTGTTCAGGTTCCAGCCAAGTCCGAACACTCCGTTGCCGGAAGTGCTCTGATAACTCAGCGACAGGGCGGGTGCGTAACCGCGTCCCGGACTGATCGGCAGAGCGACTTCCAGTGACGCTGCGCCGCTGGTACCAACGGATCCCCAGCCCTTGCCGATGCTTTGAATCGCGCCACCGCCTTTGGGTAATGACGGGGTGGCAACAGCCGGCTGGAGAGACTGCGGCGATTGATTCTGCGATTGCGATTGAGCTTCCATGACGCTTGCTCCCTGTCGGTTAACGACTTTTCGCCGTGTAGCGCATGTGCACGATGATGTCGGTGATCGAGTCGATCATGTCGCGCTGCGATGCCGGGTTGGAAAAGCTCAGTGTCCAGCGCGATATCGCACCGGTGCCCTCAAACGGCAGATAGCGCTCATCGTCGAAGTTGAAAACGAACAAGCCGTCATCGTCCACGCCGGTAGACAAGGCGATCTGCTGGCTGGCACGCAGGTTTTCCTTGAGCGGCCCGTCAGGCTGGGCGTCCATCTGCACCGCGCTGTACGACTGGGTCAGGGTGGCGCGGATGTCCTGATAAGGCCCGACCGTGGCTGGCAACGACACACTGATGCGCTTGATGCGCCGCAGGTAGTGGTCCGGGTAATCCTCGTCAAGCATGGCTCGGGTGATTTCGAACTCGGCAATCCCGTCTTGCGTCAGGCGCTCGACCACTGCATCCCAGCCGTGATTGATCCCCGTATCATCTCCCTCTGCTTCTGGCAGCTGGCGCACCGAAACCGTTTTGACGATCTCCATTTTGCGCTCGTTGCGGGTCAGGTAAGCCGCGTCCATGCGCAGCAGATTCAGTTTCAGGGCCTCGCCAGCAGTCAGGCCGCGCCAGGCATCCTTCCAGGCTGCAGGCTGGATGAAGGAGGCCGAGTAGTCGGCAATTTCATACTGCCAGCAGGCTTGTGTCGCCAGGCACAGTGAGAACGTGGCGTCATAGGCCTGGTAGTAGAAGGTCGAGAACTGCCCATTGAGCCATTGATAGAGCTGGCTGTTGGTGAAGCGCTTGTTGAGAAATGCATAGACAGTCTCGGCCTGTTTTTTGGCTTCCTGAGCCTGACGCAGTTGCAAGGCGGTAACGCGGGTCTGGGCGTCGTGGACAGTCAGTTGCAAGGTGATCTGTTCTGACTCGAGCAAGGCCTGATCGCGCGCGTGTTCCCATTCCTGGAGGCGCCGACGGAAGGATTCCGCGCGTTCCAGTGCCTGGCCGATAGACGTATGCTGAGCGGCGGAGGCATGAAATGCGACGGCGACCATTTCCAGCACGCCTTCCAGGCGGAAGCCCCCGACAGCACCTCCTGCCGCAGCGCCGACCGCCATGCCGCCTGTCGCACCGGCATGAAAGCCCGCATGATTAGGAGCCACTTTCAAGGCTGAAGCCGCAACGTTTGATGTGTTGGCATTCCCTTCAGCAATCCGTGCAGCGAGTAGCTCGCGGCCCACTGCGACTTCCCCTGCACTGACATTTTCAGCCGCCAGTAGGCCGTAAAAACTGGCTCGGGCATCAATCACGGCCTTGCTGGCCTCCAATGCCTTGCGTGCCTGAACTTCGACTTTTTGCGCCTCAAGCTGCAGGTCAATGGCGTACTGGGCGAACTCCCAGACCTGCTGCTGTTGCAGTTCCATCAACTGCCCTTGCTCCTTGCGCTCGATGATAGACAGCAAGGTGAAGCCGAACTGGATAAGGGTCTCCACGGCCGCGCTGGCTCTGGCGAACATGACCGGGTAGCGATAGTGCGGTGTTTCCTGAGCCAGCAAACTCCCCGCACCGCCCTCGGTTGCGCCATTGGCGTAGGCTGCGAGCAGCGCCCGTGGGTCCAGCGGTGCGGCGAACAGCGGCAGCGACAGTGGCTTGCCGTCCAGGGTGAGGTTGTGGCGCAGGTTGTACAGGCGCGACTCAAGCATGTCCCAGTATTTGACCAGCTCCGAATTCATCGGGAGGATGAAGTGATCGCTGTCTTCTTCGTTCAATGTCGGGTCGCTGCCGAAGGTGCTCAAGCGCAGGGACGGTTGGCTGAAACTGACAGTGGCTTTGCCATCGTTGGCGGCGGCGCTGGTACGTACCTGTTGTTCCTGCTCGACAAGCTGCTGCTCGAAAGCCCGCAGCCCCGGACTGGTGGACGCTGCCAGATCGCCCAGTGCCATCGGCGTCCATTGGCTGGTCAGTTTCACATCCGGGCGCGGCCCGAGCAGATCGAGAATACGCACGTACCACAGCTTGGCTTCGCCCAGACTGTCGGGCGTCAATTGCCGATAGGCCATGTCGCCGCGGTCGATAAGGTTTTTGATGTAATGGAAATACACCGCTTTCTGATAGCGCACCGGGTCGCTTGCCGCGATGCCGTCCGGGTCGATAGGGGCGCGCAGAAAGTAATCCGGGTCCGGTATCTCCACCAGAGGTCGAACGTTCCAGTAAGCCGGTGCGTCGCCTGTTTTTTTACGGCCCGGGTCGAAGATGAACCCGAGCCAGCGTTCGGCATCGGTGAAGCGTTGTTCCAGGTTCAGGCGATGGGAAATCATGAACGGCAGATGCAGAAACAGCTCCCAGAAGTACAGGCCGTTGGCGCCTTTGAAGTCCATCAGGTCAGCGATGGTGTCATCATCGATGGGCGGTTCCTGTAGCTGCTGGGTGTCCCAGGACAACAAGGCTTCGAGCGCAATGTTGGCCTTGTTGATCAACTCGCGGGCGAACAGCGTGTTCATGCGGATCGGGTCGCGGGTATCGATTGTGGAGTTGTCGCTGAACCGAATGCTGGAGGTGGAGAAATCGATGTATTCGGCGATCCCCAGAATGGCGTTGATGCGTTTGCTGATTTTGGGCGCGATAGGGTCGCCCCCATCAGCGGTTGTCCACTCCAGCTCTATTTCGGTGGATTTGAGGGCGTTACCGATCCAGGCAGGGGGAACTAGCGTGTTTACGGCAAAGCCGTGGGTGATGTAAAACTTTTTCGATCCGCTGATGAATTGGGTTTGCGGAAGATTTGGCAGAAGCGTGGATTTATCGAATGTAATGATTGTTTCGTAACGGCTCGGTGCTGTAATGCTGCTGGTCGGAGGTCGTGCGGTCAGCTGCTTTTGCGAGTTGTTGTGGGGGACGTTCATATCCAATGGGTAACTGAACGATTGGGCGAAAGAAAGCGTGTCAGTGTAGTGAGGCCCTACGTGTGCAGAGGGATACAGATTATATGAAGTTTCGCCTTGTATAAGTGCTATGAGTGCCCAGGATATGACCTCCGGGTCGGTTGCCGCCAAAGACATTAGCTCGACAGCGCCCACCTTCAGTTTGCCGCCTCTAAGGTTCCAGTCGGTGGTATATCGTTCTATACGGTAATAACTATTGTGTTGGTTGCGAAGGAAAGTGGTACTTGAGGGGGGGGCGGCTACAGCGCTATACAGGTTCAGCGACAGGTCGCCCCAATAGCCTCCGGTTGATTCGATTTTTAAGTTTGAGCCGTTCTGTAATATAAAGTTTTCATGGTAGATGTCGAGATCGTCGGGTTTCGTTATGAACTCAAACGTCCACTGGCTGGCTGGCTCAGTCAATATGAGTGTGGTTTTAGTAGTACCATTAATGAGGATGTCCTTGTTTATTGCAGTGCTTAATTTTATTGTGGAGTTTTCAAGGTCCAGGCGGGGTGCATAGACACCGGTCATCTGGGCTATTGCTTCCTGATGGTCTTGGTAGTCCCACCAGGTGTCGCCATTGTTTGGAGACGTTGTCAGGGGTGGTTTTAGCCTGATATACAAGCTCCACGTAAACTGAAAATTCCCCTTGTTCTTTAAAGCAAATGCCCAGCAGGTCTTGCGCACGCGAGGTTGCTCCAGACCCAGGTCTGCCTTGTCGGAAACGGCGTCTACGTGGTTCGCCACTGGAAAAGCTGGCGTTTTGTTGAAATTCTTGTCGATAAAGGCCGTGTGCAGAAAGGCATACGTCGACGTTGAGCCATCGGTGTCACCAGGCGCCAGCGTTTCACCCGCATACATCGCGATAAACAGTGATTCCGGGGAGGCCGATACATCGAAGATCGCAATATTGTTCAGGTCGTTCTCAAGGTTGACTGCCTTGCCTGCCCGGGTGAAGACATTGGGTGTTGTCACGTCCATGTAGATTTGTGGCGCACTCCATGAGTCGTCATATTTTTTATAGGAAATATTCAACACCAGACGCACATTGGGTGTGATTACCGTCAATGGCGCGATGTCAGCCGGTGGGGTGATGGGGATACTGCCATCGGCGCCTGGCTTAACCGTACCTTCGCGCAGCGTAACCGCTACCTGTTCGGTCACGTGAACCAGGTCCACCCACGTCACAAACAACCGGTTGTTGAAATACACCGGGCGAATGGTTCTTTCCAGTGTATTGGCATTGATGCCGATCTCGGCCCGCTTCCAGTCGGACCAGGCACCGGGTGTCGGGTTATCGTATTTCGGACCTTCAGTCCCTTCTTTGTAGGCGCGCTCATTCATGTCTACGGTGCGCCAATAATAAATATTCTCGGCGCGCGACTTGCCGATAAAGTAATACTTGCCTTCTGCGAATCGGTCGCTGTCGATGTAGCCGTTGATGATCGTCAGGTTGGCGACTTCTTCAAAACTGGCCAGATAGGCTTTTACCGCATCTTGCGCCGTGTCGATATTGATCCTGTTCTGATTGATGTCGTTTTCCAGTTGTGAGAAGTAGCTGGACTTCTTCAAGCGCAATGCCGGAGAAATATAGATCTCTGGGTAAAGCGCCAATTGCATATTGGCCGCCCAGATCGGGTATTGACTGCTGCGTTCACGCCACTCGACAAAGCGCGCTTCGGTCGGCAGCAGCGTTTCATAGCCCGGCTCCATGCCCAGTAACGTGCCATTGATGAGCTGCTGCAGGCTGCTCATTGCCGATGCGACATAGCTGGTCTGGACTTCATTGCTGACCTGATTGTCGAGCAGAAAAAACTCATACAGGTCATTGGCGGTTTTCAAGCGCTGGTCCAGGCCCAGGCGCTTCAGCATAGGGTCGTTGGGTACGACCTCACTCAGATAGTAAGCCACCAGCGCATCGCGGAAGGATTCGTTGAGCCGGCTTTCAAGGGTATCGGACATGATCAGGCCTCCATGGCATTGAACAGGTTAATGCTCACGGCTTAACGGTTGGCGGCTATCACGGCTTCGCCTACGGACTTCCAGTGCGAGGCCGTGCTGGTCGCTGTCAGGTCAGTAGCCGACAGTAATTGTCTTGCCGAAAGGCCGGTGACGTCACTGGCGCTGTGCATCCGGCTTAACCAGTCCACCTCGTGCATGCTGGAAGCGATACGATCTGACCCGGTCAGCAATGCGTTTGCGGCCAGCACTTCAGATGACGTCCAGCCTGTCAGTGACGCCAGCCGCGCAGCACATTGTGTAGCGTCTCGCTGCGGGTCATTGGCTTGCTTGAAATACTCGAGCAGCGCTTCCTCCGGGTAACCGCAGTGGTCGCGCCAGTTGCTGTAACGGTCGAGCAAATACAGACTGTTCGGTGAGAGATAAAACTGGCCTTCTGAGCCTGCGTACAGCCAGCGTGGATTGATCAAAAAAGTGCGCAGTGCCCGGGCGCTCAGCCCCAGTTGCTGGCTGACTTCTGAATAGCGAATCAGCGTCGAGAGTGTCTGAATGACGCCATTATCCCAAAGTAACGCAGCGAGAAACTTGCTTACGTCGCTGCCTGCCCAGCGTATCACCGGCTCGCAACGGTCCGGCGGCAAACCGGTGAGGGTCAGCAACAGCTCTTCCACCAGCCGATGCTGATTCCGATAGCCGTTCAATACGAACGTTGCAAGTCTGGCTTCGACTTCGCTTGCAAGGGGTTCCGCGATGGCTATGGCGGACAAGCGTTCATGCAGGGTGCGGCGGATGCTGACCGCGGGTTCCTCGTGCAGCGGCTGAGTCCTGACCAGCCCTGATTCGTCGATCAGGTAAGAGAGGATTAACCACCAATTGATGGTGTTGTTTTGGTCATCCTTGCTTGGCAAATCAAGGGATGCCAGCTGGTCGCTGTTCACTACAGCCAGGCGCGCATCATTGGTTAATTGCTCAAGCTGAACAGTCAGTTCCTGCGTGACTATTGTTTCGGTCATGTCCCAGCCTGCCTGACGTCGCAGTGTGGTGACGTCTCGATCAGACGCTTCGAGCCATGTGACTGCCCAGTCCAGGTGCATCAGGATATCGAGCACGTCCGGTTCGGTGTCGTCGAGTTGACCTGAGACCACCTTTTTCCGAAAAGACAGAGAGCCTAGCAGGTCGATCAATGCCCGGCATTCCGCAGTGGTCAGACCGAACATCGAAGCAATGCGGGCTTGGCGGTACAGCGAAGAGATCATGCTGACGTTGAGTCTGAAGTCAGTGGGCGCGTTGCCAATCAGTTCGCGAACATCGATGGCCAGTTGCCTCAGGCCCTCATGAGTGCTGGATAAATGCAAGGCTCGGCTCAATTGAGCGCGAGCTTTGACGTGCTCGCTACTGTCCTGATCGAGGTCGAGAATCGACCCATCCAGCACCAGCGGGGTATCGAACAATGCCGGGTTGTTGAATACCCGGTCGAACATCGGCAAGCGTCCGTCGTTTGCCTCGCCGGGCATCTGGTGAACAAAGACTGCAAACTCTTCCGGCGCGAGGCCGTAACGTTTGTTCAGATACCGATAGGTTCCCAGTGCGCGTAGCGTATTTTCCGTCAGCACCATCTGAAGGTTCACGGCGCCTTCGGAGCGAATGACCGCCATGACCAACGTGTCCAGCGCTGTAAAAGGAATGCCCGTCCAGCGCTGCAAACGGATCATGCGTTGCAGGCGGTCGAAGCGGTCCACGCTGGTGTTGACCAGCCGCTCAATGCCGTATTCATCCTTGTTCAGAGCCATTACCGGCTGAGTGGTCGGGCCATTGACGTAGCCAGCTCCGAATCGAGCCTTGATTGCTGTCAGACTTGCCTCGCGTGGGGAGTCTTCATCCGCGGTGTGTCCCGCTGACAGGATGTTGGGAGAGGCATAGGCCGTGTGGCTGCCTATGGCAAGAAGGGCTTCGACTCCGTCGCTGTCCAGACCCGTCTTCTCCAGAAAGACGTTCAGATTATTCAAAGGATTGCTGGCGTCGTCGACGTAATCAACGTTGTATTTCGTTTTGAAGAACTGACGGGTCAGGTCTGCTGACGTGTCGGCGTTTGCCTGACTGGATAAGGCAGGTTCAAGCACGATTGCCTGTTGCTCCGGGCCTGCTCCGCTCATCAGCACCTGTGCAATGGCACTGGAGTGCTGCACTTTCCCATAGTCACTGCCGGATCTTGACGTGGTTGGAACTTCAAGGCTGACGCGGTAACTCAGCTCGCCTAGCGTTGGTTTCTTCCCGTCAAGCCCAAGGCTGATCTGTTGAAAGTGAAAGTTGTAAGGAAACTGAAACGGGTGTTGTTTTTCGGCCACCAATTGGTAAATAGATTTGTCCTTGTCTTCAGGCACCGTGTCCACGTAGGCGTTGATGGCTTTACTTAACACCTGATTGACGATATGCAGCGTAGGCACTGGCGTGAAGGTGCTTTGTTGATCGATCAACAGATCCTTGAGGTCAGGCCGTCGTTCATCGAGCTTGATTCGGCTCGGTTCCGCCACGCTGCCTTCCAGCTGTTCCATAGCAAAACGATACAAGGACGTCAGGTACGCCACTGGCGAATCCTTGGCCTCGATTGCACCCACCTTGCAAAACAGATCCCAGTTCTCCTTGAACAGATTAGGGAAGCCAGGCCCGATGTCTACCAGCGAACGCACGCCGGTGCGCCGCGTCAGCTGTTGGGTTCGGCCTGAGGACAGCAGTTGATTGCGATACAGGCGCACGATCTGGGTGGCGTAACAGCGAGCGTTTTCATAGGCGAGCGCTGCATCAGCATCGCTGATACGTGAGAGTTCGTGAACAAAAGCGCTTTTGGAGCGCCGTACGATATCGAACACTGAATGGATGTTAAGTTTTTCCATCGCGTTGATGAACGGTAACGTGTCATCGCCATGTTCGTGCGTGTCGTTCCCGGTTCGGGCCAGGTTGCGTAGAAGGGAGAAGGGTTGCTCGGTCATGTCCGGCGCTCCAGTGGTCATGACACAGCCTTGTTTACCGTGGCGCTCGCGTCTAGCTGACAAAAGTGTCAGTCAACCATCAACAACACCAAGAATTTCCCGGCAAAACAAAGCATTAGCGCCCGACGCTGAAGGTATATTCATTGGCGATTGACCACCCAAAGGTTATGCCTATTGGTTCTTGACCAAACAGCGTGCGTCCGTCTGTCTGCTGTTATGGTTGAAGGGCGTCACTAACGGCGGGTAGAGGTTTCAAGGATGAGCTCGATCATGCACACCAACACGCCGCAATTGGCGATCAGCGATTCACGGGGTCTGCCAGTACGCAGTGTGCAGTTCTACCGTGGCGCTGATGGTCAGCCTGTCGAAGCCAGGGTGACGCAGCACTATTTCGACGAGGCCGGGCGACTGATCGCCAGTCGCGATCCACGTTTTTCCAGTCGTTCGAAAGATGGTGTCTGCGCGCCTGTGAACCTGATGCAAATTGTCAGCTTGTCCGGGGCTTCGCTGCTATCGAACAGTGTCGACTCAGGTTGGCGGGTGAGCCTGAACGGCGAAGCGGGGCAGTTAGTCGACAGCTGTGACGGACGTGACAACCCGCGCCAGATCGAATACGACGAGCTGTTGCGCCCTTTGGCGATCAACGAATCAGGCCGAATGACCGAGCGCTTCACTTATGGCGGGCCTGCCACTGCTGAGCATAACCAGTGCAATCAACTGATTCGCCATGACGATACGGCAGGCTCGCGCTTGCTGCTGGACTATGGACTGTCGGGTAGGGCGTTGAGCGAAAAAAGGTACTTTCTGCAGTCGCCTGACAGCCCGGACTGGCCACTTGCCGAGCCTGATCGTGATGCACTGCTCGAGCCCGTCGGCCTGCAGACGCGCTGGGCTTTCAACGCGCAGGGCGAGGACCTGGCGCAGACTGACGCCAACGGTAATGTCCATCGTTTCAGCCACGGTGTGACTGGGCAACTGCACGCTGTTGAACTGACCCTGGCCAATACGGCACAGCCGCAAACGCTGGTCAGTGCCATTCACTACGACGCGTTCAATCAGGTCGAGCAGGAGACCGCAGGAAATGGTGTGGTCAGTCGCTATGTGTATGATCAACAGGACGGTCGGCTGACTGAGCTCAGTGCGCTATCTGCCGACGGCTCAGTGTTGCAAAAACTGAACTACAGCTACGACCCGGCAGGTAACGTTCTACTCATCAACGATGCCTCGCAACCAGACCGATATTGCGACAACCAGCTTATCGAACCGATCAGCCGTTACCGTTACGACACGTTGTATCAGTTGATCGAAGCCACGGGTCGGGAGGTCAGAAATGGGGCCAGCCATGGTCCCGCGTTGCCCGGGCTGCAATCTCTGCCGACGCTCGATCCTTGCCAGGTCAGCAACTACACGCAGAGTTACAGCTACGACGCAGCGGGCAATCTGCTGCAAATGCGCCACGAGGGCGCGCACAACTTCACCCGCAACATGCACGTTGATCCCGACAGCAATCGCAGCCTGCCCGACGATGACGAGGATGTGGATTTCGCTACGAGTTTTGATGCCAACGGCAATCTGCTGCAACTGGTTCGCGGGCAGGTTATGGGTTGGGATGCGCGTAATCAGTTGCAGCACATCACCACTGTGCAACGTGAAGACGGGTTGAACGATGACGAACGCTATGTCTATGACGGCCAGGGTCAACGTTGTCGCAAGATCACGCGTTCGCAGGCCTCAGGGCGTACCCTCGTCAACGAAGTGCGCTACCTGCCGGGGCTGGAAATTCGTACCACGGCCGATGGAGAAACTCTCCACGTCGTTACGGCTCAGGCGGGTCGCAACAGCGTGCGGGTGTTGCATTGGGAAGCTGGAAAACCAGACGCTATTGCGAACGATCAGGTGCGTTACAGCCTGGGTGATCATCTGGGCTCAAGCACGCTGGAGCTGGATCAGCAAGGTGGCCTGATCAGCCAGGAAAGTTATTACCCCTTTGGCGGCACGGCCTGGTGGGCGGCGCGTAGTGCAGTGGAGGCTAAGTACAAAACAGTGCGTTATTCGGGTAAAGAGCGTGACGCCAGCGGGCTTTATTATTACGGGTTCAGGTATTACGCGCCGTGGTTGCAGCGGTGGATCAATCCGGACCCGGCAGGGGCTGTGGATGGGTTGAATTTTTATGCAATGGTTCGGAATAATCCGGCAGCTTGCGTGGACCCCTCTGGGCTCGCCGGCGACTATCGTGGACGGCGAGACAGTGTCGAGCGTGACGTGTTACGTGATACCGACATTCTTGCACGTGGTAGAAGCGAAATATCAAGGCTTCCAGACACTGAAAGTAGTTATATGGACAAGGCTTTCAAGCTCGCTCACCTTGCCTTTGATGAAAGCTCAACAATTCTCGCCGCTCCGGGGTTGGCGGACATGCCTGAAATGCTGGTGAGTTATGTGTTGGGGGACAGCGTCAAGGAGAGGCTTGGCGAGGTGGTTGAAACATACACTGCGACGGCGGCCATGCTGAAAGAATATGATGAAGGAGGGGAGCAGTACAATCAGATTGCTGTGATGAAAAGCTATCCAGGGACGGATGCATTTATTGACCTTGAAGATCAGCATAAACGCATATTCATAGTAGAAGACTTTTTAAAGCATCATGTGGCGGGCACATCAATCACACTGGGGCATGAAGTGTCCCACATCGTCCGCGACAACGAAATTCTTGATTTCGGGTACCTGGCTCCCGGCTTACGGGATGAAGAAGACGCCGCTATAAGTGAGGACCGCTACCTGACGCACCTTGAGGGCGGGCTTCAGTCGGCGATGGAATATTCTTATGGTCAAAAAAATCCGCACATGTTTCGAAGCGTCAAGCGCATGATGCAAAAGAATGTGCTAGGTGCCGAGAGAGCCATGGAACTTTTCAAGGTCAAGAGCATGCAGGACCTGAAAGTCGAGCGTTTGAGCGATCCCGGAGTACGAACCAATCTATTGATGAACAATGCAGACAGCTTGGCAATGTTAAGTTTCATGCTTGCGGAGTCGGCTGTGAAAGGCCGTCTGAGAAGCTGGGGTGCATTGATATAATGCCGGTATGGGCCATCCATGCCATCCGGCATGGGCAAGGCTGACAGTTTTTATAGCTGCACGCCCATAGCCGGGAATAAGGTCATATCAAACTTTCATGGATGAAGGTCATGAGTTCGATTGTGCACAGCAATACGCCAATACTGGCGGTCATTGACCCGCGTGCGCTGGCCGTGCGTAGCGTGCAGTTCTGTCGAACTGTGGCCGGGCAGCCTCTTGCCGCGCGGGTGACCCATCAGCGCTATGACTGGGCAGGGCGTCCGGTTGTCGGTCGTGATCCGCGTCTGTTCAGTCGCTCGGAAACCGAAGCGCAGACCCCGGCAAATCGGCTGGTCAGTTTCAGTCTGTCCGGAGCGGCCTTGCTGAGCGAAAGCGTCGACTCGGGTTGGCGACTGAACCTGATGGGCGAGGCCGGGCAGTTGCTTGAAAGCCGGGACGGGCGAGGCACTCAGCGCTTGATGGAATACGACAGTTCGCTGCGCCCGGTCTCTGTGACAGAGCAGGGGCTTGTCGTCGAACGCCTGGCCTATGGTGGTGCCGACGCCGCTGAGCATAACCAGTGCAATCAACTGATTCGCCATGACGATACGGCAGGCTCGCGTTTGCTGCATGATTACGGCCTGCTTGGCGATGCCCTGTGTGAGGAACGGCATTTTTTGCAAGCGCCTGAAAGTCCGGACTGGCCGCTGCCCGAAGCAGAGCGCGATGCATTGCTTGAGCCAGTCGGGCTGCAAACCCGCTGGGGTTTCAATGCGCTGGGCGAAGTGCTCGTGCAGACCGATGCCATGGGCAACACGCAGGCCTTTGGCATGACCGTCGCTGGGCAGCTGAAAACTGCTGAACTGACATTGGCCGGTGCCGCACAGTCGCAGACGCAGACGCTGGTCAGTGAAATTCATTACAACGCGCTTGACCAGGTCGAGCAGGAAACGGCGGGCAATGGTGTTGTCAGTCATTTCCAATATGATCCGCAGGACAGTCGGCTCGCTGCACTCAACGCGATGGCGGCAGATGGCGCGCTATTACAAAAGCTGATTTACAGCTATGACCCGGTCGGTAATGTTCTGGTGGTCAACGATGCGTCCCAGCCAGACCGCTATTGCGACAACCAGCTTATCGAACCGATCAGTCGCTTCGGGTACGACACGCTGTATCAACTGATCGAAGCCAGCGGCCGTGAAGTCAGAAACGGTGCTAGCCATGGCCCGGCGCTGCCCGGTCTGCAACCTGTTCCGACGCTCGATCCTTGCCAGGTCAGCAACTACAGACAGAATTACAGCTACGACGCAGCGGGCAATCTGCTGCAAATGCGCCACGAAGGCGCACACAACTTCACCCGCAACATGCACGTTGATCCCGACAGCAATCGCAGCTTGCCCGACGATGACGGGGATGTGGATTTCGCCACGAGCTTTGATGCCAACGGCAATCTGCTGCAACTGGTTCGCGGGCAGGTTATGGGCTGGGATGTGCGTAACCAGTTGCAGCACATCACCACTGTGCAACGTGAAGACGAACCGAACGATGACGAACGCTATGTCTATGACGGCCAGGGTCAGCGCTGCCGCAAGATAAGTACTGCTCAGGCGTCAGGCCGCACGCTGATCAACGAAGTGCGCTACCTGCCGGGGCTGGAAATTCGGACCACAGCCGATGGCGAAATTCTCCACGTTGTTACCGCTCAGGCGGGTCGCAACAGCGTGCGGGTGTTGCATTGGGACGCTGGAAAGCCGGGCGCTATTGAGAACAATCAGGTGCGTTACAGCCTGGGTGATCATCTGGGCTCGAGCACGCTGGAGCTTGATCAGCAAGGCGGTCTGATCAGTCAGGAAAGTTATTACCCCTTTGGCGGCACGGCCTGGTGGGCGGCGCGTAGTGCAGTGGAGGCCAAGTACAAAACAGTTAGGTATTCGGGTAAAGAGCGCGATGCCAGCGGGCTTTATTATTATGGGTTCAGGTATTACGCGCCGTGGTTGCAGCGGTGGATCAATCCGGACCCGGCGGGGGATGTGGATGGGTTGAATCTGTACAGGATGGTCAGAAATAATCCGCTTGTTTACGTTGATGCGAAGGGCCAGCAACCTGAACCTGTTCCAAAAACTATTCACCAGATCTGGATAGGTGAAAACAAGAAGGCCTTGAGAGCTCAGGTTAGCAATATCAACAGAACCGTTGAAATGGCCTCGGGCTATAAAGTAATGTTGCATCTGGAAACGAGCAGGCCGGATATTTACTCTGAAATCGAAAAAGATTTGAAATCGGAAGTAGTCCCGCTCGCTGGGTCCGATTTTTTCCAGCGGTTCAAGGAGCAGCCGCTTTACGTAGCTTATGAAGATTTCCGAAAAAACAATCAGAATTACGCATTCGCGGTAGACGTTTTACGTATGCATACCGTTCATGAGTTGGGCGGAATTTATTCAGACGTTGATGATGTTTATGCTGGCGCAGATACCGAGGATATGACGCCGTTGGGAGATCAATCACTGCTTGCTGAGCAGAACGAAGTTCTAACACTGAACCCGGTTCATGTGCCTTGGGAATCTGAATATTCGGTTGACAGTTTCATGGTTAACAATAGCTCGTTTGCCGCTCATGCCGGTGCTGGCGTATTACACGATATGATGGACGAAGGTGTCAAACGGTATAACAGTGCTTTAAACAGCGGGCTCTATCCAGATCCCATGGGGCTGTCGGGGATCGGCTTTAATTTAATTTGGAACGATGATGCAGACGCAAGGGTGCGAGTATTGTCAAACATCGTAGGCCCTGGTCTGTTTACAGACGTAATAGGCCGATCTGATCAAGAGTACGGAGACTTACTGGATCATTTTAGAGCTTACGTTTTTGACGACGCCCCTTTTACAGCTGACGAACAAATGATGAGGAAAATGCCGTTGAACGCCTATATACGGAGCGGCGCGGCGCAAACCTGGCGCTGACCATAAACGATAAAACCCGCCTCGATGAGACGGGTTTTATCCGGTGTTTACTGCACTTCCACCGCCAGACTGTCGCTGATCTTCTTCTGCCAGATCTGCGGGCCGGTGATGTGAACGGATTCACCGGTGCTGTCGACGGCAACGGTCACCGGCATGTCCTTGACCTCGAACTCGTAGATCGCTTCCATGCCCAGCTCGGCGAACGCCACGACGCGGGATTTCTTGATCGCCTGAGCCACCAGATAGGCAGCACCACCAACGGCCATCAGGTACACGGCCTTGTGGTCACGGATCGCTTCGATGGCGGTCGGGCCGCGTTCGGACTTGCCGATCATGCCCAGCAAACCGGTCTGATCGAGGATCTGCCGGGTGAACTTGTCCATTCGCGTCGCCGTGGTCGGGCCGGCCGGGCCGACGACTTCTTCGCGTACCGGATCAACCGGGCCGACGTAGTAGATGAAGCGACCCTTGAGGTCTACCGGCAGGGTTTCGCCCCGGTTGAGCATTTCGACCATGCGCTTGTGCGCCGCGTCGCGGCCGGTGAGCATCTTGCCATTGAGCAAAACGGTTTCGCCCGGTTTCCAGCTTTGTACTTCTTCCGGGGTCAGCGTATCGAGGTTGACGCGGCGGGCCGATGGGCCGGCTTCCCAGACAATTTCCGGGTAGGCGTCCAGCGATGGAGCCTCCAGCGAAGCAGGGCCGCTGCCGTCGAGCACGAAATGCGCGTGGCGGGTGGCGGCGCAGTTGGGGATCATGCACACCGGCAGCGACGCGGCGTGGGTCGGGTAATCCATGATCTTGACGTCGAGTACGGTGGTCAGACCGCCCAGGCCCTGAGCGCCAATGCCCAGCTGGTTGACCTTCTCGAACAGCTCCAGACGCATCTCTTCGATACGATTCTGCGGGCCACGGGCCTTCAGTTCATGAATGTCGATGGACTCCATCAACACTTCCTTGGCCATGACCGCAGCTTTTTCTGCGGTGCCGCCGATGCCGATGCCGAGCATGCCCGGCGGGCACCAGCCTGCGCCCATGGTCGGAACGGTTTTCAGAACCCAGTCGACGATCGAGTCGGACGGGTTGAGCATCGCCATCTTCGATTTGTTTTCCGAGCCGCCGCCTTTTGCCGCGACGTCCACTTCCACGGTGTTACCCGGGACGATGGAGTAGTGAATGACGGCCGGGGTGTTGTCCTTGGTGTTTTTGCGAGCGCCTGCCGGATCGGCAAGGATCGAGGCACGCAGCACGTTTTCAGGCAGGTTGTACGCGCGGCGCACGCCTTCGTTGATCATGTCGTCCAGGCCCATGGTGGCGCCGTCCCAGCGAACATCCATCCCCACGCGCACGAAAACCGTGACGATGCCGGTGTCCTGGCAGATCGGGCGATGACCGGTCGCGCACATGCGCGAGTTGATCAGGATCTGGGCGATGGAGTCACGAGCGGCAGGCGACTCTTCACGCAGATACGCCTCGTGCATGGCCTGGATGAAGTCTACGGGGTGGTAATAGGAAATGAACTGCAGTGCGTCTGCAACGCTCTGAATCAGGTCGTCTTGCTTGATCACGGTCATGCGGCGCGCTCCTCTGTAAGGACGGGAACATTCAATTACGCTATCGGCGGCAGTCTGGAACTGCGGCTTGAACCAGAGCTGTCAGGTTGGCCATAGCGGGCGCAAAAAGGCGCGGCAGTATAACCCGCCCGACAGGCGAGTCTGTACAATCGCCGTTATTTTCTGCACAGGCCGTTTTGATGCCTCAATTGCATGTGGGTGAGCTTAGCTGGTCGGTGGCATCGGCCAGCAATCTGCTCGACGCCCTGAACCATGCCGGTATTCCGGTCCCTTATAGCTGTCGTGCCGGCAGTTGCCATGCGTGTCTGGTGCGCGTCGTAAAGGGCGAGCCTGAAGACGCTTTACCCGACGCGCTGCCTGCCGAAAAGCGCCAGCAGGGTTGGCGGCTTGCCTGTCAGTGCCGAGTGACGGGGGATCTGGCTGTCGAGGTGTTTGACCCGCAGCGTGATGGCCTGCCTGCCACGGTGGCAGGCTGCGACTGGCTCTCTGCATCGGTGCTGCGTTTGCGTCTGGAGCCAGCGCGACCGCTGCGCTACAGCGCCGGGCAGCACCAGGTGTTGTGGACCGACAGCGGTGTTGCGCGGCCTTACTCGCTGGCGAGCCTTCCCGGTGAGGATGCGTTTCTGGAGTTTCACATCGACTGCCTGCAGCCCGGGGCCTTCCGTGACGTTGCCCGCCAGTTGCAGGTCGGCGACGCCCTGAGGCTCGGCGAGTTGCGTGGCGGGGCGCTGCGTTACGACCCGGACTGGCAGGAAAAACCCTTGTTGCTGCTGGCCGCCGGCACCGGGCTCGGGCCCTTGTGGGGTGTACTGCGCGAGGCGCTGCGCCAGGACCATCAGGGCGCCATACGTGTGATTCATCTGGCCCGCGACAGCCAGGAGCACTATCTGGCCGATGAACTGCACGCCCTGGCTGAACGTCATCCCCAACTGCATGTTCAGCTGGTTACCCCGCAGACGTTACAGGCAACCCTGGCTGAACTGCGCCTGTTGTCGCGGCACGCGATGGCGCTGGTGTGCGGCAGTGCCGACAGCGTGGAGATGTTTGCCAAGCGCCTTTATCTGGCGGGGCTGCCGCGTAATCAGTTGCTGGCGGATGTGTTTGTGGCGCGCGAATAAAAGGCACGTTAGTTAAAGCTCTCGTTCCGCATGCTCCCGCGCCCTGCGGGCAGAAGCCTGAAAGCCCAGCTTCCCGGCTGACCCAACGCAAAAGGCCCCGACTCTTGCGAGACGGGGCCTTGGCTTGCCGTGTGCTGCGATCAGACCAATGGGTCGCCGACGTGCAGAATCTTCATGCCGTTGGTGCCGCCAATGGTGTGATAGCTGTCGCCCTTGGTGAGGATGACCCAGTCACCTTGCTCGACCAGACCACGCTTGAGCAGTTCGTCGACTGCGGCCTGGCTGACCTGACCTGGCGGCAGGGCTGCCGGGTCGAATGGCACGGTGTAGACACCACGGAACATCGCTGCACGCGCCTGAGTACCACGGTGCGGAGAGAACGCGTAGATCGGCACCGAAGAGCGGATGCGCGACATGATCAGCGGGGTATAGCCGCTTTCGGTCAGTGCGATGATCGCCTTCACACCCGGGAAGTGGTTGGCGGTGTACATGGCCGCCAGCGCGATGCTTTCATCGCAACGGGTGAAGGAGTGGCCGATACGGTGGCTGGAAGTCTTGCCGGTCGGGTGCTTTTCAGCACCGATGCAGATACGGGCCATGGCCTGAACCGCTTCGATCGGGTAGGAGCCTGCAGCACTTTCAGCCGACAGCATCACGGCGTCGGTGTAGTCGAGCACGGCGTTGGCCACGTCGGACACTTCGGCACGCGTCGGCATGGGGCTGGAGATCATCGACTCCATCATCTGCGTGGCAACGATCACCGCCTTGTTGTGGCGACGAGCGTGCAGGATGATGCGTTTCTGTACGCCGACCAGTTCGGCATCACCGATTTCGACGCCCAGGTCACCACGAGCGACCATGACCGCGTCACTGGCGCGGATCAGTTCATCCAGCACTTCGTCGTTGGCAACGGCTTCGGCGCGTTCGATCTTGGCCACCAGCCAGGCCGTACCACCGGATTCGTCGCGCAGCTGGCGCGCGTATTCCATATCGGCGGCGTCGCGCGGGAAGGAAACGGCCAGGTAGTCCAGGTCCATCTCGGCAGCGAGCTTGATGTCCTGCTTGTCTTTTTCGGTCAGTGCCGGCGCCGTCAGGCCACCACCACGACGGTTGATGCCTTTGTGGTCGGACAGCGGACCACCGATCAACACGGTGCAGTGCAGTTCGTTAGCGGTCTGGGTGTCGACGCGCATGACCACGCGACCATCGTCGAGCAGCAACTCGTCGCCTACGCCGCAATCCTTGACCAGATCCGGGTAGTCGATACCCACGATCTGCTGGTTGCCACTGGTCAGCGGATGAGCGGTGGAGAAGGTGAACTTGTCACCGACCTTTAGCTCTATTCGCTTGTCGGTGAACTTTGCGATACGGATCTTCGGACCCTGCAGGTCGCCCAGCAGAGCGACGAAGCGCCCGTGTCTGGCGGCGATTTCGCGGATCAGCCTGGCGCGAGCCTTGTGCTCGTCCGGAGTACCGTGGGAGAAGTTCAGACGAGCAACGTCGAGACCCGAAAGGATCAGTTGTTCGATGACTTCCGGCGAATTGCTGGCAGGGCCAAGTGTGGCGACGATTTTGGTGCGGCGAACGGTCATGCACAAACTCCTTAATTGAAGCGCAGCGAGAGGCTACTCCTGTCTGGGTCTTTAGTCATTGTTCCTTTGCACTACCGTGTCAGGGTCAGGGAGGGCAATCGGCTGACAACCGGCGCTCTATTGGCCTGAAGAAACAGGCCGTGAAGCCGATACAGGGCAGAGAACAGGAGAGTCCCATGCGTATTGTAACGATTGTTGTATTACTGACTGCGCTCAGCGGTTGCACCCGCTGGGCGATGAATTCCAACCTTGATCACGCCTACCGTGCCTATCAGGAGGGTGACTGTGATCGGGTGATGCTCGATCTCTCCAAGGTCGAACGCCAGAGCCGCTCGCGCCGTTATGTCCAGCCGGAAGTGTCGATGTTGCGCGGCCAGTGCCTGGAACGGCAGAAATTGTATGTCGATGCAGCACAGACCTATCAATTCCTGATGGCGCAGTATCCAGAAAGTGAATACGCCTTCCGTGCACGCGCCAGACTCGACACGCTGGCACAAACAGGTCTTTACCCCAAGACTCAACCTGCCAGACCCATGCCTGTACCGGTTCGAAACGCTCCTGTATCGAAATAATTACCCTCGTTTGAATGGAAGGTGCTGTGTTCGGGTGGATTTCGAATAATTGTGAGCTAGGCTGAGGTCACAAAGCGAACGAGCTGCAGGGCTCCGGGGCGAGACTGTTTCCTGGATAGCCTCTGTCGTGCAGCGCATTAGAAGTCCGCAACGAACACACGGTGCCGCGTGGTCGCAGCATCGGTCTCGGAAGGCAGCCTGCCATGTATAAAGAGCGGAAAATCGAACGTCATCAACTGCAGGATTATCTGCAGGTTTTCAATCGTCATACCGGCAAGCTGGTGGGGTGTCTGGGGAATGTGTCCGGTGATGGGCTGATGCTTATCAGCAGCCTGCCGGTGCTTGTGGGCGCGAGATTCGATCTGTGCCTGAAACTGCCGAATGGCAATGTCGGACAGCCCATCGATGTGAGCGCCAAGTGCCTCTGGTGTCACGAAGACGAGACACCCGGCAGCTATGACTCTGGTTTTGAATTGTGTCAGGTCTCAACGGAGTATCTGGAGTTCGTGCAGTTGTTGCGACGGTACTTCTGTTTTTACCCTTCCTACGAAGCCTCTGCCTGAGGTTGCTGCCTGACGGGCAGGGCGTTGTTCATAAAGTCCCTGCCTTTTTCCAGCTCATGTAACGGTTGACCAACTGTGGCCCCAGTTCGCCTGGCCGCGCATCCATGATCACGATGCCTTGCGCACTCAGACGATCGTGCAGCGAAGCGCGGGCGTTGAGAAAGTCGATCGTCCCGCAGTAACTCAGCGCTTCATCGTAGGTGTGTACCGGTGAGTGCCGCAGGCCGTCGAGGACTTCTTCGCGCAGACTGGCGATCAGTACCCGATGCTGTTTGCCGAGCTGCCTGGCAGCGGCCAGCAGTTCTTCATCGTCTTCATCGCGCAAGTTGGTCATCAACACCACCAGTGAGCGTCTTTTATGACGAACCATCAGCTGGCGCACGGCGGCGCTGTAGTCAGCGGGGCGCCGGGTGGTCTGCAGGTCATAAACCGAGTTGAGCACCCGATTCAGCTGCCCAGGCCCCTTCAACGGCGCCAGATAACGATCCTGCTCGCCGGCAAAGGTTGCAATACCGACAGAATCACCCTGACGCAGCGCGACATAACTCAGTAGCAGACAAGCGTTGAGGGCGTGATCGAAGTGAGACAGGTCGCCGTCCTGACTGCGCATCCGACGTCCGCAATCGAGCATGAAAACGATTTGCTGATCCCGCTCGTCCTGATATTCCCGTGCAATGGGCGCTCGCTGGCGGGCGGTGGCTTTCCAGTCGATCTGGCGCAGGCTGTCGCCCTCGCGAAACTCACGCAACTGGTTGAATTCCATGCCCAGCCCGCGGCGTTGCAACTGGCGCACGCCCAGTTGGCTCAGCCAGTTATCCACCGCCATCAATTGACCGCTGCAGAGGCGGGCGAAATCCGGATAGACCCGCGTGCTGCCGGGCACTGTCAGGTAGCGTCGTGTCGTCCACAGGCGCAACGCCCCCGGCAGGCTGATTTCGCACTGCTCAAACGTAAAGTGACCCCGGCTTGACGGGCGCAGACGATAGCCGATGCTGCCTTTGCCGCGTGCGGCCAGGGTGAGGGACTGAGGCAGGTTTTCGTGTTCCAGTCCGTGCGGCACATGATCGAATAGCCGCACGGTAACGGGTCTGCCACCGTCGTGCTGCACATCGAGTCGGGCTTCGTTCCAGCGATCCAGCGTCAGACTGCCCGCCAGCTGGCGCTGCACGCGTGGCGAGGGGCTTCTGAGCAGCCAGATTGCATCAAGCACGCTCATGACAACGAGGGCCAGCAGTGCCCCCCAGTAAAGGTCGTCGATTTTTGCCGGATACTCGATGCCCAGCGCATTAAGCGTGCCGAGCAGCAAGGCCACGCCCATCAGTCCGCCGAGCCAGTGCAGCAGCGTTATCGACGGCTTGAGGACCTGTTTCACAGGCGCGGTGCCGAGACCTGGTCGAGGATCTGCCTGAGCACCTGATCCACCGACAGCCCTTCGATGTCCAGCTCGGGCGACAACCTGACCCGGTGTCGCAGCACCGCCAGTGCACAGCCCTTGATATCGTCCGGGGTCACGAACTCGCCGCCACGCAACACGGCTCGGGCCCGCCCGCCACGCACCAGCGCAATCGAAGCGCGGGGGCCAGCGCCCTGGCTCAGACCCGGCCAGGTGCGCGTGCTGCGTGCCAGTCGCACGGCGTAGTCCAGCACTTGCTCATCAATCGGCAGCTCGCTGGCAATGCGTTGCAGCGCCTGAACCTCGCGGGCCTGCATGATGACCCTGAGCGGTCGCACGTCCAGCATGTCAGCCCGGGACGAGCGGGTTACCTGACGCACCATGTTCAGCTCTTCCTGCGCTTCGGGATAATCCATGCGCAGTTTGAGCATGAAGCGGTCCAGTTCAGCTTCAGGCAATGGATACGTGCCTTCCTGTTCGATGGGGTTCTGGGTCGCCAGCACCATGAACGGCTGAGGGATCGGCAGGGCGCGCCCTTCAAGGGTGACTTGCCGCTCCTGCATCGCTTCGAGCAAAGCCGCCTGGGTCTTGGCCGGTGCCCTGTTGATCTCGTCGGCCAGCAGCAGATTGGTGAACAGCGGCCCCTTGCGCAGCTTGAACTGCTCGTTCTGCATGTCGTACACCGCATGACCGGTGACATCGCTGGGCATCAGGTCCGGCGTAAACTGGATGCGCGCGAATTCGCAGCCGATGCAACTGGCCAGCGCCCGAACCAGCAGCGTCTTGCCAAGCCCCGGAACACCTTCCAGCAACACATGGCCGCCACCGATCAGCGCGGTCAGCACATCGTCGATAACCGCATTTTGTCCGATCACGGCCTTTTGCAGCTCATTGCGCAACGCCTGGGCCAGTTGGCTGGCGCGTTGACGCTGCTGCAACTGGGTGGTGGATTCGGCTGCGGGCTCGGCAAGTGACTCGGTGCTGCTGCCTGATGGGGCGGGTGTTTGATCGCTCATAGGGCATTCCTGATTGTTTGCAGGTGGGCTACCTGGCGGGTGAATTCGCTGTGTGACAGGCGTTGCGGCGGGCGAGGGCGCAGTGCGTCGCTGATGGCGCTGGTGGGCTGACGGGTCAGGCGTGCAAGCACTTGCCATTGTTCGGTAATGACCAGCCGCTCGAAACCGGGATGCAGTTGGCGGGCGCGACGCAGGATGTCCTGTTGCAGGCGTTTGATCAGCGTCTGCTGCCCGGTGTGTTTGCGCAGGAACTCGGCACTGGCGCGCAGGTGTTCGGTCAGTTGGCGGCGTGCAAGTGGCGCGGGCCTACGCAACGGGCCCTCGCGCAGACCGATGTGCCACAGACCCAGACCGATCAGCAGTGCCAGCGTCAGCAGCGCCTGAGGATAGTTGCGCAGCAACAGGCTCAGCAGGTTGTCGTGTTCGGTTTGCAGCACCAGGGTCACCTGGCTGTCCTGCGTCAGATACCAGAGCAGCCAGGCATTGTCATAGTGGCCGATCGAGCGGGTTTTCCACAGGTTGGCGTCTGTGATAACCGTGATCAGCCCATTGCCCCGGCTTATTTGCAGCAGGTGTGTGGCATCGGCGCTGTTGGCCCAGGACTGGGCGTGATCTTCCGGGTCTTCGAGGTGAAACGCCGGATCGAAACTCATGTAGGCCGGGGCGCTCTCGTTTTCCAGGTACAGGCGGGTCAGCTCTGGCCAGGGCATTTTCTTGTGTTTGGGGGCGGGCGTCATCAGCGGGATGGGCAGTGGCGGCTGAGCGTCGGTCAGTTGCTGTTCCTTGGCATTGATGTCTTTGGTGAGGTACTGATGAATCTCCAGACTGTCCAGCAGCAAGTCACCGCTGCGGCCTTTTTGTTCGTCCCAGAGTTGTTCGGCGACAAACAGCAGGTGCCCGCCTGCTTCGGCCCAGTCCAGCAGTTTTTGGGTTTGCGTCGGCGTCATGTCTTCCCGGTCATCGAGCAGCAGCAGGGTCTGGGTGCTCTGACTCGGGTCGGGAAGCTGGGCCAGCGTATCGACGGTATTCACTGTGACAGAGAGGCCACGCAGAAAATGTTCGGCCGCCAGCCAGGGATTGGCCTTCGCCTCTGGCGAGGGGCCCTGATCGACCGTTTTCTCGTAGCGCTCGAGCTGAGTGCTCAGAAACAGCGCGCCACCTGCCAGCAGCAACAGGACCAGCAGCCCGATCAGCAGTCCGGTACGGCGGCTCATGGCTGCGCTGCCTGGTTGAACAGGCGACGCCAGCCATCGCAGAGTTCCTGCCGGGCATGCGCCGGTGGCAGGCGATGCCCGTAGGCGAGGTTTTGCCAGTGTGCGGTCAGCGCGCGGCTGAATTCACTCAGCAGCGGCTGGTTGAGCGCGGCGATACGTTCGAGTACCTGACTTTCGGTATCAGCATTTTTCAAGGGCAATCGATAGTCGCTCAGCAAGCGGCTGAGCAAAGCGCGGTACAGCAGACCCAGCGCTTCGCGAGGCTGGCTGTTCCAGAGCTGCTCGGCCCGGCCGGCAATATCATCGGGCAGGCTTTCGGCATTCACTTGCAGACCAAAGAGCTGCTCGGGTGCCGGGCGGGTGGTTTTGGCCTTGCCGGTCTTCCGGCCGACGAAGGTCTTGAACCAGTCCCGGTAACGAAAGATCACCAGCCCCACAAGCCCGATGACCACGGCCCACAGTAGTACTTCAATCAGGCTGGCCAGGGCGCTCGCTGCGCGCAGAAGCCGGTTGAGCCAGGTCATCAGCCAGCTCTGATCACGCGTATCCCGCGCCGCAGACTGGCCTTTCTGTTTTTCAGGAAAGCGCCAGCCGGTTTCAGTCATGGGGTTGCGGAAGGGCGGCTGCTGCAGAACGTTGTGGATCTGGCTGCGCGCCGCTTCGCTGCTCAGGGACTGGCGGGTCAGGCGCGGCGTGTCGGGCGACGCCACGGACGCAGCGGATTGCGCAGAGTCGGACTCCGGCAGCGGGCAGCTGTAGCTTGGCTGATCGGCCCAGACCGGTGCTGGCGCTGCCGTAAGTACCAGCCCGACGCCCATCAACACGGCATAGGCCGTACCGATCAGGCGCTGACGCAGGCGTCTGAAGATCAGTTCTATGTCCCAGGCTTCAAGAACTGTGCGGCGGTTCAGGTACAGCGTAAAACCGCAGGCGACATACACAGGCTCCCAAAGTATCAACGCCAGGGCATAGAAGAGGTTGGTCAGGTGGTCGATCCATAGCCATTGGTTTTCGACGTCGAGCAGACTCATCCAGTGCCAGTCGATCTGGATCTGCTGCGGTATCAGGGCGTAGAGCAGGACCAGCAGGCCTATCCACAGTGCGTATTCCAGGTGTGCGCCAACGATGGTGAGCAGCTGTGCGGCACGCAGGTCTTTCTGGCTGAGCAGGCTGATGCGCAGGGCGCGCTCGGTGCCTGCCAGATGCTCCAGTTGCTGTACCGGCAGTTGGAAACTGCGACTCAGGGAAAGACGTCGCCACAAGAGGCTGGGCAGCAGTTGCTCCTTCAGGGTCGCCGGCCAGGCCTTGAGGGCCTGTCGCAGTGTCGGCGTGGCACCGAACAGTGACTGCGAAAGGATCAGCAGCGGCAACCGTTCGAACGCAGGTTTGAGCCACCAGAACAGCAGAATGGCAGCTGTTGGGTAATCCCATAACAGTGCACTGAGGACGCAGAAAAAGGGCAGGGTGACGATTGCCCAACTGCTCATCAATACGCCGCGGTGCCGCCCGGCGAGCAGCACGCCCAGGTCGATGGCTTCCCACGGCGAGCGAGGGCGAATGGCAACAGTCGACTCAGTCAGGCGCATGAGGTGTACGTCCCGCCAGAGTCAGATACGCGGCCACCAGCAACCACAGGACGGCGCCTGTCAGGTACTTGAGAAGCGGTCCGGGCCAAGTCATCGATGACCAGTACGCCTCTATGAAGGCTGCGATCAGCAGAAACAGGATAACCCCGCCGACCAGCTCCATGCTGGCCCGCGCGGCGATGCGCAGTGCGGCACTGCGCGTCAGCCTTCCCGGAGCCAGCAAGGCCCAGCCCAGCTTGAGGCCCGCCGCCCCGGCGAGGGCGATGGCCGTCAGCTCGAAGGCGCCGTGACCGATGACGAAGGGCCAGAAGGTCTGCCCGTAACCGATGTCTGTCAGGTGTCCGGCGATTGCGCCGGTCATCAAGCCGTTGACGAGCAGGAAAAACAGACTGCCCAGCCCGAACAGCAGGCCGCTTGCATAGGTTTGGAAGGCGATGCCGATGTTGTTCATGATGTAGTAGCCGAACATCATCCAGTCCGTATCGGAACCCCGTTCGACGGGCTGACCGACCCGGCTGGCCGATGGGTCATACATACTCTGCATGTCTGCCAGTTGTTCGGGGCTGACGACGCTGTAGATCAGTTGTGGAAAACCATACACCAGCAGCGCCATGCCGATCAGGCTGCCGAACAGCAGCAGGCTGGCAACCAGTACAAAGCGCCACTCGGCCCGCACGCGTCGCGGAAAGTCTGCCAGAACGAAGCTCAGCAGTCGCACCCCGGCAGTGCTGCGGTGGCGGTAAAGTTGCTGATGACCGCGCATGGCCAACTGATGCAAGGGGTCGACCAGATGGCTGCTGTAGCCGCGCTCCTGCGCCAGCGCCAGATGGTGGCAGAGGCGTCGATAATCGCCGGGAAAGGTCGCGCCGCCGCTGACATCGGCCTTGCCCTGTTCAAGGGCCGTCAGGCGCTGCTCGAAGCGTTGCCACTCCTGCTGATGGCGGGTTTCAAACAGGCTCTGCTTCATGTCGGCCCCAGCAGGTTGCGGGCGATGCCGTTTACATGAGCGACCGCCGTGTCGGCGGGGATACGCAAGGGTTCGGCGAGGATGGCCGCTAGTTCCTGGGTTCGCGCGCTGGACAGTTCACCCTGCCGCTCCGCCAGGCCGAGCATCGCCCGCTGTTCATCCAGACGCAGAGCAAAGGGCACCATGACCGGTTCGGCCTGCGGCAGGGTAGGGCGCGCCACCGGCCGGTCGCTGTAAATCACCAGCGTTCCGGCGGCGAGATCACCCAGCCGTTTGAATAGCGGATGGTTCAGACAAGTGATCGCCCCCAGCCCGTAGCCCAGCGGGAGCATGTCGACGAAGCGCAGCAGGTTGCGGATCAGCGACGAAGACCAGTCTATGGGCGTGCCGCCGTCGTGCACCACTCGCAGCCCGAGCAGGCGCTTTCCCGGTGTGCGTCCCTGGTTGAGCACTTCAAACAGCACCATGTACCACCAGTTCACCAGAAAAAACACCAGAGCGGCCAGACCCATGCCGAGCTTGTCGAACAGCTGCAGAAGCACAAAGAACACGCCGAGGAGGGCTGCGCGAATGGCGAAGTCGATGCCGAACGCCAATGCGCGGGAAACCAGCCCGGCAGGGCGCAGAAGCATATCGATGCCTTCTGGGGTCTCGATTTCAATACGCGTGTCCAACGGCGTGGGCAGCGCTGCATTCCTTGGCGAAGCGGGACGGGATGACATTGTCGGAAGGACGCGCCTGAAAACGAAAACTGATGCTAGCTACCGCAGCGGAGCTAAGCAACCGACCATTCAATACGCGGGCTGTAAGAAAACATTTCCCGGTGCGCCGGATACGACCCGATTAGCCAATGACACCTGTCAAGCCCTACACTTCGCGGGTCTTTTGTTCAGGATCAGCCCGTGACCTCCAGCATCTTCTGGTACGACTACGAAACCACCGGTATCAACCCGCGCAATGACCGTGCGCTGCAGATGGCCGGAATTCGCACGGATACCGACCTCAATGAAATAGCGCCTCCGGTCAATCTGCACTGCCAGCTCAGCGATGACATCCTGCCTCATCCTGCCGCCTGCATGATTACCGGAATCACTCCGGCCACGCTGGCAGAAAAAGGCCTGTGCGAGGCCGATTTCATGACGCGCGTACATGCCGAACTGTCTGCGCCGGGTACCTGTGGCGCGGGTTACAACACCTTGCGTTTTGATGATGAAGTCACGCGCTACAGTTTTTATCGCAACTTCTTCGACCCCTACGCGCGCGAATGGCAGGGGGGCAACAGTCGCTGGGATCTGATCGATGTCGTGCGGGCCGCCTACGCATTGCGCCCCGATGGCATTGTCTGGCCGGAACAGGACGGCCGTGTCACGCTGAAACTGGAGCGGCTGACGGCTGCCAATGGTATTGATCACGGGCAGGCGCACGACGCGTTATCCGATGTGCGTGCAACTATTGCTCTGGCGCGTTTGATTCGTGAAAAGCAGCCGAAGCTTTACGACTTTCTGTTCGCCTTGCGCAGCAAGCAGAAAGTCCAGGAACAGGTACGCCTGATGCAGCCTCTGGTGCATATTTCGGGACGTTTTTCTGCGGCGCGCAATTACCTGGGCGTGGTGCTGCCGTTGGCGTGGCACCCGCATAATCGCAACGCGCTGATCGTGTGTGATCTGCACCTGGATCACTCACCGTTGTTGCACGAGGACGCTGAAACACTCAAGCGGCGTTTATATACGCGGCACGACGCGCTGGGCGACGGCGAATTGCCCGTGCCGCTCAAACTGTTGCATATAAACCGTTGCCCGGTGATCGCGCCGCTGGGGGTGCTGCGCAGCGAAGATCAGCAGCGGCTGCAACTGGACATGGCTGGCTATCAGGTGCGCGCAACGCAATTGAGTGAACGCCGCGAAGTTTGGCACGATAAACTGGCGGCGGTTTACGGCAAGGACGATTTCGCCGCAAGTGAAGATCCCGAACAGCAGTTATATGACGGTTTTATAGGTGATCGTGATCGTCGACTGTGTGAGCAAGTTCGGCAGGCCGAGCCCGAACAACTGGCGCGTGACGCCTGGCCGTTTGATGATGCCCGATTGCCTGAATTGTTATTCCGGTATCGCGCTCGTAACTTTCCTGACACCTTGAGTGGCGAAGAGCAAACACGCTGGCGGGATTTCTGTCAGCAGCGCTTGCGCAACCCGGAATGGGGCGCTCCCAACACCCTGCATGACTTTACGGCCGCATGGGTAGAATGCTCCCTTAGTGCCGCGCCAGAGCAGTTGGAGGTGTTGCGGCAATGGCAGGATTACGCACACGAACTGAGTAACCGTCTGGGCGTATAGAAAATACCGGGCAATAAAAAACGCCAGCAAGCTGGCGTTTTTGCAATCGCGATGAACCGCGATCTGGTGAAGCTTAGCCCAGCAAAGTGGCCCAGCTTTCAACGTCGTCGCTGCCCCACTTGGCTTTCCACTCTTTCAGCGTCTTGTGGTTGCCACCTTTGGTTTCGATGACTTCACCGTTGTGCGGGTTCTTGTATTGCTTGACCTTGCGCGCGCGTTTGGTGCCGGCAGGTTTAACAGCGCCGCCACGAGGGGCCTTGTTTACCTTGGCATCCGGATCCAGCAGGGCAATGATGTCACGCAGCGACTTTTGGTATTCGCCCATCAGCGTGCGCAGTTTGCCTTCGAATTCCAGCTCGGTTTGCAGTTTGTCGTCTTGCGACAGGTTCTTCAAACGGGCTTGCAGTTCTTTGATGGCTTCTTCTGTAGCGCGGTATTCGTTGATCAGGGACATGAGGAGACCTTATGTTGTGAGGGTTGCAGGGATACAGTGCGGCAATAATAGTCACTGTAAATGAGCAAGTAAACATTAAATAAAAGTTTTATTTGAATTATTTAGCAATATACACACGTCCTACAGACGTCTGAACTAGGGGCGCGTCACGCTTCCTTCAAAAGATCGCCGCTATAAAGCCCTCTTTATTACAGGTTTTGTTTAGCGGTGGGCACCCGGAAAACGCATACTGGCAAGGTGCAATCTTTGGCCTTGGCGGTGTGCTTTTTCGCCATCTGAATTCAGGCAACAGAGATACTGCAGTTTTGCTGCGCAGCCGCTAGAATAGCGGCTTTGCGAAGTTCTGGAGTTTCCCCCAATGCGCACTTTTCGTCTGGTGATTGCTTGCCCGGACCGTGTAGGCATCGTTGCCAAAGTCAGTAACTTTCTGGCGTCCCATAACGGCTGGATCACCGAAGCGAGTCATCATTCGGACAATCTCAGCGGCTGGTTTTTCATGCGTCACGAGATCCGTGCCGACACCCTGCCTTTTGACCTGGACGGCTTCCGTGAAGCCTTCACGCCGATTGCCGAAGAGTTTTCGATGGACTGGCGCATTACCGACTCGGCGCAGAAGAAGCGCGTCGTGCTCATGGCAAGTCGCGAATCGCACTGTCTGGCCGACCTGCTGCACCGTTGGCACAGTGACGAGCTCGACTGCGACATCGCCTGTGTTATCTCAAACCACCAGGACCTGCGCAGCATGGTCGAGTGGCACAACATCCCTTACTACCATGTTCCGGTGGACCCGAAAGACAAAGAGCCTGCGTTCGCCGAGGTATCGCGTCTGGTCGGTCATCACCAGGCCGACGTCGTGGTTCTGGCGCGTTACATGCAAATCCTGCCGCCGCAGTTGTGCCGTGAATATGCCCATCAGGTCATCAATATCCACCATAGCTTCCTGCCATCGTTCGTCGGCGCCAAGCCTTATCACCAGGCCTCGTTGCGCGGCGTCAAACTGATCGGCGCGACCTGTCACTATGTGACCGAAGAGCTCGACGCCGGTCCGATCATCGAGCAGGACGTCGTGCGCGTCAGCCACCGTGACAGCATCGAAAACATGGTGCGTTTCGGCCGCGACGTGGAAAAAATGGTGTTGGCCCGCGGCCTGCGCGCTCACCTGGAAGACCGCGTTCTGGTTCACGACAACAAGACAGTCGTCTTCGGCTGATCTATCTTTTCCGGAGCGCGTCTGTCGCGCTCCCGACTCAGCTGTCGGCAATGGTGCAACGCGCAAGGTGACAGCCAATGACCGATCCTCTCGACAAAGCCACTTCCACCGCTCCGGCAACGCTTGGCGAAGGCTGCCTGAGCCGCTATGACCCTGCTGAACTGACTGCGGAAAACGGCACTGATTTCGACGGTGCCGCAGCGCTGTGGCAAGCGCAAGCGCCTGTTGAAGGGCTTGAGGAGGAGGGCGCGCAGGGGGATAAGTGAGTCAAACCCTTCGGGCGGTGCAATGGATGCGCCGCCCGAAGGGTTTTAGGCTCTGTACGAAAAGTGGCTGCGCTCGGTGATGCTTCGTTAAAAACAGGCTCGGAATGCGAGTCCAATCGGAATGCTCATTTACAACACGTAGAGTCGAACGCGACCCCGGCCGTTCCTCGCCTGTTTTTGCCTCGCCTGACCTTCGCTCGCCGACTTTTCGTACAGAGCCTAGATCAGGCCAGGGCTTTGGAAGCCAGCCAGAACAACGCTGCGGACAAGGCGACCGTTGCCGGCAGGGTCAGCACCCAGGCCAGCAGGATGGTGCGCACGGTTCCGCCTTGCAGGCCGCTCTTGTTGGCGACCATGGTGCCGGCTACACCCGACGACAGAATGTGCGTGGTGGACACCGGAAGACTGAACACGTTGGCCAGACCGATCGCGCAGGCGGTGGTGATCTGCGCCGACATGCCTTGTGCGTAGGTCATGCCCTGCTTGCCGATCTTCTCGCCGATCGTCAGTACCACACGTTTCCAGCCGACCATGGTGCCGATGCCAAGCGCCAGTGCGACCGCCAGAATCACCCAGAACGGTGCGTACTCGGTGGTGGTGGTCAGGTCCTTGCGAAGTTTCTCCAAGTCGGATTTTTCACGCGCTGACAGGTCAGGGAGTTTGCCGACCTTGCGGGCGGTGTCGTCCAGGCACAACAGGTAGCGACGAACTTCGATGCGGCTTTCAGGGGCCAGCGCGTGGTAGTCGGACACGCCCTTCAGGCGGTCGAGCAGCGCGTCGATGGTAGGTTCGGTCTGCTTCGGGTTACAGGCGGAACTGGACGGCAGGTCGCCTTTTTCGGCTTTGCCCATGGCCAGATATTCGCCCAGCGTGCTGCTGTTGCGCTGATAGAACTGGTTCAGGTGCTGGGTCGCGTCGCGGGTGCGTTCGATCTGGTAGGTCGTGCTGGTGAGGTCAAGCACGAACTGGCTGGGCACGATACCGATCAGCACCAGCATGATCAGGCCAATACCTTTCTGGCCGTCATTCGAACCGTGTACGAAGCTGACCGCCATGGCGGAAATGACCAGCACCAGACGGTTCCAGAACGGCGGGTGCTTCTTGTCATCCAGTTTGCGGCGCTGGTCAGGGGTCTTGTGCATCTTCGACAGCGGGCGCCACCATTTCAGCGCAATCAGTACCAGACCCGCAACGATAAAGCCGGCCAGCGGCGAGAACACCAGCGAAGCGCCGATATCGATCGCTTTCTGCCAGTTCACGCCATCGGCCAGCGGGATATCGTTGAGCAGCGCATTGGCCAGACCCACACCGAGTATCGAGCCGATCAGCGTGTGCGAACTGGAGGCCGGAATGCCGAAGTACCAGGTACCGAGGTTCCAGGTAATCGCCGCCGCCAGCAGCGAAAACACCATGGCCAGGCCATGTCCGGTGTTGACGTTGATGAGCAGTTCGACCGGCAGCAGGTGGACGATGGCATAGGCAACGCCCACGCCGCCCAGCAACACGCCGAGAAAGTTGAATACACCGGAAAAAAGCACGGCCAGGTGAGGCGGCATCGCTTTGGTGTAAATGACTGTCGCCACCGCGTTGGCGGTGTCATGAAAGCCGTTGATGAACTCGAAGGTGAGGACGAAAGCCAGGGCGAGCAACAGGCTCACAAGCACCCAGGCATCAAGCCCGCTGAATAAATCGATCATGTAGGTTTTCTGACCGGGTCTGAAGGGGGCGCGATTATGACAGAAAAAATACCGAACGACTTGTCGTCACCACGCGGTGTCGCCTCAAACCAAAAAAAAGACGCATGAGCGCCGCCCCGTTGAATGTTCAATGAGGCAGTAAGGCGTGTAATTCCGGGGGCTGGAAGTCAGAGTGTCGGGCAGGGATCGGCAGACCCGTGCTGTCATGGCTCTTCTTTCAGGCCTTCTTCCATTTTTTGCAATTCTTGCTTGAACGCCTGGTCCAGCAGGCTGGCTCTTTTGCGCCAAGGCTTGCGTTCCGGTTCCGGTTGCGCGGCGTAGGTGGTGATTTCACCGCCGTAGACATCCTTGTAGCGTTGTTCCTGGCGCTCAAGTTCCGCGCGCAGTTCATCTTTAGTCACTTTAATACCTGATCGAGTCGAATGGGCTCTGGCGATGACGCAGAACATTGCAAGTATGTTCACTCCAGTCTGGCCGTATACCAAATACAGTCAGCGTCCTGTTCGGGCAATTGCGCGAAAGGGTTACTGGACATGCCTGTTGTTGTCTGCGGCTACGTGCACCAGAGAAAAACACCTGTCGTAGCGACACACGTTTGATTTCAAGCACAGGGCTTGTGCTGGCAGGCTTGCTGATGGTCTCGCGGCGATACTGCACCGTGACAGCGCGTCGACAGGGCAGTCGATGCGAAAATCGGGTGAGTGGATCAATCGTTGCGAGGGTATTGCCAACCAACTGACGGATACTATCTCCAAGAACTTCTGCTACGTCAACAACAGAGGTTGAATGAGTTCACATGTCTGGTTTTTTTGTACGATTGTTCCGAAGTTTCAGTGAGCCGTTTATATGACATAAGTTTTATAAAACAGTTTTCACTTTCGACGACAAAATGTTGGCGAAGAAATTCCACGCTTTTTATATGCAGGATGTGTGGAGTTGCGCGGCAGGCACCGACCGCGAACGGGATGAGGAGGAGGGTGTCGCGAGCATCGGGCAGGAGGGATGCGCCTGAGTAATGAAAACGGCCTTGCTTGGTGAGCAAGGCCGCTGCCTTGGACTTCTCAGTGGGTACCTGACCAGTATTTCCAAGAAGTCACTTCGTGGCAGAGGTAAAGGTATAAGTATATTTACATGGGGTCAATTGCGATTATCGGCCACCTGTTCGATAATCGAACACGCGGGGAAGGGCTTCGCTCCCCTGAAAAGTGCTGGAACCTACGGTTTACAGGGCCTGAAAGGCAGTTACATAAGGTGTGTCAATGAACGACGAACTGCGTAAATCTTTTGCCTCATTGGCACCGCCCATCGTGGCGTCGCCCGCAAAGCGTATTCAGGCGCTGACCGGTGACCCGGATTTCATGACCTCGCTGGCGCGTGGGCTGGCAGTGATTCATGCCTTTCAGGAGCGCAAGCGGCACCTGACCATTGCGCAGATCAGCCATCGCACGGAGATCCCTCGCGCGGCAGTGCGTCGTTGCCTGCACACGCTGATCAAGCTCGGTTATGCGACCACTGATGGCCGTACCTACTCGCTACTGCCCAAGGTGTTGACCCTGGGCCACGCCTATTTGTCATCGACGCCACTGGCAACGTCGTCGCAGCCTTATCTGGACCGTATGAGTGATCAACTGCACGAGGCGTGCAACATGGCCACGCTGGAAGGCGACGACATTCTGTATATAGCGCGCTCTGCAACCACGCAGCGGCTCATCTCGGTCGACCTTTCCGTGGGCGGTCGTCTTCCCGCGTACTGCACGTCCATGGGCCGCATTCTGCTGGCCGCACTGGATGACGTGTCGCTGCATGAGTACCTTGACCATGTCGATCTGCAGCCCAAGACCAGCCGCACCATTCGCACGCCGGAGGCCTTGCTCGAATGTCTGCAGCTGGTTCGGCAACAAGGCTGGTGCATTGTCGATCAGGAACTGGAGCAGGGGCTGCGTTCGATTGCCGTACCGGTCTATGATGCGTCGGGCCAGGTGCTGGCTGCGCTGAATGTCAGTACCAGTGCCGGACGTGTGGCACGCAGCGAGCTGGAACAGCGCTTTTTGCCGATCATGCTCGATGCCAGCCGCGACCTGAGTACGCAGCTGTTTACCTGACGTGGCCGTGTTTTCGCCGGATTGAATTCGTTCGATTACCGAACGTTTAGTCGATTATCGGATTGTTTGCCTTCTTGCTCAGGCATAACCTCATTTTCATTCCGGCGCAGGTCTTCGCGCTGATCATTGAACGTGATGTTGGGTTCGGAGCACCTCATGGCAGACATTCTTTTTCTACGCGATGCGGTGAAGCAACTGGTCAACGATGGCGACACCGTTGCGCTGGAAGGCTTCACGCATCTGATCCCCACGGCCGCTGGCCATGAAATCATCCGTCAGGGTAAAAAAGACCTGACCCTGGTGCGCATGACGCCCGATCTGATCTACGACCAGTTGATCGGTGCCGGCTGTGCGAAGCGGCTGATTTTCTCGTGGGGCGGCAACCCTGGCGTTGGCTCCTTGCACCGTTTGCGCGATGCCGTTGAAAAGCAGTGGCCGCGCGCGATGGAAATTGAAGAGCACAGCCATGCCGACCTCGCCAACGCTTATGTAGCGGGTGCGTCCGGTCTGCCGTTCGCCGTGCTGCGCGCTTATGCCGGGTCCGACCTGCCCAAGGTCAACCCGCTGATCAAGACGGTCACCTGCCCGTTCACCGGCGAAGTGCTGGCAGCGGTGCCTTCGGTACGTCCCGACGTAACCGTGATTCATGCACAGAAAGCCGACCGCAAGGGCAACGTGCTGTTGTGGGGCATTCTCGGTGCGCAGAAAGAAGCCGCACTGGCTGCGAAGCGTTGCATTGTGACGGTGGAAGAAATCGTCGATGACCTCAAGGCGCCGATGAACTCCTGCGTGTTGCCGACCTGGGCGCTGAGCGCGGTGTGCCTGGTGCCAGGCGGTGCGCACCCGTCTTATGCGCATGGCTACTACGAGCGTGACAACCCCTTCTATCAGGCCTGGGACCCGATCGCCCGAGACCGGGAGACCTTCACGGCGTGGATCGATGAATACATCCACGGCACCGCAGACTTCAGTGAATTCCAGAGCAAGCTGGCTCGCGCGTCGGAGGCCAAATAATGACTTACTCCACCAGTGAAATGATGACCGTTGCCGCAGCCCGTCGCTTGCGTAATGGTTCTGTGTGCTTCGTCGGCATCGGCCTGCCTTCGAAGGCAGCGAATCTGGCACGTCTTACCTCTGCGCCTGACGTGGTACTGATCTACGAGTCCGGCCCGATTGGTGCCAAGCCCACGGTGTTGCCGTTGTCTATCGGTGATGGCGAGTTGGCTGAAACCGCCGACACAGTGGTATCCACCAGCGAAATTTTCCGCTACTGGCTGCAGGGCGGTCGCGTCGATGTCGGCTTTCTCGGCGCGGCGCAGGTCGACCGTTTCGGCAACATCAACACCACCGTGGTCGGCGATTACCACCATCCAAAAGTGCGTCTGCCGGGTGCAGGTGGTGCGCCGGAGATCGCCGGTTCGGCCAAATCAGTGCTGATCATCCTCAAGCAGTCGGCGCGTTCGTTCGTCGACAAGCTGGACTTCATCACCTCGGTCGGCCATGGCGAAGGCGGCGACTCGCGCAAACGTCTGGGCCTGCCAGGCGCCGGTCCGGTGGGCATCATCACCGACCTGTGCATCATGGAGCCGGAAGCCGGCACCCATGAGTTTGTCGTGACCACGCTGCACCCTGGCGTGACCCGCGAGCAGGTCGTTGCTGCAACCGGATGGGAGATCCGCTTTGCCGACACGGTGGCGGTTTCCGAAGAGCCTACCGACGTCGAGCTGACGGCGCTGCGTGATCTGGAAGCACGAACTGCCGCGGCTCATGGTCAGGTTGCAGGAGAAGCGTGATGCGTGAAGTATTTATTTGCGATGCGATTCGTACGCCCATCGGTCGCTTTGGTGGCGGGTTGTCTTCGGTGCGAGCAGACGACTTGGCGGCGGTGCCGATCAAGGCGCTGATGGAGCGTAACCCGTCGGTCAACTGGGAAGAGATCGACGAAGTGTTCTTCGGCTGTGCCAACCAGGCCGGTGAGGACAACCGCAACGTCGCGCGCATGGCCGCACTGTTGGCTGGGCTGCCGGAAAGTGTACCGGGCGTCACCCTCAATCGTTTGTGTGCGTCCGGGATGGACGCCATCGGCACCGCTTTCCGGGCCATCGCGTCAGGTGAAATCGAGCTGGCCATCGCCGGAGGCGTCGAGTCGATGTCCCGTGCCCCCTTCGTGATGGGCAAGGCCGATGCCGCGTTTTCGCGCAACATGAAGCTGGAAGACACCACCATCGGCTGGCGCTTTATCAATCCGGCGATGAAAGCGCAGTACGGCGTGGACTCAATGCCCGAGACGGGCGACAACGTGGCAACCGACTTCAGGATTTCTCGAGCCGATCAGGACGCTTTCGCCCTGCGCAGCCAGCAACGCACTGCCGTTGCCCAGGCTGCGGGCTTTTTCGAGGAAGAGATCGTGCCGGTGCGAGTCGCGCACAAAAAGGGCGAGACCCTTGTCGACAAGGATGAGCATCCGCGTGGCGATACCAGTCTGGAAACCCTGAGCAAACTCAAGCCGGTCAATGGCCCGGACCGTACGGTGACTGCCGGTAATGCGTCCGGAGTCAACGACGGCGCTGCTGCACTGATTCTGGCGTCGGCCGAAGCGGTCAAAAAGCATGGCCTGACGCCCCGCGCCCGCGTGCTCGGCATGGCCAGCGCGGCGGTTGCACCTCGGGTGATGGGCATTGGCCCGGTGCCAGCGGTGCGTAAACTGGTCGAGCGGCTGGGCCTGGCGGTGACCGATTTCGATGTCATCGAGCTCAATGAAGCATTTGCCAGCCAGGGGCTTGCGGTGCTGCGCGAGCTGGGTCTGGCGGACGATGCGCCGCAGGTCAATCCCAACGGCGGGGCGATTGCCCTAGGCCATCCGCTGGGTATGAGCGGCGCGCGGCTGGTGCTGACGGCGCTGCATCATCTGGAGAAAACCGGCGGGCGCAGAGGTCTGGCAACCATGTGCGTCGGCGTCGGGCAGGGGCTTGCGCTGGCCATCGAGCGGTAAGCCCTCCCGCTTCAACCTGTTGTCCAGCAACCCGGATCGTTTGTCTGCCTCCACGAAAAGGCGGGCCGATGATCCGGGTTGTTGTTCGTCTGGGCACTGGATGTTCAACCCTGCCGATTTTCCTGGTGGCTGAATTGCTCAGACTGATTGTGCTCGATTAAAGACGGTGTTACAGATTGTTTCTTATGGACAGTTCTGCTTGGGGAAAATAATGACTACAACATCAAAAGCACCGCATTACACCGGCGAGGAGCGAAGCAAAAGAATTTTCGCGATTGTCGGTGCTTCATCCGGCAACCTGGTCGAATGGTTCGACTTTTATATCTACGCCTTCTGCGCGATTTATTTCGCACCGGCTTTCTTCCCTTCCGATGATCCGACCGTTCAGTTGCTCAACACCGCAGGTGTGTTTGCCGCTGGCTTTCTGATGCGTCCGATTGGCGGCTGGCTGTTTGGTCGTGTCGCAGACAAACATGGCCGCAAGAACTCCATGCTGATTTCGGTCACCATGATGTGTGCCGGATCATTGATCATTGCCTGTCTGCCGACCTATGCATCGATTGGCGCCTGGGCGCCGGCCTTGCTGCTGATGGCGCGGCTGCTGCAAGGCCTGTCGGTGGGTGGCGAGTACGGCACCACGGCCACTTACATGAGTGAAGTGGCGCTGCGTGGCCAGCGTGGCTTTTATGCTTCGTTTCAGTACGTGACTCTGATCGGCGGGCAACTGCTGGCGGTGTTGACCGTGGTCATCCTCCAGCAATTCCTGACCACCGAAGAGTTGCGTGACTACGGCTGGCGCATCCCCTTCGTGATCGGTGCTGCCGCTGCGGTCATTGCCTTGCTGCTGCGTCGCACCCTCAATGAAACCACCACGGCCGAAAGCCGGCAGGACAAGGACGCGGGCAGTATCGCGGCTCTGTTCAAGCATCATGCGGCTGCCTTTATCACGGTGCTGGGTTACACCGCCGGTGGCTCGCTGATTTTCTACACCTTCACGACCTACATGCAGAAATACCTGGTCAACACCGGGGGCATGGAAGCCAAGACCGCCAGCTACATCATGACCGGCGCGCTGTTTCTATACATGTGCATGCAGCCGTTCTTCGGCATGCTTGCGGATCGCATCGGCCGTCGCAATTCGATGCTCCTGTTCGGCGCGCTGGGTACGCTGTTTACAGTGCCGATCCTGATGACGCTCAAGACCACCACCAACCCGTTCATTGCCTTTGTGCTGATTACTCTGGCGCTGGCGATCGTCAGCTTCTACACCTCGATCAGCGGGCTGGTCAAAGCGGAGATGTTTCCGCCTCAGGTTCGTGCGCTGGGCGTGGGTCTGGCGTACGCAGTGGCCAACGCGATGTTCGGCGGTTCGGCTGAGTGGGTTGCGCTGAAACTCAAGAGTGCCGGGATGGAGAACAGCTTTTACTGGTACGTGACGGCCATGATGGCGGTAGCGTTCCTGTTCAGTCTGCGCTTGCCCAAAGAGCCCAAGTACCTGCATCAGGATCATTGATCGCAGGTATGTTTCGGCCACAAAAAAACCACCTGATCAGGTGGTTTTTTTGTGTGCCGCTGTCAATCAGAACAGCTGAACCGAAGGCTTCTCCTTGGAGATGGTTTCGGTCTGTCCGGTTCTTTCATACCAGCCGCCGCCGAGGGCCTTGTACAGGTTGACCTCGCTGGTCAGCTGCGACAGGCGATCGGTGATCAGTGTTTGTTGCGCACTGAACAGCGAGCGCTGGGCGTCGAGGAAGGTCAGGTTGCTGTCGATGCCGATCCGGTAGCGACGCTCGGCCAGACGGTAGTAATCCTGGTTGGCCGCGACGAAGTCACGTTGCGCCTGGAGCTGCTCGTCATAGGTCTTGCGTGAAGCCAGGCCGTCGGACACTTCCTGGAAGGCGGTCTGAATCGCCTTCTCGTAGTTGGCGACGCTGATTTCCTTCTGGATTTTCGAGTAGTCCAGGCTGGCGCGCAGGTTACCGGCGTTGAAGATCGGAATGTTGATGCTTGGCTGGAACAGCCAGGCGCCCGATCCGCCCTTGAACAGGCCGGACAGCTCGCTGCTGCTGGTGCCGGCACTGGCCGTCAGGCTGATGCTCGGGAAGAACGCTGCACGTGCCGCGCCGATGTTGGCGTTGGCCGCCTTCAGTGAGTGCTCGGCTTCCAGAATGTCCGGACGACGCTGCAGCAGGTCGGACGGCAGGCCTGCGGGCATTTCGGTCAGCATGTCGGAATCGAGCAAATGGCTGGCCGGCAGGTTGTCAGGCAGGCTGGTGCCGAGCAGCAGCACCAGGCTGTTCTGATCCTGGGCAACCAGGCGCTGGTACTGGGCCAGTTTGGCGCGCGCGCTTTCGACGGCGGTGCGCGACTGGCTCAGGTCCAGTGCCGAAGAAACGCCGACCTCGCTGGCGCGCGAGGTCAGACGGAAGCTTTCTTCGTAGGTCTTCAGGGTGTCCTGCGTCAGCTTGAGCAGTTCCTTGTCGGCCTGCCAGGTCATGTAGGCATTGGCGACACTGGCCACCAGACTGATCTGCGTGCTGCGACGTGCTTCCTCGCTGGCGAAGTAGGTCTCCAGCGCCTGCTCGCTGAGGCTGCGGACCCGGCCGAAGAGGTCCAGCTCGTACGAGCTGACACCCAGAGAGGCCGAGTAGCTGCTGGTGATGCCTGATTGACCGGTTTGCGACTGATCGGCTGGCACGCGCTGACGTGTACCGCTGCCGGTGGCCGAAACAGCAGGGAACAGGTCCGAGCGCTGGATACGGTACTGGGCGCGGTAGGCGTCGATGTTCAGCGCCGCAACCCGCAGGTCACGGTTGTTGAGCAGTGCAGTCTGAATCAGCTGTTGCAGCGCCGGGTCATTGAAGAAGTGCCGCCAGCCTTGTTCCGCGGCGGCCATTTTGGCGCCTTCGACCGGCGAGTACGCCGGCCCTTGCGGATATTGTGCGGCGACCGGTGCTTCCGGCTGCTTGTAATCGGGGATCAAAGAGCAGCCGCCGAGAATGAACGCGGTAACTGCAAGTGAGATCAATGACTTGCTCATTGGCCAGCCTCATCGTGTGAAATATGTTTCTGCTTGCTCTTGAAGAGCCCTGAAACCGTTACGAAGAACAGGGGCACCCAGAAGATCGCCAGAATAACTGCGGTGATCATACCGCCAATTACGCCAGTACCGATCGAATGCTGACTGCCCGAACCTGCGCCCGAGGAAATCGCCAGCGGCACGACGCCGAGGATGAAGGCCATGGAGGTCATGATGATCGGGCGCAGACGCATGCGGCAGGCCTCGATCGCCGCGTCCACCAGGCTCTTGCCCTGTTCGTGAAGCTCTTTGGCGAACTCGACGATCAGAATGGCGTTTTTCGCCGCCAGACCCACCGTCACCAGCAGTCCGACCTGGAAGAACACGTCGTTGGACAGACCGCGCAGGCTGGTTGCCATCAGTGCACCGATAACCCCCAGTGGCACCACGAGGATGACCGCGATCGGAATCGACCAGCTTTCATACAGCGCCGCCAGACAGAGGAACACGACCAGCAACGACAGGGCATACAGGGCAGGGGCCTGCGAACCGGACAGACGTTCCTCGTAGGACAGACCGGTCCACGAGATGCCGATGCCCTGCGGCAGCTTCTTGGCCAGCGCCTCGACTTCGTTCATCGCGTCGCCGCTGCTGTAACCAGGGGCTGGCGTACCGAGCACTTCCTCTGCCGCCACGCCGTTGTAGCGTGACAGTTTCGGCGAGCCGTAGGACCATTTGCCGCTGGCGAAGGCCGAGAACGGCACCATCTCACCCGCGCTGTTGCGCACGTACCATTTCTTCAGGTCTTCAGGCGTCATACGCGCACCTGCATCGCCCTGGATGTACACCTTCTTCACACGGCCACGGTCGATGAAGTCGTTGACGTAGCTGCCACCCAATGCGATGGACAGGGTGTTGTTGATGTCCGACAGGGTGATGCCCAATGCACTGGCGCGCTCGTCGTCGATGATCAACTGGTATTGCGGTTCGTCGTTCAGACCGTTCGGACGCACGCCCGCCAGAATCTTGCTCTGTGCAGCCATGCCGAGGAACTGGTTACGCGCCTGCATCAGTTTCTCGTGACCGACGCCGCCTTGGTCCTGCAGGTAAACGTCGAAGCCGGTGGCGTTACCCAGCTCCAAAACCGATGGCGGCACGATGGCAAACACCATCGCGTCGCGCAGGCTGAAGAAATAGCCCTGAGCCCGCTTGGCCAGTTCGAAAACGCTGTTGTCGGAATCACGTTCTTCCCACGGCTTGAGCATCACGAACGCAATCGCCGAGCTTTGGCCGCGGCCCGCGAAGTTGAAGCCGTTTACCGAGAACACCGACTTCACCGCGCCGCTTTCCTTGGTCAGCAGGTACTCACGCATCTGATCGATGACTTCCTGCGTACGCTCGGTCGAGGAGCCGGCCGGTGTCTGGATCTGGGCGAAGATAACGCCCTGGTCTTCTTCGGGCAGGAACGCAGCCGGAATACGCATGAACATGAACACCATGCCCGCGCAGATCAGTATGTAACCCAGGTACGCAGGCCACTTGTGTTTGAGCATGTTGCCGACGCCGCGCTCGTAACTCAGAACGCTGCGGTCGAAGGTGCGGTTGAACCAGCCGAAGAAACCACGTTTCGGTTGCCCGTGCTTCTCGTGATCAATGGGCTTGAGCATGGTGGCGCACAGCGCCGGGGTGAAGATCAGCGCAACCACGACCGACAGGGCCATGGCCGAGACGATGGTGATCGAGAACTGCTTGTAGATCACCCCGGTGGAGCCGCCGAAGAACGCCATCGGCAACAGAACCGCCGACAGCACCAGGGCAATACCGACCAGCGCGCCCTGAATCTGTGTCATGGATTTGATCGTGGCGTCGCGCGGGGAGAGTTTTTCCTCCTCCATGACCCGCTCGACGTTTTCCACCACCACAATCGCATCGTCCACCAGCAAGCCGATGGCCAGCACCATACCGAACATGGTCAGGGTGTTGATGGTGAAGCCGAAGGCCGCGAGGATGCCGAACGTACCCAGCAAGACCACCGGAACCGTCATCGTGGTGATGATGGTTGCGCGGAAGTTCTGCAGGAACAGGTACATCACCAGGAACACCAGCACGATCGCTTCGATCAGGGTGTGCACCACGCCGTTGATCGATTCGCTGACCACCGGTGTGGTGTCATACGGGTAAACGACTTTCATGCCAGGCGGGAAGAACGGCTCCAGCGACGAAACGGTCGCGCGGATGGCCTTGGCGGTGTCCAGTGCGTTGGCGCCGGTGGCGAGCTTGATCGCCAGACCGGAAGCCGGTTTGCCGTCGAACTGCGAATCGGTGCTGTAGTTCTCTGCGCCCAGGCCGACCGTGGCGACGTCTTTCAGGCGAACCTGCGAGCCGTCAGTGTTGACCTTGAGGAAGATGTTGCCGAACTGCTCGGCGGTCTGCAGACGCGTCTTGCCGATGATCGTGGCGTTCAACTGCTGGCCGCTGATCGATGGCAGGCCACCCAACTGGCCGGACGACACCTGAACGTTCTGCGCGGTGATCGCGTCTTTCACGTCCACTGGCGTCAGCTGGAAGTTGTTCAGCTTGGCCGGGTCCAGCCAGATACGCATGGCGTACTGCGAACCGAACACCTGGAAGTCACCCACACCGGAGGTCCGCGAGATCGGGTCCTGCATGTTCGACACAATGTAGTTGGCCAGGTCTTCCTTGCCCATGCTGCCGTCTTCCGACACCAGGCCGATCACCATCAGGAAGTTCTTCACTGCCTTGGTGACGCGGATACCCTGTTGCTGCACTTCCTGCGGTAGTAGAGGGGTCGCGAGGTTGAGCTTGTTCTGCACCTGAACCTGCGCCGTATCCGGGTTGGTGCCCTGATTGAAGGTCGCCGTGATGGTCATGCTGCCGTCGGAGTTACTTTCCGAGCTGACATAACGCAGGTTGTCGATACCGTTGAGCTGTTGCTCGATCACCTGAACCACGGTGTCCTGGACCGTCTGGGCAGACGCGCCCGGATAGGTGACCTGGATACCGATGGCGGGCGGTGCGATGCTCGGGTACTGGTTGATCGGCAGGCTGGAAATCGACAGCGCACCGACCAGCATGATCACGAGGGCAATAACCCAGGCAAAAATGGGTCGATCAATAAAGAATTTCGACATGGGTTACTCCCCTTTGCTGCCTGCGGCTTTATCAGTGGCCGGGGCAGGTGCTGGGTTTGCTCCTTTGACGTTGGTCGCTTCGGCGACTTTCACTTCGGCGCCTGGTTTGACGTACTGCAAGCCTTCGGTGATGACACGATCACCTTCTTTCAGGCCGTCTTCGATCAGCCAGTCGCTGCCCACGGTGCGATTGGCCACCAGCGTACGCATTTCAACCTTGTTGTCCTGATTGACGACCATGGCGGTCGGCGTGCCTTTCAGGTCGCGCGTCACGCCTTGCTGCGGCGCCAGAATGGCTTTCGAATTGACGCCAGCCTGCAACTGCGCATGAACGAACATGCCCGGCAGCAGACGGTGTTCAGGGTTCGGGAACACGGCACGCAGGGTCACGGAGCCGGTGGTCTGGTCAACCGATACTTCGGCGAATTCCAGTTTGCCTTCCTGGCCGTAGACGCTGTTGTCTTCCAGGGTCAGCTTGACCTTGGCCGTGTTGTCGCCGGCTTTCTGCAGCTTGCCGCTGTCCAGGTCGCTGCGCAGTTTGAGCATGTCGGCAGAGGACTGCACCACGTCGACATAGATCGGATCGAGTTGCTGGATGGTCGCCATGGCGTCGGTCTGCGCGCTGCTCACCAGTGCGCCTTCAGTCACCGCAGAGCGACCGATACGACCGGAAATGGGCGCCAGCACCTTGGTGTAGCGCAGGTTGATCTGGGCGGTCTGCAGGGTTGCCTGAGCTTCCTGGGTCGATGCCAGCGCCGTGTCGTACTCCTGACGGCTCACCGCCTGCTCGCTGACCAGTTGCTTGTAGCGATCGGACATCGACTTGGCGGATTGCAGGGTGGCCTTGGCGCTGTTGGCGTTGGCTTCATAGACAGCCGGGTCGATCTGGTAGAGCTGCTGACCGGCTTTGACGTCGCCACCTTCGGTGAACAGACGCTTGAGAATGATGCCGTTGACCTGAGGACGAACCTCGGCGACGCGGAAGGCGGTGGTCCGGCCCGGCAGCTCGGTGGTCAGGGTATAGGGCTGTGCTTTGATGGTAACGACGCCTACCTGAGGGGTTTGCGCAGGCGGGGCGGCCTGTTCCTTCTTGCTACAGCCACTGAGCAGGGTTGCCAGGGCGACGGCAGTGACCAGAACGGTAACAGCTGGCTTGAATTGCATGAAGATCCTCGGGGCAGGAGCCTGTTATCTCAACAGTACGTTGAAGTGTAAAAAAATATTTCGGCTAGATAAGTAGCATGCTAAGGAATATACTTACATTCGCGGCTGTTTGTAAACACCGCAATGCGCATTCGGCCACTATTCAGGGAGCCGGGAGCCAATTCGGGACAAGGCGAGACAAATGCCGCCCGGCCATATCTCGAGGCATGACGCAAGACGCGTGCCTGAGGTGAATTTTTTGAGGTCTTATTGCCATGGTTCGTCGCACCAAAGAGGAAGCTCAGATCACTCGCAGCCAGATCCTGGAGGCTGCCGAGCAGGCTTTTTATGAGCGAGGCGTCGCCCGCACGACGCTGGCCGACATTGCCACCCTTGCCGGTGTGACGCGGGGCGCTATCTATTGGCACTTCAACAATAAGGCCGATCTGGTGCAGGCCATGCTCGACAGCCTTCAGGAGCCCCTCGACGAAATGGCGGAGGCCAGTCAGAGCGAGGACGAGGAAGACCCGCTGGGCTGCATGAGAAATCTGTTGATTCACCTGTTTCATGAACTCGCACTGGACCCGAAAACCCGTCGCATCAATGAAATCCTCTTTCACAAGTGCGAGTTTACCGACGAGATGTGTGATTTTCGTCGTCAGCGCCAGGACAACGCCATACAGTGCCACGACCGTATCACCCTGGGGCTGAACAACGCCGTACGCCAGGGGCAATTACCCAAAGGGCTGGACACGGCCCGGGCTGCAGTGGCGCTGTTTGCCTACGTCAACGGCATCATTTACCAATGGCTGCTGGTTCCGGATAGCTTCTCGCTGCCCGCAGAGGCCGAGCAACTGGTCGACGTGTGCCTGGACATGCTGCGTTTCAGCCCGACGTTGCTGATCGATAGCAACCGCTCGACAGTTGGCGCCTGACAGAACGTGAGCGGCGGCGGCACCCGCCGGTTCCGGCTGCCAGCGACGCTGTGCAGAGCCTAACTCCAATCCCTGCCTCTTATATAGTGTGTTTGCTGATCGTTTATCGGTATTCATTGATAGCGCTCACCGTGCAGGCATCAGCGAGCGTTGATCTGACAAGATATTGTAGGAAGCAAGTAGGACATTTCCTGATACATGTAGCTGATTTCCCAAAGTAAATTCCGAGTATTGCTCCGCAGGAAAACTCCCTTCACTCTTCGCCTCCTGAAAGATCAGAAGAGAGGAAGGTTGCATGTTTTTGCCGAATCTTGCGCCTATGTGCCCTGAAATCATCGCCAGTTACGCTGATGTCCACTCGGGCGGGCAGGGCCATGGCTATCCACTGAACGGGGACATTTCCGGCGTGACCGACACCTGCGAAGGGCATGCAGGTACGCGCAAAAAACTGACCCCCGCGACTGATGGGAGGGCAGGGCATGTCGGACACTGCAACTGATGCTGTGAGGTTATTGGCCAGGATCACGCAACAAGCCGAACGTGTGGCCATGGATTCCGTGTTGGGCACGCCGGTCATACGGTTGGGATTGATCACCACGCTGTATTTTCGCAATGGCCACACCGTGGAGATGAAGCGTCGCGTCGAAGCCTGCTTTTTGCGCTTTTATGACGCGTTCAAAACCAGACTCAAATGGCAACTCTTCAAACGCATGCGCCGCCTGAGCGGCTCCGGGTTCGCCTCGACCCGGCGCCAGATTGTCGAGAGCCCGCCAGACGAGCAGTTCATCTGGTCTATCGCCAGCGCCACTCAGGCTGAAGTCGCCACCTACAGCCTGTTCGTGATGAACACCTCAGAGGGGCAGGCCGACAACGACCGATCGTGTCTGAAAATGGTTCTGCCCTGGTCGTACCTGGCCGAGCCCGACGGCTTGAAACAGTACGAGGAGTGGATCAGGTACCTCAGCAGCGAACTGCAGGCCGAGCACGGCTTTGGTGGCCTTGCCTGCGTGTTGCCGTGCGATGGCCATCAGTATTTGCCGTGGGAATTTCGGCTTGCTCAGGATTTCAGCGGACTCATGGTCGACCCCGGCCCGCACATTGAAAGCCTGCGTCTGCTGGACCGTATCAAGGGCGTCAGCTGGTACACCGTGCTCGGTGATGCGTTCGTCAGGCAGTTGGGAGGCAGCGACAAAATGCGCGGCGAGATGAGTGCGCACAGCGAGATCGTGTTCCACACCTACCGCAACGGCCTGATCATTCGCGCCGGCGAGGTGCCTGAGCTGGGCGGGCGAGGGCTGCCGCCGCCAAAGCCTTACGTGACGGTCAACAGGATGATCAAGCCGATTCGCCTGCAGGACACCGGCAACCTTCATCCCTACCTGGCTCCCGGGATTGGCTTTACCGATGAAACCACTGCGCAGTGGTATGCGCGATTCGATGAAAAGCCGCTGCCGCCGGTCTATGCCGGGCAAGCATGCCCTCGCTCAGGCAGCTGGTTCAGCAGTGCACAGTCCGGCTCGCGTCGGCACTTCGACGAGGGCGAACTGATGCCTGCGTTTGCCCATATAAAGAGCAAGAAAACGCAGTGGTTCTGGGCCGGCATGCCTTCCTGAGCCGGAGAAGCGAGTCAGTCCCGTCCTCTCAGCAACGTATTGGGCATCACTGCGGCTGCCGCAAGACCGAGCAGCGAAATGGCCGCGCTGGTGATCAGCAGGTTTCTGAAGGTCAATGCCAGTTCGGCGCGCAGGGTTTCCAGCGCGGGTCCGGTTGCCGCATTAAGGCTGTCGAGCAGGACATTGCCGGAGCCGCCTTCGCCCCCCAGTGCTCCTGCGCCGAGTTGGCCGACCCCGGTGTGTTGCAACATGGCCAACAGCAGCGCCGACATCAGTGCCACGCCCACTGCACCGCCTAGCGAGCGGAACAGATTGGTCGTGCTGGTCGCCACGCCCATATCCCGGGGCTGAACCGAATTCTGAGTGCCGACCAATGAGGTGGGGAACTGCATGCCGGTCGCAACACCGGTGAGCACCATGAACAGGCTCATCACTATCAGCGATTGCGGCGGCGTGAAGGCCATGCCCAGAATCGCAACCGGCATCAACAGCGCACCGGTCAGGATCAGCGGCTTGTAGCGCCCGGTATGCGCGGTGCGTCGCCCGGCAAAATAGGCGCCCATCGGCATGCCGATAGCCAGTGGAAGCAAGTGCAGGGCGGCGCTGTCTGCGCCGCCCCCGGTAACGGTCTGGTAACGCAGCGGCATCAGGACAATCAGGGAGATGGCCTGAAAACTGGTGAAGAACACGGTACACCAGCACAGCACAGCGCTCTTGTTGGTGAACAGATGCATGGGCAGCAAGGGTTCGGCCGTGCGACGTTCGTACCAGACGAAAATGGCCAGTGTCAGCAGCGCCGTGCCCAGTAACAACTGAACCTCGGTATCGCCCAGACCGTGGCCTTGGCCAATTTCGGTAATCCCCAGCAGCAGCGCTGTCAGGCCGATGATCATCAGCACGGTACCCAGGTAATCGATAATCGGCTTGCGCTGCGGTACTGGCAGGCCGACGAGGGTCCGATACGCGACGATCAGCGCGGCGGCGCCCAAGGGCAGATTGATCAGGAACACCCAGCGCCAGGACAGGTATTCAGTCATTAGCCCACCGAGCACCGGCCCGGCGACGCTGGCTACGGCGTACATGCTGCTGAAGTAACCCTGATAACGGCCGCGTTCGCGAGGTGGAACGATGTCGGCGATGATCGCCTGGCTGACCGAAACCATTCCGCCGGCGCCGATACCTTGAAGAACGCGCGCCAGGACCAGTTGTTCCATGCTCTGCGCCAGGCCACAGAACAGTGACGCCAGGGTAAAAATCCCCAGCCCGAACAGCATCAGTTTACGTCGCCCGTAAAGATCGCCGAGTTTGCCGTAGATCGGCACGGCAACGGTTAGCGACACCATGTAGGCGGAGATGACCCAGGCCAGTAGATCGATGTCTCTGAACTGCGCAGAAATGGCGGGCATCGATACCGCGACGATGGTTTGGTCCAGCGCGCTGAGCAGGACTGCCATCATCAACGCAAACAGGATGCTGCGGATGGCCGGAGGCGTTTGATTAAGACTGGTCAAGGCAAAACCTGATGGCAGTGTTGACCCGCCGCAAGTGTGGCGGGAGAGTCTGGCCAGTCTAATCCGATAGCTTGCTAATCGATAGCTGCCTTTGCGCAATGGCGATGCAATTCACGCTGTGCGAGCCTCATCGCAAGGCACTGAAGGTTGCATCGGTTGGCACGCAATGGCCAAGCGTACAGCTGGAGACATAGGGGGCCTGGCGCGCCAGTTCGTTACGATAGGCACCGGCGGTGTAGACAGCCAATACCGCCAGAGCGCCTGCGACAACCATGCATTTTCTTGTTATTACTTTCATGACGCACTCCTTACCTCGGCTACAGAGCAGTTTGAAAGGACTGATTAGAGTGTAGGACAAGGTTGGCTTTTGCGTCGGCTGCCTTATCGCTGCATGCCGCGTGTCGGACGAGGCGAAAGACGCGCTAGAATTCGCGCTTTGACATATTGGCAGGGTTGAGAGACATGGCACGCAAGGAATACAACGGGTTTGAAGTGGTCTCGGCAGTGATGCCGTCCGAGCAGGGTTATAACGCGGCGATTGCCGTAAAGGCACTGGGCGCCGGCGGCGCACCACGTTTTCATGCGCTGCTGCCGGACCAGAAATTCAAGACCGCCGATGATGCCGACCTGGCCGCCGTGCAAGAGCTGCAGCGGCTGGTCGATATCGATGCAGAGGGCGAACCGGTGTGGGCTGACGCCTGATCAGGCGCCTGGGCGGAACATCTTGAACAGCGCTTCCGGGCCGAGCTGGAAGTAATCCGCCGGGCCGCCGCCGCGCAGGATAGGCTCGGCGGCGGCAGTGTCGTAAACGCCGTCCTTGAGCAGCGACTTGTTGATGTGCACCGCCACCACCTCGCCAAGAATCAACCAGCTGGGCACCAGCTCTTTGTCGGCACGCTGCAACTGAATGATCTGCGTGACCTTGCACTCGAACGACACCGGCGTTTCAAGCACACGCGGCACCGAGACGATCTGCGAGGCCAGTGGGGTCAGGTTTGCCAGTTCGAATTCGCTGACGTCCGGCGCTACCGGTGCGCAGCTCTGGTTCATGGCTTCGGCCAGCGAGCGGGTCGCCAGGTTCCAGACGAACTCGCCGGTTTGCTCGATATTATTGAGGCTGTCTTTGCGACCCACGCTGCAGAAGCCGATGATCGGCGGCACGTAGTTGAACGCGTTGAAGAAGCTGTAAGGTGCCAGGTTGAGTTTGCCGTTGGCATCCTGCGACGAAATCCAGCCAATCGGGCGTGGGCCTACAATCGCGTTGAACGGGTCGTGCGGCAGGCCGTGACCCTTGGATGGCTCGTAGGAGTGAATTGCGTCTGACATGCTCGGTTCCTGATGGGCTCAATAGTGGATGTCAGCATAGTGCTGCGCATTTGCAGAGGATGCCAGAGCGGCGTGTGTGTTTCATCCTGAGCCAGACATGAAGAAGCCCGACATCAGCCGGGCTTTGGGGGTGTTGCGTGAGTGATCAGCCCAGACGATTGGCGCCTACGCGATCTGCACCGTCTGCAGCAAGACGATTGGCACCGACGTGGTCTGCACCATCGGCAGCCTGACGGTTTGCACCGACGCGGTCTGCGCCATCAGCGGCGAGACGATTGGCACCGACATGATCTGCGCCGTCAGCCGATACGCGGATCGAGCCGACGTTAGTGTGTTTGGTACCGCCTTCAGCAACGAGGGTGGCGCTGGACAGGTCGCTCTGAGCGTGGGTGGCTGGAAGTGCAAATGCGCTCGATGCCAGAACAGAGATAGCCAGGCCAAAGATCAGTGTGTTGGTTTTCATGATGATGTCTCCAATGCGTGTCGGGTGAGTTGTCATCCCGGTATGGAGGCAATGCTACGCGCCAGCGGATTATTAAGAAGTTAATAGGATTGCTAGCGATCATCGCTAAAAATGATAGTTGGCTGTGATGCTCTGATTTCGGGCCTTTCAGCGGGGGTTGCATTATTGTGGTGCAATTCTTGAAAAGTCTTGTAATAAACGCTCTTGACAAATTAAAAGTGCAGTTTATTCAAGCGGTTATTGCTAAAAGTTGGCTAAATGACGCACCGCTCTGTAACACTCTGTTGCAGGTGCTGTATGTAATTGATTGTCTTGTAGCGGCCGTGGTATCGATGCGGACGATGATATTGATCAGCCTGAATGACTCTTCTGCCTGCGCGGAGTCCTCAGCGTTATACACACGTCTCGATAAGCCCGAAAAATGGAGTGAACGGGGCGGCGATCCCCATTGCTCACGAAGAGTCAGTCATAGCGCTCTATTTCTGGAGGCTGTACCGGCCTCTTCGCGAGCAAGCTCGCTCCCACGAGATTTGTATATAACGATGAGAGCGGAGCCTGGGCACGAGAATCGTCGCAATCCGATCAGTCAGTTTCGATACGCGAGTGCTTGCGCGTGTCTTTCATGAACACATACACCAGCAGCGAGCAGGCAATACAGGCAGTGACGTACCAGTAGTAACCGGTTTCCATACCGATGCTCTTGAACCACAGCGCGATGTATTCCGCAGTGCCGCCAAAGATCGATACCGTCAGGGCGTAAGGCAGACCGACGCCCAGCGCGCGGATCTCGGTGGGAAACAGCTCGGCCTTCACCACTGCGTTGATCGAGGTGTAGCCGCTGACAATGATCAGTGCCGCCATGATCAGGAAGAACGCACCCCACCATGTCTGAATGGTATGCAGCGTGGTCAGGATCGGTACGGTGCACAGCGTTCCCAGTACGCCGAACGCAATCAGGATCGGACGACGCCCGATCTTGTCGGACAGCGCACCAACGACCGGCTGCAACAGCATGAACAGAAACAGCGTCGCCGCTGATATCGACGTCGAGTCGGTGATGCTCATGCCGACGGTGTTGACCAGATACTTCTGCATGTAAGTGGTGTAAGTGTAGAAAGCCAGCGTCCCGCCCATGGTCAGACCCACGACGGTCATCAGTTCCTTGGGATGACGCATCAGCGTGCGCATCAGGCTTTCCTTGGGCTTTTCCTTCTTCTTGCGCGTGAACGACTCGGTTTCTTCCATGCCACGACGCAGAAACAGCGCGACGATTGCGCACAGTGCACCGATGACGAACGGGATACGCCAGCCCCAGGCATACAGTTGCTCGGTGGTCAGCGTCTGCTGCAGAACGATAAGCACGCCCAGCGCGATGAGCTGGCCGGAAATCAGCGTGACGTACTGAAAGCTGGAGAAGAAGCCGCGACGCTCCTTGGTGGCCATTTCGCTGAGGTAGGTGGCGGACGTGCCGTACTCCCCGCCGACAGACAGCCCCTGCAGCAAGCGGGCAAACACCAGCAGGATCGGAGCACCGACGCCGATGCTTTCATAGCCTGGTGTCAGGGCAATAATCAGCGAGCCGAAGCACATCAACAGCACCGATGCCATCAGCGCAGCCTTGCGGCCTTTGTAGTCAGCGTACAGCCCCATCAGCCAGCCACCTATAGGCCGCATCAGAAAGCCGACGGCAAAGATCGCGGCGGTGTTGAGCAACTGGGCGGTGGTGTCGCCCTTGGGAAAGAAGGCTTTGGCGAAGTACAGCGAGAAGGCGGCGTAGACGTACCAGTCGTACCACTCGACCATGTTGCCGACCGAACCACTGAAAATCGATTTGAGACGGCTGGAGGTGGTTTTCTGGCCAGCGGCACTAGCAGCCGACCCATGGGAGGCGGGATTGGAAGTTTCCATGGTGTTCCTTGTTTTTCATTATTTTTGGAAGGAGGCATTGGATGCCCTGCGTGTTACATAGCAGGAGCTGTGCCAGACCATGAGGGCTTGTTCTAGAGCGGTCGGGCGACTTTGATGAGCAAGAATCCGCTTATCTGCATGGCTGGGGTAAGCGGATTCTTGCCGATGGGAACGCTCGCAGCAGGTTGTTCTGGTCGATTGCCGACAGAAGACCGCTCAAGCGCTCATTTTAGAGGAGATCAACAGCGCCGCCATGATGATGCTCAGCGTGCCGATGATCACCATGACTGTGTGCCTTGCATAAAACTGCCGAATCTTCTGCCGGGCAGGCGCCGTCTGAAACAGGTAGCGATAAGGCGACAGGGCGACCCACAGCACCGCCAGCAGCAGATAAGTCAGCAGTGTGCGTGGGCCATCAAGCACGTGGACAAGGCCCAGAAACAAAAACGGAAGGCCATGCCGCAAGACCAGCGCCTGGGCACCGGGCCAGCTCAGCACCTTGGGCAGTAACTTGCTGCTCAGCCAGGCATCGGCAGGCTCTGCCAGAATCATCAGCGGACGCCATACGCAGATAAAGATGAAGAAGCCGACGGTTGTCCAGAGCGGTGTCAGGAACAGCACGAGGACCCGCGTTCCCGGATTGTATTCCGTGCCTTCAGGCGCTAGCGGGGGTGCCAGCAACGCCAGCAGAAACGCGCCGATGTAGACCCAGATGAGCGGCGTGAAGTCGCTCTGCTCACGCATGATTTTCCAGGCGTTCAGGTCTGCTTCGGGGTAGCGCTTGAGGATATCGGGGTAGTGGACGGTCAACTGCTCCTGAATATGCGCGCAGGCGTTCCACACCGAGGCGTCTTGCTTGACCGCGGTACGGATCCGCGCGGCCAGACGTGGCGGCTTGAACATCAAGTGCGCGGCCTTGCCTTCGGCAGTGCTCGGTTTGGCGTCGAGCAGGCGTTGCAGATGCTCGGCGTACTCCACTTCTTCGTATCGCTGGCGCAGCGCCTGCCAGAGGTCTTCGGGGCCTGGGTGAAGGTTTTGCTGCAGGTTCCAGCCAAATACCGCGCGCATCTGTTCCAGCAGGTCAGAGGTCACATGCTGGCTGGCAATCAGCAAGACCATGCACCTGCATTGCAAATGCTCGCGACGCTCCAGCTCTGTCAGCCAGGGCTGTTGCTCCAGCGTCTTAAGTTCTTCAATGAAGCGCGCATGCTGCCCGCTCTCGATGAGTGCGCTGAACGCTTCGAACGCCTCGCGCAATATCGCCTCGGCCAAGGCGTGCTGCTGGTAGCTGCTGATGTGAATGCTTTGCCATACCGTCAGCCAGCGCAAATGCTGAAATGCAGCTTTGATCAATTCGACGCGCCGCGCCGAGTCGTTCAGGCACTCCAGCAGCAACAGTTGTTGAAAGCGCTCCGCCTGTCCATGCTCCATGGCGAGCTGCTGTTGTTCGAGCAGGTTCTGCGCCGTGGTTTGCCTAACCTGTTGAAGCCAGTCCATGCCATCGGGCTGCTCGACAACGGTCGTTGTCAGCAGCGGGGCAGGCGAGGGCTCAGGCAAGGGCTGGCGCAGCATGACAGGCTGGTCGTCTTCATCTGCGCGCGATCGTGCCCGCTGCAGCACCTCTTCATAGGCATCACGCAGATTCTGGAAGGCTGCCGGGTCCTCATCAGGACGGTTGACCTTCAGTAACCGGGCATATTGGCGTTTGATGCTGCGCTCGTCGGCATCGTTATTCAGCTCAAGTACTGACCAACAGTCGATCATCTTGCGCCCTGCTCGAACGTGTCGACTTCCTGTTTGAGTTGCTTGCGAATTTCGCTGATCTGCCGCTCGTCCTGCGTCTCCAGCACATGCTGGAACTGGGTGGTCCAGTGATCGATAAGTTCTCGATCGCTGCCCAGGCATTCCTGATACAGGCGTTCAAGTCTGGCGATCAGATGAGTATTGGCCTGCTGTTCGCGCGGATGGACTTTGAGTGCTTCGAGTACCTGAAGGCGCTCCTGTATTTCATCAGGCGTCATCACGCCAGGGTTGTTTTCGATGACCAGCTTGTGACGTTCCCCGGTCAGCTGTGTCACCACATCGGCCTCCAGCAGGCCGTTGTTGTCATAGGTAAAGCGTACATCCAGCGCCACTTCGCCGGCCTTCGCCTTGGGGATCGGGATAATGAGCTCGCCCAGGGCGATGTTGTCCTTGACCATGCGGCTTTCGCCTTGAAAGATCCGCACCATAACGTGCTCTTGATCATCACTGACGGTCTGGACCGTTTTTACCCGGCTGACCGGTACGACACTGTTGCGTTCGATAATGGGCAGGTAATGACCGCTTTCATAGCGGTTGCCAACTTGCGTGATGGTCTCGATCCCCAGTGTGTAAGGGCACACATCGGTGAGGACGATCTCCTCCAGCGCTGCGTCCCGGTGCTTGAGTGCCGCCTGCACCGCTGCGCCCTGAGCGACGATTTCATCGGGATTGAGCGCAATGGAAGGGAAGCGCCCGAACAGGCTCGCGGCAAGCTTGCGGATCAGTGGCATGCGCGTGGTGCCGCCCACCAGCAGAATCTCATCCAGATCGGCGACGCGTATCCGCGCGTCTCGAAGCGCACGCTCGGCCGGCGCGCGCAGGCGGTTGAGCAGGGGCGCATAAAAATCGCTCATTTGCTCTTGAGTAATGGTCTTTCGCCATTCCCTGTCGGCGTGACGCAATACGAAGTCGGCACTTCCGTCCTGGCCCAAAGCCCTGCGCACCCGCTCGGCTTCGCGCCGCAAGGCCGGGGCAATCAGCTCCGTTGACGGGAAGTCCGGCTCATCGCGGTGCAGGTTCACAAAGTGCTCGACCATGACCTGATCGAAATCTTCGCCCCCCAGAAAGTTGTCGCCCGCGCTGGCACGCACTTCCATCACGCCGTCGAAAAGCTCGAGGATCGAGATGTCGAAGGTCCCGCCACCCAGATCGAAGACCAGAAACGAGGTTTCGCCTTCCTTCTGGTGAAGGCCATACGCAAGTGCGGCCGCTGTCGGCTCGTTGATGAGCTTCTCGACCTTGAGCCCCGCCAGCTCACCGGCAATACGCGTGGCTTTACGTTGAGCGTCGCTGAAATAGGCCGGGACGCTGATCACCGCTTCGGTAACAGGCTCGCCAAACGCGCGCTCGACATCAGCCTTCAGGCTTTTGAGCACCAGCGAGGACAGCTCTTCCGGGCGGTAATTGGCAGAGCCCAGGCGAATTTCCTGAGCGCTGCCCATGTAGCGTTTGAACAGGGCGGCGGTTTTTTCCGGGTGGGTCTGCAGGCGTTCGCGGGCTGCCTTGCCGACCAGAATCTGCCCGTCGTCGTCCAGCCCGACAACGCTGGGGGTGAGTGTTTCTCCCAATGCGTTGGTCACCAGCTCGCTGCTGCCGTCGCGCCATACAGCCACCAGGCTGTTGGTGGTGCCCAGATCAATACCGACGATCATCTCGAAAATGCTCCCTGCTCTAAGAGTGTTGCGATGTTTTGCGTGATTCTGAATCAAGGCAACCGGTGTTGTCTTGGTTTTATGCGCCGGAAGTGCCGGGATTCACTCATGCGAATCCATCCCCTCAGTGTTCGCCGGTACGACTCACGGCCTTGTGCAGAATCGCCGCCAGATCGTCTCTGCAATAGGGTTTCTGCAGCAGGTCGAAGCGGTGTGTTTCGTCCTGAGCGATCGTCGCGAACTCAGTGCTGTACCCGGTGGTAAGAACCACCGGCATCCACGGATAGCGCGCTTCGATTTCGGCGTACAGTTCCAGGCCGCTCATGCCGGGCATGGCGATATCCGAGAACACCACATGAAAGTTTTCCGGGTTGCCAGAAAGCTCTTTCAGCGCCTCGGCGGCACTGCTTACCCAGAGCACCTGAAAGCCCAATTGCTCAAGCATCGGGCGGGTATAGGTGCCGATGTCCTGATTGTCCTCGACCATCAGTACGCACAGCCCGGGCAACGGGGTGAGGGTGTGGCGATGGTCTTCCTGGACGACTTCGTGATTCTGTGCGCTGGGCAGGCACAGCGTGAAGCGGCTGCCTTTGCCGAGCTCGCTTTCAACCAGCACTTCACCACCCGACTGCTTGGCAAACCCGAATACCTGCGACAAACCCAGCCCGGTGCCCTGGCCGACACTCTTGGTGGTATAGAACGGTTCGAAGATCAGGCCCAGCTTTTCCTTGGCAATACCGGCGCCGGTATCGGTCAGCGATACCTTTACATAGTCACCCGCGCTGTGTGAGACCGGCTGGTCTGCAGTGCAGTGGGCAGCGCATTCAACCTTGATGACCAGCTTACCCGCGCCGGACATCGCATCGCGGGCGTTGACCACCATGTTGACCAGCGCGGTATCGAACTGGCTGCCGTCGGCGAAGATGAAGCACGGCTCGGCAGGTAGGTCGATGCTGACCTGAATACGTGCGCCGGTCAGCGTGTCCATCATCTCGCCGATGCGCGCCACACTCTTGCAGACATCGAACACTTCCGGCTGCAAGGCCTGACGGCGGGCGAACGCCAGCAGCTGGCCGGTCAGGCGCGCGGCCCGGTCGACCGTGCTGGAGATGGCCTCGACGTACTTCACCCGACGGTGCTCTTCAAGGTTCGCTGACTTCAGCAGGTCGCTGCAGGAGCGGATCACGGTCAGCAGGTTGTTGAAATCATGTGCCACGCCGCCGGTGAGTTGGCCGATGGCTTCCAGCTTCTGCGCCTGATGCAGGGCGTCCTGGGAAAGCCGCAGCGCTTCATTGGCCTCTTCTTCGGCCTGAATGTCACGGCCGACGGCATGGATGAATTGCTTGTCCGGCACGGCAGTCCAGGAGATGGTCCGGTACGAGCCGTCCTGATGACGATAGCGATTCTTGAAGTGCGGAATCGTGCGGCCGCGCTCCAGCCCGCTCATGGCGGCCAGCGTGCTGTCCACGTCTTCAGGGTGCACCAGTGCCAGAAACTGGCTGTCGAGCAGTTGTTCTTCCGACCAGCCGAGGGCTTGCGTCCATGCCGGATTGACTGCCGATATGATCCCGTCGAACTGCGCCACCAGCATCAGGTCGGTCGACAGCCGCCAGATGCGATCACGGTCCTGGGTGCGTTCGACGACGCGTTGTTCAAGGGTCTCGTTGAGCGACAGCAGGGCCTCTTCAGCGTCTCTGAGCTGGGTCATGTCCCTGGAGACACAGAGGATCTTCTCCGGTTTGCCGTCCTTGCCGAAAATCGGGCTGACCTGCACATGCCACCACTTGGTGGTGCCCGCCAGGGTCTGCGCCGAGCCGGTGAAGCTGGCGTTCTGACCCGCTCGTGCCGCGTCAACCGCGGCAATGGCGTCCAGATTGCCCTGGTCCTGCCAGAAGTCAGGCCAGGGGCAGCCGCGAATCGCGTTGAAATCGCTGACCTCCATGATCCGCTGACCGCCTTCACTCATGAAGGTCAGGCGCGAGTCGAGGTCCAGCACCTTGATGCAGTCGTTGATGCTCGACAGCACACGGTCGGTGAACGCTTCGTTCTCCGACTGACGGACTTCGGCCATGACCTGCAACGTGGTCTCGTTGACCCGGCAGAACACGCCTTCGATCAGGCCGCTATCGCCATACAGCGGCGAATAGGACAGCGACCACCAGGTCTGCTCGGGCTTGCCATTGCGGACGATGGTGCGCTGAATATTGTCAGACCGGCGGCTTTGTCCGTCCAGTGCCTGCTCGGCGAGCGGCCGCACGGCTTCCCAGGCATCGCCCCAGACCGAGGCAATGGGCTGCCCCTGCGCCTGTCGGGCGGCAATCGGCAGGACCTGAGAGTAAGCGTCATTGAAAAACAGGGTGTAGTCAGGTCCCCAGAGCAGGTACATGCTGTCCGGGCAACTGAGCATCAGATTCATTGAAGACAGTAGCGCTGCGGGCCATGCATGCTTGGGTCCCAGCGCGGACGTCGACCAGTCCGTCTCTCGGATAAACCGACCCATTTCGCCGCCTCCCAAGGGGAGGTCGAGGGGAGTATTCACGGTAGAAAATGCCCCATCTTTCGGACTGTCAAAGTGAGCTGAATAACCAGGTGGGCATGATGTCATTATGCCTCGCAAGTATCCAGCCATCACGACCTCATATAGCCGTGAACAGTATGCAGACCCGGCGCTGCGGGAAATGTTCGGTTATCGCCGGAACAAGCTGTACGGAATGTGCACAGCCCTCATTCGAGGAACGTTTCACGTACCAGGGCATGGCGCTGCATCTTCTCGTTCAGCGTCCGCCGCGGCAGTTGCAACTCATTGAGCACCGCCTTGATGTCGCCTTTATGACGGGCCAGCGAAGCGCGCAGGCACTGCGCTTCGAAGGCTTCCTGACGCGCCGCCAGCGAGTGCCCGGCCGATTGGGTATCAGGTTGCGGCAGGGCGTGCTCCAGCCCCAAGGCCTGCCGCTCGGCGGCGTTGGCCAGCTCGCGCACGTTGCCTGGCCAGTCATGCCCGAGCAGGCGGCTCAGATGAGCAGCGTCCAGCGCTGGCGGCTCCCGGCCCACGCGTTCGGCGGCGGCGCGGGCGAAGTGGCTGAACAGTTTCGCGATGTCTTCAAGGCGCTCGCGCAGCGGCGGCAGGCGCAGCTCGGCAACGTTGAGGCGGTAGGCCAGATCTTCGCGGAAGCGCCCGGCACGCGCCTCTTCGAGAAGATCAGGCTTGGTCGCGGCAATGATTCGCAGGTCGACGTCGATGCTCTGATTCGAGCCCAGTCGCTCAAGACGCTTGTCCTGCAATACGCGCAGCAGCTTGACCTGTTGCGCCATCGGCATGCTCTCGATTTCATCGAGGAACACCGTGCCGCCGTCGGCATACTCCAGGCGACCGATGCGCTTGCCCTGCGCGCCGGTGAAGGCGCCGCTTTCGTGGCCGAACAGCTCGGCTTCGAACAGGTGCTCCGGGATGGCTGCGCAGTTGAGTGCAACAAAAGGTCTGGCGGCGCGCGGCCCGAAATCGTGCAGGCAGCGAGCAATCAGTTCCTTGCCGCTGCCGGTTTCCCCGCGAATGATCACGTTGACCGGCAGTTGCGCCAGTTCCAGCACCTGGCGGCGCAGTGTCTGCATGCCGGGCGATACGCCGAGCAGCGTGGCGTCCAGCCGGGTTCTGGCATCGGCCTGCTCATGCAGGCGGCGGTTTTCCAGCACCAGCTGGCGTTTCTCAAGGGCGCGCCGCAGGTTGCTGATCAGGGTTTCCGGGCTGAAGGGTTTTTCCAGAAAGTCATAGGCCCCCTCGCGCATCGCCTCCACGGCCATCGGCACATCGCCATGGCCGGTCAGGAGGATGACCGGCAGGTCGCGGTCTGCGCCTTGCAACCGGGTCAGCAGTTCCAGGCCGCTCATGCCCGGCATGCGCACGTCGGTCAGCACGACGCCGGGGAAGTGCTCCGGTATGTGCGCCAGGCACTCTTCGGCGCGGGCGAAGACTTGCACCTCGAACCCCGACAACGTCAGCCATTGTTCGACGGCTTGCCGAATGGGCGCCTCGTCGTCTACCACGATGACCGAATTCAACATGCCGGGTCAGGCCTCCAGAAAGTCGTTGGGCAAGCTGAACCAGAACTCGGTGCCGTCCGCATGGTTTTGCGCCGTCAGTTGTCCGCCCAGCTCATGAATGATGGCGTACGACACAGCCAGGCCAAGGCCCAGGCCGTCGCCCACCGGTTTGGTGGTGAAGAACGGATCGAAAATGTCGGGCAGATTCTCCGCGGCGATCCCGCTTCCATTGTCCCTGACACTGAGCCGCCACTGGTTGTCGACGGCGTCGATGCGCACTTCAAGGCGCCTTGAGCGGCACTCGCGCATGGCGTCCAGTGCATTGCGCAGCAGGTTTATCAGCACCTGCTCCAGGCGGATGGCGTCGCCGCGCACCCATGCCGGGCGAGCCAGATGGAGGACGCAGTCGACGTGTTCCTCGCGCAGGCGCGGGTCGAGCAACAGCAAAGCCTGATCGACCACCGTGGCCAGGTCCAGCCTCTCGCGCAGGCCGCTGGGGCTCTTGCGTGCGAAGGTTTTCAGATGGCTGGTCAGGGCGGCCATACGCGTCAGTTGCTGATCGACTGGAACCAGCGCTTTGCAGGCTTCATCGATGCGGCCCTGATCGAGCAGCAGTCGCAGGGTTGCCAGTTGCATGCGCTGGGCGGTCAGCGGCTGGTTGATTTCGTGGGCCAGTGCTGCCGACATCTGCCCCAGCGCCGCCAGTTTGGCCGACTGCACCAGACCGTCCTGCGCGGTTTGCAGATCACGCGTGCGCTCTTGCACCAGACGCTCCAGTTCATCCCGGTTGCGTTCCCTCAAGCGCGCCAGTCGCCAGCGCTGATAGAGAAACAGGCCCAGAAATACCAGCGCCAGCCAGATGCCTGCGGCGGCCAGCCCTGCATTGCGAACGTCCTCACTGGAGGCGGGCGGCTTGCGCAGCAGGTGCAGGGTCCAGTTTTCGTCCGCAAGGGGCAGCGACTGCCAGAGATAATCCGTGGTGCCGTCCGGGCCGTCGACACGGCTCAAATGGCTGTTTTCGCTGAAGCTGTCGATGACCCGGCTGCGCAGCGGTGACAATACCTGCTTGTCGTACTGGCGGGTGCGCAACAGGGTGGCACGGTCTTCCACCGAGATCGGCAGCAGCTCGCGATAGCGCCAGCCGGGTTGATTGGCGATGAACACGATGCCTTTCTCATCGCTGACCAGCAGCAGATCCTCACCCTGATCCCACTCCTGCTCAAGGCTGGGGAACTCCAGCTTGACGACCATCGCCCCCATGAACCCACCGGTATCGTTCAAGACCGCGCTGGACAGAAAGTACCCCGGAATTCCGGTGGTCACACCGACCGCATAAAAGCGCCCGGTGCCCTTGGCGCGGGTTTGCAGAAAGTAGGGTCGAAAAGCGTAGTTGTGGCCGACATAGCTATTGGGCGTACGCCAGTTGCTCGCGCCAATCGCCAGACCATGGCGGTCGAGCAATTCCAGCGTCGACGAATGAGCCGCACTGTTGATTTTTTCCAGCTTGAGGTTGAGTGCGTTCTGCACCTCACCGGTCACCGGGCCGCTCAGCGCGGCTCGAATTTCCGGGTCCAGCGCCAGCACGGAGGGCAGGGCGCGATAGCGCTCGATCAGGGTGTGCAGGGTATTGGCATACAGTGCCAGCTGTCCTTCGGCACGCGCGGCGTCTTCCGACATTGCGTGACGTTGCGCCTGACGCATCGCGAGCCCGGCGCACAGGGCTGCACCGGCCAGAATCAGTAGCACGTACAGGGTAATGCGCCAGTAGCGATGCTTGAGCGTCATGTCGCAGCCTGATTGAACCCTGCTGGCGCGTTCCCGAGCGAATGCTCACGAACGCGCCACGCACAGGGTTTACAACAGATTGAAGGTCGCTTCTTTCACTGCTTGCGAGTCCAGGCCGATCATGACCTTGAATTCGCCAGGTTCTGCCACGTGCTTGAGCTCGGTGTTGTAGAACTTCAGGTCGTCTTCACTGAGGGTGAAGGTCACGACTTTTTCTTCTCCGGGCTCAAGCATCACTTTTTCGAAGTTCTTCAGTTCTTTTACCGGACGGCTGATCGACGCCGCTACGTCATGCAGATACAACTGCACAACGGTTGCACCGGCAACCTTGCCGGTATTTTTCACGGTCACGCTGGCCGTCAGCTTGCCTTTGCGCGTCATGTTGGCGTCCGACAACGTGATGTCCGAGACGTCGAACTGGGTGTAGCTCAGACCATAACCGAACGGGTACAGCGGGCCATTGGGCTCCTCGAAGTAGTGCGAGGTGTAGTTGCCTGGCTTGCCTTCGTGATACGGACGGCCGGTGTTCAGGTGCGCATAGTAGACCGGCAGTTGACCGATCGAGCGAGGAAACGTCATGGCCAGCTTGCCCGACGGGTTGTAGTCGCCGAACAGCACATCAGCCACTGCGTTGCCGCCTTCGGTGCCCGGGAACCAGGTTTCGAGCATGGCGTCGGCCTGTTCCTGTTCGTCGACCAGAACCAGCGGACGGCCATTCATCAGCACCAGCACCAGTGGTTTGCCAGTGGCCTTGAGCGCCTTGATCAGGTCGCGCTGTTTACCCGGAATGTTCAGGCTGCTGCGGCTGGCCGATTCATGCGACATGCCGCGCGATTCACCGACCACGGCAACGATCACATCGGCCTGCTCGGCGACCTTGACCGCTTCGTCGATCATTTCCTGCGCTGGACGCGGGTCGATCTCTACTTCCTTCTCGATGAAGTTCAGGTAGTTGAGGACGTGTTCGTTGTCACTGACGTTGGCACCGCGTGCGTAAACCAGCTTGGCCTTGTCGCCGACCGCGTTGGCCAGCCCTTCATACACCGTCACCGACTGGTTGGGACGACCTGCTGCCGACCAACTGCCGAGCATGTCGAGGTGACTTTGCGCCAGTCCGCCGATCACGGCGATGGTGCCTTGCTTCTTCAGCGGCAGTGTCTCGTTCTGGTTTTTCAGCAGCACCAGCGTCTTGCGCGCCACATCGCGAGCTTCGGCACGGTGCAGGCGGTCATCGGAATAGGTGTCGGCCGGATCTTCGGCAGCGACGCCGATGCGACCGTAAGGCGAGGCGAACAGGCCCATGTCGTACTTGGCACCCAGCACCTCACGCACGGCGTTGTCGATTTCCTTCATGGAAACCTCGCCGTCCTTCACCAGGCCGGGCAACTGCTCGCCATAGGCCGCGTCGTTCATGCTCAGGTCGACGCCCGCCTTGATCGCCAGCTTGGCGGCCTCGCGGAAATCCTTGGCCACGCCGTGGTCGATCAGCTCCTTGAGCGCGCCGTGGTCACTGATGGTCACGCCCTTGAAGCCCCAGTCCTTGCGCAACAGGTCCTGCATCAGCCATTTGTTGGAGGTCGACGGCACGCCGTTGATCGAGTTGAGTGCGACCATGATGCCGCCGGCGCCGGCATCGATGCCGGCCTTGTAGGGCGGCAGGTAGTCCTGGTACATGCGCGTCATGCTCATGTCCACGGTGTTGTAGTCGCGTCCGCCTTCTACCGCGCCATACAGGGCGAAGTGTTTGACGGCGGCCATGATGCTGTCGCTGGCTGCGACGTTCTTGCCCTGGAAGGACCTGACCATCACGTCGGAAATGCGTGACACCAGGTAGGTGTCTTCACCGAAGCCTTCGGAGCTGCGGCCCCAGCGAGGGTCGCGGGAAATATCCACCATGGGGGCGAAGGTCATGTCGATGCTGTCGGCACTGGCTTCTTTGGCCGAGACCCGGCCCATCGTCGCGATGGCGTCCATGTCCCAGCTGGCGGCCATGCCCAGGCTGATCGGAAAAATGGTCCGGTGACCGTGAACCACGTCATAGGCAAAGAACATCGGAATTTTCAGACGGCTTTTGGCGACTGCGGCTTCCTGCAGCGGACGATTTTCCGAACGGGTAATGGAGTTGAACGTGCCGCCGATTCTTCCGGCGGCAATTTCCTTGAGAATTTGCGGCTGTGGCATTTCCGAACTGATACTGATGAGTCGTAACTGACCGATCTTTTCGTCCAGAGTCATTTGTTTCATGAGTTTGCCGATGAAGGCATTCTTGGCCTGAAGCGTTGTATTGTCCGTGGCGGCAGCGGTCTGGGCCATCACCGACTGACTGGCCATACCGACCAGCAAACCTAATAAACACAGCTTATTCATGAATGATTTCTCAAGGCTTTTGTCAGTAACTCGCGTTTAATGTCCGACAGCCAGTTTTTGGGTTATGGACCTTTGGCGTTATGGTTCGTACGGGCTGCAAGGATAGTTGCCATCCGCTTCACTGTACGAAGTCTTCCCAAGGTGTGTACGAAAATGGCGGTTTGATTGATTTTTGTACAGACCCTGTCGATCAAATAGTGACCGCATCAGGTGTTGGCGGTGGATTATGCCGGGGAACTTGTGTTTTGGCTAAGGCGTGTCGTTTCAATGGATTCAAAAAAACACCGGAGGTCTGGATTTTGAAGTCTGTTTCACAGTGGATGTTGTATGTGGTGATGCTGTTGGGAGGGGTATTGCGTGCTGAGGCAGAGCCGTCAGCACTGGTTTTTCCGCCGATGACCGGCAGTGTGGTGGATGCCGCACAAATGCTCGACAGCCAGACTACGGTTCGTCTGGCCAGACTTCTGAGCGCCCATGAAAAGGCGACCGGGGAGCGTGTGGTGGTGGTGACCCTCGCTGATCTGCAGGGCACGAGCATCGAAGAATTCGGCTCTCGACTCGGTGACACCTGGGGCCTGGGGCTGCACGGCAAGGAGGACAGTGTTCTGCTGGTGGTCTATCGCGACAAGCGCAAGGTGTTCATGGAGGTCGGCGGCGCGCTGAAGGATCGTCTCAATGACGCCCAGGCCTCTCTGATCATCGACATGCTGATGACCCCCGAGTTTGACGACAACCGGTTTGCCGTCGGCATAGAGCGCGGTACGCGCGCGGTCATTGCGGCATTGGGCGGGCAGATACCTGATTATCCGGAGCCGAAAAGACAGATGTCCGAAGATGACCAGCAGACCAATGACGACCAGGTCTGGCTGATCGGGATCGTGTTGACCCTCATCGTGCTGGGGATTGTCATCATCAGCGTCAGGCGCGGCGGCGCTACCCGGCCCGCCCGTGAAAGAGCCGCTGATCGCAGCGGCGGACGTTTCGGCGGTGGCGGTGCTTCAGGCAACTGGTAGTTGATTGATTCGGAATGAGGGAACCATGGCTTTACTGAACAAAGACGAACAGCGGCAGGTTGCCGAAGCGATTGACCGCGTCGAGCAGCGCACTGACGCCGAGCTGGTCACGGTGCTGGCCGCTCGCGCTGACGACTATGCCTACATGCCGCTGATCTGGGCAGGTCTGATCGGCCTGCTGGTGCCGGGCACGATCAATTACTGCCTGCAATGGCTGAGTGCGGACGAGTTGATGCTCGCGCAGATGAGCACGTTCATTATCGTGGCGCTGGTGTGCCACCTGTCGAAGGTCTCAGCGTTGCTGGTGCCGCTTTCGGTGCGGCGTTGGCGGGCCGGAAACCTCGCGCGCCGGCAGTTTCTCGAACAGAACCTGCACAAGACCCACGACGGCACCGGCATTCTGGTGTTTGTCAGCGAGGCCGAACGGTATGTCGAAATCCTCGTTGACCATGGCATTGCCAGTCGTCTGCACAACGATACCTGGAAGGCGATGGTCGATGTGTTTACTCAGCAGGTCAGAGACGGGCAGACCTTGCAGGGGTTTCTCGGCTGCATCCATGCCTGTGGCGAGCTGCTTGCCGATCATGTTCCCGTGACCCACGGCAGGAATGAATTACCGAACAGGTTGGTGGTGCTCGGCTAAAAGCGAAAGCAGGCGTCGATTCTATCGACACCTGCCTTTCTGAATAGGGGGTATGTCAGAGCGTGCGGTTGATATCGTGGAACGATTTCAGGTAAGTCTTCAATTGTGCAACATGCTCGCTGGCCGAAACCGTTGAGTCGTTTTGCTGTGCGCTCTTGTCCAGAAAGCGATACAGCGATCGATACACGTGTCTAACCTCCTGAACCCAGGCCTCTTTGCTCTGCTCGACTTGCGACAACAGTGTCAACTCTTCGAGTTTGAACAGCGTGGCCTTGATTTCCTGAGTGTTGGCACGCGAATCGTCCAGCAGCGTGTTGTAACGCTGCCTCAACTTGTCGCGCTCTCCGGTCAGCTCTGAATAATTGATGGCGTCGCTGATTTTTCCCAGCAGCTTTCCGAGTCGGGCAATCCCGGCTTGTAGAAGGGCAATCTCTGGCGACGGTACATTGATCAGCGCCAGTTCTTCTGCGCTGGGGAGCAGGTCTTTGAAAATATCGGCCAGGTTGTATTTTTCGTATGCCTTGATCGTTTCATCCAGCAGACGTCGATCTTCGGCAATCACGCTCATCCGGATGTCCAGATCGGTCTTGCGCTGAGTCAGGCGATCAACGTGCTTGTGCAGCGTACTTTGAACGCGGCTGCCGTCCAGCTTCAGGTTGATCTGTTGCATGCGATCGCTGCTTTCAGCAATGGCGTTGGCCGCTTTAAGGATGATGGCTGTCAGCCCTGTCAGTTGACGAGTACGCTCGACGTTCAGCATACGAATGGCCAGCTGTTTCTGCAGATCACTCAAGTCAGGGTGCGCCTCGATCTGCTGCTGTTTCAAGTCAATCGGTGCCAGATTAACGCTACGCAGTTGCGCCACGATAGCGGCCAGGTGCTCACCCCACAGCGCCTCGGCATGACTGAGCGCCCTTTGAAGAGGCTGCAACTTTTCTTTCATGACCGGCAGGAAGTCCAGCTGCAAAGACATGACGTGGTCGTAGATATTCTGCCGGGCGGACTCCATGATTCGGGTGTCGGGCGGGGTAAGTTCCAGACGGTTAGAGAGGGTGTGTGCGTTCACGGTAATATCCTTATTGGGTGATGTATTTGCCGGAATTGAACTGGTCTAGTGCACGTTCAAAGGTGTTCAGTAATTCGGTCGAAATATTTCTTATTTCCAGCCACGGCGAGACCACTCCCTGGAAATGTAACGCGAAAATGAACAGTGCCTGATCGTCCTCTATGGTCGCCAGTTCCCGTGCGGAACTCTTGATGTAAGACGACAACAAGGCCCAGACGTCTTTCAGGTTAGTGGCGCCCTGTTGGGCATCCTGCATGCGCAGGTTCATGTCTTCGAAAATTAACTGCAGGCTGAGGATGGCCGCCGCAAGAGGGCGCTTTTCCTTGAGTTGCTGGACTTTGGCAGTTTTGATATGGACCAACCGATCCTTGTCCTTGCGTATCCTTTCTGCCAGGCTGCCGAATATGCCCCCGGTAATGGCGACACCGATGGGGCCTCCAATGATCCCCCAGGCAATATTGTTCTTGGCCGTCGTATACTCCTTCATCTTTTGTTCGATATCGCGTGTTAACCGGTCGATATCGCTTTCCAGGTCTTGGATCTCCTGGTCCAGCTCCGAGTTGTTCGAAAGCGTTACCTTGTGTTGAATGCTCGGCATGATCTCCGCGTTCAGGGTATTGCTGAAGGTGTTTATTTCCTCAGTCAGAAGCTCCGCTGAGTGGCGATGCATGTCTATTCGTTCGGCCATTCGCGTCAGCAAACCGGACAGTGCGCCACACACTTGCTTTTCTGTTGAACTCAGCGGCACGCGCTTCAGGCCGCTGATGTCCTCGAGCTTCAAGTCGGCAATCGTCAGCGTCAATTGTTCGATGACGTCCATTCTTTCGATGTGGGTAATAATCAGACCGCCCTGGTTAACAAAATGAGCGGCAAATATCCCGATATCGAAGCCAGTGGTCTTCACAGCATTTTCTATTGGCGACCAGCTTCGGGCATGCCGATTGATGGTGATGTAAGTGTCCATGACATCTTTCGGCTCAAGTCCGGGAATGCCGCTTTTTTCGAACCCCAGGTACTGTTCCGTGCGCGCCAGTGTGGTGGGCAGATTCAGACCTTGTCGTTCATAGCGTTTTAAGCTGATGACGTCTTCATCGGTCACAATCAGGCCAGGCCTCCGGCCTCCTTTATCGCCGTCTTCAAGTATCGCTCTCAGGTATTCGACGGGTTTTGTTGTAACGCGTGCGATATCCTCGGTTATAAGGGTGTTTACTGGGTTAATCATGATGCACGGTCCTTGTGCAATGAGTACGGTAGAGCCAATGCTCCTGTTTTATATCGGCTGATCGGTCTCTCTCAGCCGAGAGCCAATATAAAGAAAGGTGCCTACGGTTCAAGGTGTAATAATGGAACCTGGCAGCGATACTTTTACCGTTTATGTACAGTTCAATATTCGATGTAGGCCATTGCGGACGGCCTCTGTGGTCCCGCAAAAATAAGGGTGCCCGGCAACCCGTCACGGGCTAAAATGCGCGCCTGATTTTTTCAAGTCCCGCTCGGGACGTTCGAGGCACCCTTTAATGTCAGTCAACACTCCCGCGCCACTCACAGCTGCGCCTGAGCACCTCGCGCAGTTCCTCGGTCTGCTGGAGACCAGCCTGTTGCAGAACTCGCTGATCAAACTGGTCCTGGCCAAATACGTGGGCAGCGAGGCTGATCTGCAGCGCATTATCATTAAGCCGCTGACCGTCAAGGCGCAGCCCTGCCTGAGCTTTGTGTATCGCTACAAGACGCGCGATATCACCAGAAACTTCGCGCTTGCCGAAGCCGTGGAGGTCATTGCCGGCCTGATACCCGCGTCGTTCAAGAACGCACACCTGTTGTCGCTGAGCGACGAGGTGCAGCTGGAGTTCAGCAAGAAGGGCAAGACGACGCTGTTCAAAAGCAAGGCTCAGCAGGAGCGCCAGGCCCCTTCGGCAGGGCATGATCGCGAGAAGAAGCGCTATCTGGAGCTGACCCGGCCATTCCTGACCGACCTTGGCGTGACCAATCGGCAGCATGAGCTGATTCCGGCCATGTCGCGCAAATGGAAGCAGATCAACAAGTTCATCGAAGTGTTTTCCCATGCACTGAGCTCATCGCCGCTCAAGCTCGATCAGCCGATCAAGGTTGCGGACTTCGGCTCAGGCAAGGGGTATCTGACCTTCGCCATCCACGACTACCTGTGCAACACCTTGCAGGCGCAAGGGCAGGTGACCGGTGTCGAGCTGCGCGAAGACATGGTCACGTTGTGCAACGAGGCTGCGGCGAAGCTCGATCATCCGGGGCTGACCTTTGCTCAGGGTGACGTGCGTACAGTGGCGCCCAGCGCGCTGGACGTGATGATCGCGCTGCACGCCTGTGACATCGCGACAGACTATGCCATTCATATGGGCATTCGCTCCGGCGCTTCGATCATCATGTGCTCGCCGTGCTGCCACAAACAGATTCGTCTGCAGATCCAGAGCCCCGCCTTGTTGAAACCGATGCTGCAATACGGTCTGCACATGGGCCAGCAGGCAGAGATGGTCACCGACAGCCTGCGCGCGCTGTTGCTGGAGGCATGCGGTTACGAGACCAAAGTGTTCGAGTTCATTTCGCTGGAGCACACCAACAAGAACAAGATGATCCTCGCGGTCAAGCGTGCCGAGCCGGTCGATCCGGCTCAGTTACTGGCGCGTATTCAGGAGCTCAAGACGTTCTACGGCATCAGCGAGCATTGCCTGGAAACGCTCCTCAAAAGCGACGGCTTTATCGGCTGAAAATAGCTGTTCTGTGCGCAGTGGCCGAAGTGTCTGCGATCAACGGTCTGGTGTTTGACTGCTTCGTTGCGCTGGGTCAATGGTTGTACCTCGCGCAAGATGGATGCTTGGCTCATCACCCAAGCATCCACGCTACGCTCGAGGGTCCGTCATGATCAGCACTTTTTTCATCCCCGCTGTGAACATCATCGGCACTGGCTGCATTGATGAAGCCATGCTCGCCATACGCAACTACGGATTTCGCAAGGCGCTGATCGTCACGGATGCGGGACTCGCCAAGGCTGGAGTAGCCAGTCAGGTCGCCGGGCTGCTGGTGGAGCAGGGCATCGACTCGGTCGTGTACGACGGTGCCCGCCCCAACCCGACCATCGCCAACGTCGAGAACGGTCTTGCCCTGTTGCAGGAGCGCCAGTGCGATTTCGTCATATCGCTGGGCGGTGGCTCGCCGCACGACTGCGCTAAAGGCATTGCCCTGTGTGCCAGCAACGGCGGGCACATCAGTGACTATGAGGGCGTCGACCGCTCGGCAAAGCCGCAGTTGCCGCTGATCGCCATCAACACCACCGCCGGAACCGCGAGTGAAATGACCCGCTTCTGCATCATCACCGATGAAGCCCGGCACGTAAAAATGGCGATCATCGACCGCAACGTCACGCCGCTATTGTCGGTGAATGACCCCGACATGATGGTCCCCATGCCCAAGTCGCTGACCGCCGCCACCGGTATGGATGCCTTGACTCACGCAATCGAAGCCTATGTCTCCACGGCTGCCAACCCGATCACCGATGCCTGCGCCTTGCAGGCCATGGCGCTGATCGCCAACAATTTGCGCGACGCATTCAACAACGGGGCAAACATCACCGCCCGCGAGAACATGGCCTATGCCCAGTTCCTCGCCGGCATGGCGTTCAATAACGCCTCATTGGGCTACGTGCATGCCATGGCGCACCAGCTGGGCGGCTTTTATGATTTGCCCCACGGTGTGTGCAACGCCGTACTGCTGCCACATGTGCAGCGCTTCAACGCCAGCGTCAGTGCTGCACGCCTGACCGACGTTGCGCACGCCATGGGCAGCAATATCCGCGGGCTCTCTCCGGAAGAAGGCGCTCAAGCGGCCATCGACGCCATTCGTGCACTGTCGGCTGCCGTGGAAATCCCGCCAGGTCTTGCTACGCTGGGCGTCAAAGAGGAAGACTTCCCGCTGTTGGCCACTAATGCCCTGAAAGATGCCTGTGGTCTGACCAACCCGCGTCCTGCCGATCTTGAGCAAATTCAGGATATATTTCGCCAGGCACTTTAATCACTTCTGCACAACAGGCCCGCCATGGATGTGCTTAGGCCGTACATCCTTGAAGATCATGAGTGTTGTGGGCGCGGGATTGACAGCGTCAGGATGGAGCGAGAGGTTTTCGTGAGCGTGGGTGCCTGAACGGAGGCTGACCAGCACCATGGAAGCGGAGCAGGCCAGGCCGCAGTCCGTTTAGCATCCAGATTGTCCTCGCGAATCCCGCGAGCATGACGGGAAGCTCAACCGATGACGCCCCTGCAATCTCTTTTGCAAAGCGGCTATCTGAAGATCGCCGCCACTCTGGTTCTGCTCTTTTCAGGCGCGCAATGCCTGCGGGCAGCAGACATTCCTGAAGGTTTCGCCAAGGATGTGACCGGCGGAGGCTCCGCGGCTGCCGTGCATCCCTCCACGCTGGATGAACTTCGTTCAGCACTCTGTGCGTCGCATGACTCGCACGGTGCCTGCACCGATGACACACCGCGAGTGATTGTCCTGGACCACACATTCGACTTCCGCGCGAGCGTGATTGCCAACGGCAATACCACAACCACCGAATCAGGCTGCGTAGTGAAACCGTGCCCGCGGGGTGGTGAGCAACTTGCACTGAATGGCGCCAACAACTTCTGCCAATCAAGGCCACGTGTCATGGTGACCTACGACAACGCGGGGCTGAAACCACTGAAAGTCGGCTCCAACAAGACATTGATCGGGCTTGGCGACAAGGCAGGCATTCAGGGCGCTGGGCTGTTCATTGGCGACGGCGCGCATAACGTGATCGTTCGCAACCTGACGCTTTCGGATATCAATCCACGTGTCTTATGGGGCGGCGATGCGCTGACCTTGAACAAGGCCGATGGCGTGTGGATCGATCACAACACCTTTGCGCAGATCGGCAGACAGATGATTGTTACGGGCTGGGGCACTGCGTCACACATCACCATTTCCAGCAATGAGTTCGACGGCCGAACGCCTTACTCGTCTACCTGCGATGGCCATCATTACTGGGTATGGCTGTTCCTCGGCAGTCAGGACACGCTGACGCTGTCGAGAAACTATGTACACGATACCTCTGGCAGAGCACCCCATTCAGGTGGCATGAACAATGCGCAGGTTCGTGCCCAACTGGTCAATAACGTTTTCCAGCGCATGACCTATCAAGGCGCAATCATGTCGCGTACCTCATCGTCACAGCTGCTGGTCGAGGGAAACGACTTCGAGAACGTGGCTCACCCGCTGTATAACGATGTGGACCAGCCAGGCACGGCGTTCGCCTTGTTCGATCCGGTTTCAGCGGCTGCAGACAACGTGTGCATGAGCATGATCGGCAGGCCTTGTGTGGCGAATCGGCAACAGGATAGCGGCGACGACTATCGCCCGCAGGACGCCTCTGCCTTGCAGGCGTTCCGCGAGTATCGGCAGTACCTGGTGGTGCCGGTTTCGGCACAAGAAGCCAAGGCGCAGGTGCCGGGAGAGGCGGGGGTGGGTAAGGCCAGTGCCGGTCTACTGCAATGACTTCGATTTTTGAGTTGCATTGACGTGTTTCTGGGTTTTGCTATCTGAGAGTGGACGCGGGGAGAGGGGGAGTTTTGAACGGCAAGGGGGCTAATTTCAGGAGTGCAGAGCAGATTTTGTGAAGGACTGAAATGGAACGGGTAGAGGGAATCGAACTCTTATTGGACAGAATTATTCGAATCTGTGTATGTGTGTAGGTATTGCCCCGAGGCAGCGCTGAGAAAAGCGTGTAGTTGTGTGTTCTGAGGTGGCTGATTTGCTGGGGCTCGTCCCTACGGTAGTAAACATACCCTTCAAATCTTGACTTGCTCACATGTGAAGGAAAGCCTGAGATTCGGATATCTGGAGCATCGATTTCTTCTTAACCTCACCGGATCGCATGATCCGTTCCCGGGCCGTATCCCGCGCACATTGACGCGGGATTCGATTCGTGAGAGATCAAGCTGGGTAACCATTCCTCATCGGTTTGTCCGTCGACCACATATCGATGACTTGATGTCGTAAATATTACTTGCCCATTATTTTCCGCTGCAAGTGTCCTCAGCGCTTGGACATAAGAGTTGAGGTGTTCATTTGGAATATCTTGCTGCTTTGGTGTATCCAAGATGAGCATTCTGACTGGGAATGACGGATCGCTTAGGTAGATTTCGAACAACGCAGCATGGTAAGCCAGCACTGTTCTGGCTTTAGAGCTACCTTTCAAAATATCCAGCCTGTCGTCCCCCATGGTTGGCTAAAAGGGACAAGTTTCTACAGCGATTTTTCCTACATCGTGAAAGGGCCTGCAGGTTCGAGCCCATGTTGAGCAAGGAGATTCCGACGAGGCTCAGCAAAATGCCGGCCCATTCCAGCCCGGCATTGCGATGGCCCCAGATCAGGCCGAACAACAACGTGAACAGCGGCGCCACAGCATCATCCAGCCCAGCCAATTTTTGTACACAGCCAGCGATGCAGCCTAGCCAGAATGCTTCCTCCAGCCTCTTCCGGCTGTATTTCATCGGCCTCAAGGAAAAACCGCCTTAAGTCGCAAGAAAGCATGCCGACAACCTCATCAGCAATGAGATTGACGGTCTTCGACCGCGTCCTGGCGTACCTTCCCGAAGAGCAACAGGATCGTCAAGATCAAGGCGGAGCAAACGCGCGTGAAGGTCATGACGCCAGTTCTCAAAACCGGCTCAGCGGCCTGAGCTCATCACCGATCTGTATCCGATTCTTGCGTCATTGACCTGGCCAGGTATGCCTTGCCCCGGAGTTTCTACATGTGTTCAATGTGTGATGCGCTCACCCAACTTTGGGCCGAAGGCGCGACCGGCCAGGGTGCGGCCAAACAGACAGTCACCAGCCAAGTGATGCTTGAGCACCTGACGCTTGACCAGCAAGCCAACTACCTTACTGATGGCTATTGGCACGACGCCTATGGCGGTTCTCAGCACCATTTTGACGTGCACGCCGGAGGGTCGCTCACCGTCAACCTGGCAAGCTTGAGCGCAAGCGCTCAGGTTGTTGCTCGATATGCGCTGCAAACCTGGACCAATGTCAGCGGCCTAAACTTTGTGGAAACCACCGCTGCCGCTGCGATCAATTTCAGCGAACAAAAAAGCGGTGCGTACAGCAACTCCAATTATGCAGGCAGCATCATCTCGGACAGCAGCGTCAACATCGCTTCCGATTGGGTGAAATACGGTTTGTATTATCAGCAAACCTACATTCATGAAATCGGCCACGCGCTGGGGTTGGGCCATGCGGGCGATTATAACGGGAGCGCGACCTTCCCCAACAATGCCTTCTATCAAGAGGACAGCTGGAAATACTCGGTGATGTCCTACTTCAGTCAGGACGAGAATACGTATTCCAACGCCTCTTTCGGCTATGTCGCTACCCCCATGCTGGCGGACATCGTAGCCATCCAGTCAATGTACGGCACCGCCGTTACCCGCACAGGTGACAATACCTACAGTTTCAACAAGACTTCCATCAACACCGGAACCGACTTCGTGCCCGGCCTGGTGGCCACGATCTATGATTCGGGCGGCAACGACACGATCAACGTCAGCACCTATGTCGGCGCTCAGACAGTCGATCTGAGAAGTGAAGCTTTTTCCAGCCTATACGGCGGTCTATCGAATATTGCAATCGCGCGCGGTACGGTTATCGAGAACGCCATAACTGGTGCAGGCGCAGATACGCTGATAGGCAACGCCAGTGACAACTTTCTAAATGCAAACGCGGGCAATGACCAGTTGCAAGGCGGCGATGGCAATGATCGGCTGATGGGTGGGGCGGGCTCGGACGTGCTCAATGGTGGCAACGGCATCGACACCGCCTTGTATACCGAGGCAGGTGCTCGCTACTTTGCAACCTACGATACCGCGCTGGTCAGGAATGGCACCCTCAGCGTTCATGATGCGCAAACGTCCGATGTGGACACACTTTCAAGCGTCGAAAGGCTGTCTTTCAGCGATCGCAATGCCAATCTTGACGAACTGCTCATGGCTTTTCACAGCCGTTATGGCGCCTTCAACGCCGAGAGTGACGCCACTGTTTTGTTGAGTTTTAGCACCGATCTTCATCACATCGCGCTCACCGAGGATCAGGCTGACGTTGCCAGGCTCTACTCACTGTTCGGTCGGACGCCCGATTATCAGGGTTTGAATCACTGGCTGACGCAGCAGGCGATGGGCAGTTCGGATGCAGAGATTCGCGATGGTTTTCTGAATTCCATTGAAGGGATGCAGCGCTACAGCGGGCTTGGTGATCGGGACTTTGTCCTTGATCTCTATCAGACCGTATTGCATCGCACAGGCGAAGAATCCGGTGTGTCGTTCTGGAATACTCTGCTGCAGGCGGGTGGGAGTCGAGCAACGGTCGCTGATGGCTTCCTGAATTCGCGCGAGAGCCGTGACCTCTCGGAAGGCGAGACGGGGTTCATCAGGATCGTGGCTCATAACGCCTGGAACAATCTGGATGTGGTAGTGGGCAAGGGCGTGGCCACCGGCACGGCTGGTGATGATCAGATCAGTGAGCAGGAAGTCAACCTTGACAGCAATGCGGTTTCGCATCTGGCCGGCAAGGCCGGTATAGACACCTTTATTTTCAACGACGCTGCATCCGCCTACACGATCAGTGCGCTCGATACCGACACGCTATCAGTCAGTCGTTCCACGGGAGCTGCGGCGAAATTCGAACTGAGTGGCTTCAATGTGCTTGATTTCGCAGATCGCGAACTGTTCGTTCTCGACTCGGCGCAGGCAAGCATTGGTCGTCTGTATACCATTCTGGGTCGTGCTCCCGATGTCGAAGGCCTGAAGTCCTGGCTGTCCCAGGGCGCCGCAGGCGAAACCGTTGCCCAGGTTGCGGGTGGTTTTGTGCAATCTGCCGAATTTTCCCAAAGCCTGCCCGACGCCAGCAATGCAGTCTTTGTCGAAAAGCTGTATCACAATGTCCTGGGCAGAGGCAGCGACGCTGACGGCCTTGCCCATTGGGTCCACTCGCTGGACGGAGGCACAAGTCGTGGACAGATCGCATTCAATATCGCCAACTCCGCGGAGTCTGCTGCACTGACTCAAGGCGATGCCGGCTTCATTCACCTGGTAGGGCATGCTGATTGGGTTTGACTTCGCGATGGCTGCAAACCTTCCGTTCGCCGGGGTTGCAGACCACTTGGGGATTTCTCTCTCCGCTTCTAAACACGTCGAGCTGAGCGAGGCATTGGAGAAGGAGATTTCGTCGATTGAGTTGTACTCTGACGCTGTCCGGGCGATCGTTGAGCTTCAAAACTCAGACCTCCTGGTAGGGGTTTATTGAGTGATCGAAGGGGAAACGCGGGTCAGACAAGACGCCGTGTCGAGGGAGTCGACTGTGCATCAATTTTTTGGGGATTCCGGGAGAACTAATGGTGGGGCGGCGAGAAGGTATTGATGGCCTTAGGCGCTAGGGCGAAATTGCCTGGAATGCCCGGGATCATTGGCTGGAAGATGGAGCGGGTAGAGGGAATCGAACCCTCAACTAAAGCTTGGGAAGCTTTCGTTTTACCACTAAACTATACCCGCTCTGATAGCTGCTCTGAGCGGCTGACTTTGTACCAGAACCCTGCCCTGATTTGAAGCGCTAATTTCACCCCGCAGCGCTTTACCTCCTGATACTCACCCTGAAAACCAACCGCCAGATGACGATGCTCCGCAACTGACGGTGGCTTGGTGTGTGGTTTTCAGAAGGTCAGGGACGGGTAGTCCTGAGCGCGGTTATGGGCGTTGCGTGACGTCTGTGCCGGTTGCAGGAAATTCATCAGTACCTGTTTCGAGTCGCGGCAGGCGGCCTTGTGTTCCATGTCCAGGAAGTGGCCGGTAGCGTCGATGGTGCTGAAGCTGCAGTCGCGCAGGTATCTGGAGAAGTGGGCGGCGTCGTTTGCGCAGGTGTATTCGTCCAGGGCTCCGTTGATGAACAGCACGGGGACGGTGATGCTCTTGCCTGCGGTCAGGTAATTGTCCGGGTCGAGCTCCAGGACCTGGCTGAAGTGGTAATGCATCTGGTCATACTCGTGAGCATCCAGGCTGCTGATATGACGGAAATTGAAGCGCTTGAACAACGTAGGCAGATGCTTGCCGACGGTGTTGTTGATCAAGTGGCCCATGTCATAACGGTTGTGCGCGCCCAGGTGCGTGATGCCGTGACACAGGTAGTCATGCATCTTCTCGTTGATCACTGGGGAGAACGAGCTGATCACCGCGCTTTCGATGCGTTTCGGCCGATGCGCCAGGGCAACCAGCGTGGCTGCGCCGCCCCATGAGAACGACAGCACGTGCTCGGCGTTGAAGTGGTCGATCAATTCCAGCAGGAGCTGGCCTTCTTCTTCCCGGGTCAGTGGCGCGCCACGCAGGTTGTGCGGTTTGGATTTGCCTGAATAAGGCTGGTCGTAAAGCACCACGTTGAAGGTCGGGTAGAGGTTGCGGACGGTCTGGGTAAATGAAGCGGTGGTGGCCAATGAGCCGTTGACCAGAATGATGGTCTTGGCGGCGGCATCGGTGCGATAGAGTTCGGTATAAACCCGAAACTGTCCTTGTATGTCGAGCACTGCTTTTTCTGGCGACATAGGTTTCACTCCTGGCGTAGACAGGTAGGCGTGCCTATGACATTGCCCGCGTTTCGTGACAGACATGCGATAGTCGATCAACGGCCTGTGCCGATCCGACGAGCGTCTGCCAGGCGGCCATGACGTTCAAAACAGGCCGATTTCTCCGGCGTTCAGCGCGCGATAGCTGCCGGGGCCCAGGTCGGGGTCCAGCGCCAGCGTGCCGATGTTTTCCCGATGCAGGCGCAACACTTTGTTGTCGAAGTGGCCGAACATTCTTTTCACCTGATGATAGCGGCCTTCGACAATGCTCAAGCGCGCACTGCGCGGCCCCAACAAGGTCAATTGCGCCGGTTGCGTGGTGAGGCCTTCGAATGCGAAATACAGGCCTTCGGCAAACTTGATGGCGTAGCGCTCGTCGATCGGTTGCTCGGTCTCGACGTAATACACCTTGGGCATTTTGGTCTGTGGCTGAGTCAGGCGTCGCGACCATTGACCATCGTTGGTTATCAGCATCAGGCCGGTGGTGTTGAAGTCCAGCCGTCCGGCGATGTGCAGTTCGTGCTTGTCAGGCTCGTCCAGCAAATCGAGCACGGTCGGATGCTGCGCATCGCTTGTCGCGCTGACGCAGCCTTCAGGTTTGTGCAGCATGAAGTAGCGGGGGGCTTTGCCTGCCTGGAGGATTTCTTCGTCAAGCGCCACACAACTGAATTCGCGTACTTCGTGGTGCGGGTCGCGGGTTGCCTGGCCGTCTACCTGCACCCGTCCGCTGGCCAGTGCCAGGCGCACTTGCTGACGATTGAAGCGTGGCAGGTTGCTGAGGAAACGATCAAGGCGCATGGCGATAACGGCGAGCGGAGGAAGGGGCGCGCATCTTACTCTGTGGCCCGGCGTGCCTGGGGATTTGGCGCTGCATCTTCGATCCCGGCGCAGCGCGGGCACAGACAGGCCTTGTCGCGAAGGTTATCCGGCAGCGCTGCCAGCAATGCCGGGTCGATGCTTTGCGAAAAGCACCAGCAGGGCCGGTCCACGGTGCGCGGATCGGCCAGGCTGCATTGGTTGCTGAAGCCGCAGAGGGGGCACAGCGCGGTGTCAGGGGAGGCCGTTGTCATGTCGGAGTAAGCGCCGTGCTGGATGATCGGGGTGTTCGGTTCAGGCCATATTAGCAATCACCGAGCTCGCTGCCGGTGCATGATAGACGGGTGAGCGGTTCATCAGCGCAGATATCGCGGCACACCGGCAGTGCACCAGTAATATTCTGTCGTAATGGATGCCTTGTATGGACAGGCTTTCGAACAGGTCGGCCAACGATGGCGGGGGCATGCCGAAGCGGTTGCGCACTGTCAGAACATCCATCGGCGTCGGCGGCAACCAGCCGCGCAAGGGCGACGCCCGCGAATTGCCCACCACGCTTGCGATCTCGTCATAGCTCTCGCTGGTGGTCGTCTGAAACTTGGACAGGCTGTAGTTCTTCAGTCTGCCGGGCAGCGAAGTGCCTGCTATCAGCTTGTCGGTGAGAAGTAGAGGTTCAAGCGGCGTGGGCTGCATCACGCTGTGCACCGCCGTGTTGGAACGTGCGAATGGCCGGGCATTCTTGTTGACGACCCGATGCAGTTTCGGGTCCACCAGTTCGTAGCCATGCGGCGCGTAGGTGCGAATCTCGGTGCCATTGGGGATCTTCACGGTTCGGGACCACGGCGTGTAGTACCCGTGGCTGCTGACCACCAGAGTGCGCGCCTGACCTCTGTCCGATGTCCACAACAGGAACCTTTTACCCAGCTTCCAGGCATGCACCTGCAACAGGTTTGACGAGACGGCAGTGCTGACAGTCCAGCGTTTGAGCAGGGCGTCGGTGTGAAAGAATTTCTCCAGCCGGGTCTGGCGCGGGGTGACAAACTGCCTGCGCAATGGCCGGGTGCCGAACGCCCGGTCGAGCGTAATCGCTACGGTTTGGGAACTGCTCACGGCAGGTTTTACGATTCGGCTCAGGGAGCGCAGCATCCTTGGCGTGTGCGGAGCCAGTTGCAGCAAGCCCAGCGTCAGCGTGGCCAGCAGCGCCTGGTTTTTCTCTGCGTAACGGCTGCCCGGCAGATGCGTTGCGGCAATGGCCAGCGAGGTGATGCCAATCTCCGTCGCCAGGGAGGCAATGAGCGCAGGTGTCAGCAACAAGGACATCGGCACCAGCAGTCGCTGTAATTGCTGAAGCCGGTCGGTCCAGTCCGCCAGCGTTACCTGCGTTGACGTGACGATCTGATCCTCTGCGTCATCCAGTGCGTTCTGTTTGAGCAGTTGGTGCAGAAAAGCGAATGGCGTGTCTTCCAGTCTTTTCTCACACAACGAGTGGCTCATGGCCTGGCGCGTGTCCGGGTTGTACAGCGCATCGGTCCAGGGGCGAAGGATGGAAACGGGCGGGTTGGGCGCCTGTGTCCCGCCCCATAATTTGAGCAGGTAGTCCAGGCGCGGGTGATGACGGCGGGGAACATAGCGCATGACCGCCTCACGCCATTCCGGACTGGCCGTTGCCCGATTCAGATGCTGCTTCAGCGCCGTGTCATCTGCAAACTCGATGAACGCATCGGCGTGGCCTACCTGATAAAGCACGTTCGGCAAGCCCGGCTGCTCAAGTACCAGCAGGCCGGTGTATTGCTCCTGCATGCCGTCGGTCAACGCGCCCTGAACGAAAAAACCGAGTGACCGCCATTGACCGGGTGCAGCGGGCGCAAGGGTTTCCACGAGCAGATCGAATGTGCCGCGCGTGAGGCTGCCGCGCTTCAGGCTGATCAACGCCTGGCTGATGAACGTGGTTCTGAACGCCTGTTCTATGGCGGTTCTCTGCTGATCCCAGAAGTCGTGTATGCGTTGAGTCATCCAGGTCAGAAAGTCGAAGGCTCTGATGTAGTCCTCGAGCGCCTGCGGGCTGATATCAAGCACCTGACCCTGCTCACTGTCGCCCTGCCCGGTGGGGTCGAAGAAGACCACGGTGCCGCCGCCGTGATCGATATAGCCAGCAGGGTGATCGACTCGATAGTTACTTATCAGCGCCTCGCTCAGGCTGATCGGCCTCGGGTCGGGGGTGTGAACATAGGTAGGCGGCAATCGGGGGTTGCCCAGGGGTTTGCTCGAATAGCCGGGTTGATAAGCGATGAACACATGCTCGGGGTTGTGCGTCAGCGCGTGGTTTTCCTGCAGATAGCTCGCCATGACCTGGCCGGCCATTTTCGACGCAACCGGGATCTGCTCCAGAATGCTCGGCTGTGTCTGCCACAGGTCTGCGGCACCTGCCAGCGCCAGGCCGCGAGCGACTGGCCTGAGCAGGTCGAGCGTGCTGCGCGCGTGGCTGTCGGCAAGAAGCCCGGCGAACGAAGCCTGGGTCAGTGCGCTGAACAGGTCGCCTTCGATCAGCGGCGCCTCGACAACGATGCCGGCATGCTGCTCAAGCGCAAGAAATACCTGGCCGTAGAGCCCTGAGGCGTTCATGGCCGCCAGCAGCTGCCTGCTCATCTGGCGTGGATCATCGCTGATGTATTCGATGACGTTACCCTTGGCACCCAGAATGTGAATGAAACAGTGCGAGGTGGTTTTCGAGCTGATCTGAAATATCCCCGGCACCTGTTTGCCATTCAGCGTCAGGACCCGGACCTCGGATTTTTCACCTCGTCCGCTCATGCTGATCGTGTCGGTGTCGATGGGAGACCGATCAAGTCCCATGGCGTCCCGCGCCAGCCAATAACCGTCCCGACTGATGTGTCTGTGGTTGAGCTGCCGAGCCAGGTTGTCAAGGAACGCCAGCCGCGACAAGGTGCGCCAGGTTGCTTCGTGTCGTGTCCTGAAGAGCTGCAATACGGCGTTGTAATCGCGTTTGAGCGGCAGCTCGCCAATCAGCCTGAACATCTGCGCGGTTGTCAGCGCAGGCGTGTCTTCGCGCAGTGAAAGATCGGCAAGGGTGCTACGCGACAGCGCCTGGAAATGCGCGGGTTCGAAGCTGGCCAGCGCCACATCGGTCAGCGACAGGCTGACGCTGTAATGCTCGTGTCCATTGTCGTCCACAGCAGGTCGGTCATCGTTGCTGAAGGTGATCTGCAGGGCGTCCGGGTCGAGTGCCTTGCCGCTCATCTGCGTGAGCAGCGTGGTCAGTTGCTGGCGAACGTAATCCTGTCGGGTCGGTGGAAAGTCCATGTCCAGCTGGCAGGCTTTCAGGAGTAACGTCGAGTCGGCAATCAGCCGGAAACCTGCGCTGTTACGCATGGCCCTGAGTTGTCGCTCGATGTGTGGCGAGGCGTCTTTTGGCTCGCTTTCTTCGGCCACTGCAGGCGACGGTGTTGGCTCGGGCACTGAAAAGCCGTCCGGCAGGATAAACGGCATTGGTGCGTTTAGTGTGTCGTGCCTGCTAATGCTGTGCTCGGGACGCAGAACGCTGGTTTGCTCCAGCAGCATAGAGGACGGATGAAACAGCGTGTCCTGGCGAAGCGGACTCCAGATGGGGTTCATGACGTGCGGTCAAAATGAATGAATGCCCATTATTTCGGGAAGCGCGATGGGGAAGGTCATAACTATGTATTGCGACACTTCGGCGCGCTGAAAGAGTGAGGCGGCACGCCCGAGCATGCCGCCTGGCGCTTACTGCTGTCGCACGTGCGCACGCCAGCCGCCGAGATGGCTGATGTCGCGGGCACCTTCCAGGCCATAGGCTTCGCAGATGAAACCGGTCTCCCAGCGGCCGTCGGCCAATTGCACCTTGCCCAGCCCGAGCGGTGCCGGAATGCCGGTCAGAAACGACCCCAATTCGTTACTTGGCAACTCCCAGACCTCCACGTCGATGGCTACGCCGTGTTCGGCCACCCGCACCATGCCAGGCCGGAAGGGCGGACCACCGGCCAGCGCATACAGCCGATAGTCGGCCGAGCTTTGCGTGGTTTCCAGCAGGCGTGCCCCTCGTTGCCTGAGCTGCCAGTTCAATGCCAGTCCGTCCAGGTGAGCACCGCAGACCACCAACCGTGCCATATCGTTGCGCGCAGTGGTTTGCGGTACAGGCAGCCGAGGTGCTTCGCCGCCAATCAAGGGCAGGGCGGTTTGCCGTTGCAAGGCGTCGGCCAGGCTGAGCAGGTACTGATCGGTGAATGCGCGTCCGAACAGCGTCACGCCCCACGGCAGACCGTTGCCCATGAACGCGCTGGGCACGGCGACGGCGGCGTAGTCGAGCAGGTTGACGAAATTCGTGTAGTAACCCAGCTCCGAGTTACGCAACACCGGCTCGGCCGCCAGCTCTGCCGATGTCACCGGGCGGCCGATGCTTGGCGTCACCACGCACTCCAGCCCCTCAAGTGCCCGATCGCACGTCGCCTTGAGCGCTTGCAGGCGGTATTGCGCGCGAAACGTATCGACCCCGCTGACCTGGGGAGCCTTGGCCAGCACGTCGCGGATCACCGGCAATACGGCGTCAGGGTGTTCTTCCATCAACTGCCCGGCGACGCTGTAGCGTTCGGCCACCCACGGCCCCTCGTACAGCAACCGCGCGGCTTCGAGAAACGGTGACAAGTCCACCGTGACCGCTTCGCCACCCAGCGCGATAAGGTGGTCGATGGCTGCGTTGAACAGCCTCGGCCCCTCGGTACAGCCGAAGAACTGCAGGTCCTCGGCGCGGGGTACACCGAAGCGAAACGGGCGAGGCGTGCCGAAAGCCGAGGCGTCGTTCCACAGCGGGTTGCGACGGCTGTACTCATCGCGCGGATCAAATGCGGCGATCAGTGCCAGTAGCTCGCTGGCTTCCCGCGCCGTGGCGGTGAAGGTCGAGACACAATCCTGCGTGCGGCATGCGGGCACCACGCCCGCCGTGGAAATCAGTCCCTTGCTGGCTTTCATTCCCACCAGGTTATTCAGTGCCGCGGGCACCCTGCCCGAGCCCGCCGTGTCGGTGCCCAGCGAGAAGCTGCTCACGCCCAGTGCCACGGCCAGCGACGAGCCAGCGCTCGAACCGCCGGACGGGTACTCGTTCAACACGCTGTTGGGGCAGGCGCCATAGGGCGAGCGGCTGCCGTTCAAACCTGTGGCGAACTGGTCCAGATTGGTCTTGCCCATGGGCACTGCGCCCAGCGCGATCAGTTGCGCGACGACGCTTGCCGAGTGCTCGGGTGTGTAGGCGTAGTCCGGGCAGGCCGCGGTGGTTGGAATGGTCGCCAGATCAATATTGTCCTTGATCGCGAAGGGCACGCCGAACAGTGGCAGGTCTCCGGGGGCGCGATCGTCCAGTGCGGCCAGGTAAGGCTCGAGTTCAGCCGCGCTGAGCAGGTGGATGAACAAGTGATAATCGCTGTTCAGCCTTGCGGCTTTTTCGCGCAGCGCCAGGATCAGCTGGCGCGGCGATGTCCGGCCGGACTGGTAGAGCGCGCGTACGGTGTCCAGGCGCAGGTCATTGGGCAATGCTGTGTCGTTCATGACGGGATTCCCTTGCAAGTGAAAAGTGGGTCGATTCAGTCTGCGGCCAGCACCACGACCCGTTGCCCTGCGCGTACTGCCGAGCCGGGTTGCACCCTGACGTCCTGCACCACGCCGGCGATCGGGGCGAGCAGGGGGATTTCCATTTTCATGGACTCCAGAATCACCAGCACATCGCCTGCTTCAACGCGGTCGCCCGGTTGCACCTGGACTTGCCAGAGATTGCCGGCGATGTGGCTGTCGACGCCTTGCTGGCCGGGTTGCAGAGGCTGTTCTTCGGTGTTCGGCGCCACGCCTTCATCGCTCTGGAAATCGGCCTGCCCGTTGGCGATCCAGCGTTCGCGCTCGGCGTTGAAGGCGGCGTTTTGCTGGGCGCGGAACGCCGTAATGCCTTCGGCTTCGCGGCTCAGGAAGGCCAGGTAATCAGCCAGATTCAGGGTGCTGTGTTCGATGTTCAGGGCAAAGCGACCCAGCGGGAAGTCGCGGCGGATACGCAACAGTTCGTCGGCGCTGACCGGGTAGAAACGGATCTGATCGAAGAAGCGCAACAGCCATGGTTTGCCCTCGAAGGCTGCGACGTCGCGATAGCGATTCCACATCTGCAACGTGCGGCCGACGAACTGATAACCGCCGGGGCCTTCCATGCCGTACACGCACATGTAGGCGCCGCCGATGCCCACCGAATTTTCGGCGGTCCAGGTGCGTGCCGGGTTGTACTTGGTGGTGACCAGCCGATGGCGCGGGTCCAGCGGCGTGGCCACCGGTGCGCCGAGGTACACATCGCCCAGCCCCATGACCAGATAACTGGCGTCGAACACTGTACGTTGCACTTCGTCGAGGTTGGGCAGGTCATTGATACGGCGGATGAACTCCAGGTTGCTCGGGCACCAGGGCGCGTCCTTGCGTACTGTGGTCATGTACTTTTCGATGGCCAGCTGGCAGGCCGGGTCGTCCCAGGACAGCGGCAGATGGACGATGCGCGAGGCCACTTGCAGGTCTTTCGCGGCGCACACCGCGTCCCATTCTCCGGCGACGATGTCGAGCAGTTGCCGAAGCGGCAGTTGCTCGGGGCGGTAGTGGACTTGCAGCGAGCGAATGCCCGGCGTCAGATCGATCACCCCCGCCAGCGCCTTGGCCTCCAGCGCAAGCATCAAGGCATGGCCGCGCAGACGCAGCACCAGGTCCAGCTCCGGCGCACCGATTTCCAGCAGCAGATGGGTATCCCCGGACAGACGCGCAACCAGGCGTTTATCGTCCTGGCCAATGTCGAGGATGACCGGGGAGGGCAGATCTTCTATGCGGACAACTTCGCTGTCACGGGAGTTTGCGGTGCCCTGTAGGAGCGGACTTGTCCGCGAAGAGGGCGTTGCAGCCGATGGGTTTTCTGCGTCAGGAATATAGCCTTCGCGAGCAAGCTCGCTCCCACGGGAGTTCGCGGTGTCCTTTAGGAGCGGACTTGTCCGCGAAGAGGGTGTTGCAGTCGATGGATTTTCTGCGTCAGGAATACTGTCTTCGCGAGCAAGCTCGCTCCCACGGGAGTTTGCGGTGCCCTGTAGGAGCGGACTTGTCCGCGAAGAGGGCAGTGCAGTCGATTGATCTGCTGCGTCTGGACTATAGCCTTCGCGAACAAGTTCGCTCCTACGGGAGTTTGCGGTGCCTTGTGGGAGCGAGCTTGCTCGCGAAGAGGGCGTTGCGGTCGATGGATTTTCTGCGTCAGGAATACTGTCTTCGCGAGCAAGCTCGCTCCCACGGGAGTTCGCGGTGTCCTGTAGGAGCGGACTTGTCCGCGAAGAGGGCAGTGCAGTCGATGGATATTCTGCGTCAGGACTATAGCCTTCGCGAACAAGTTCGCTCCTACTGGAGTTTGCGGTGCCTTGTGGGAGCGAGCTTGCTCGCGAAGAGGGCGTTGCAGTCGATGGATTTGCTGCGTCAGGAATATAGCCTTCGCGAACAAGTTCGCTCCTACGGGAGTTTGCGGTGCCTTGTGGGAGCGAGCTTGCTCGCGAAGAGGACGTTGCAGTCGATGGGTTTTCTGCGTCAGGAATATGGTCTTCGCTAGCAAGCGCGCCTCCACATCGTTCTGCATGACACGCCTCGACGCTCACCGGGGTGAATCGGACTCTGTCGCCAGCCTTCAATTGCCCCAGCTGCCACAGGTCCGCTTCGATGATGGTCACCGGGCAGACGAATCCGCCCAGGCTGGGGCCGTCCGGCCCGAGGATTACCGGCATGTCGCCGGTGAAATCCACCGCGCCGATCGCATACGGGTTGTCGTGAATGTTGGAAGGGTGCAACCCCGCCTCGCCGCCATCGGCACGCACCCATTCGGGTTTGGGGCCGATCAGGCGCACGCCGGTGCGGCTGGAGTTGAAATGCACTTCCCAGTCGGTCGCGAAAAACCTCTCGATGTACGCTTCGGTGAAGTATTCAGGGGCGGCATGCGGACCGTAAATGACCCTCATCCGGCGCACGTCTGTCAGCGCTTCAAGTGCCTCATCGGCAATCCGCTGCCCCGCACTGCGCTCCATCAGGGGCGCGATGTGCAGCACATCGCCGGCACGCAGCGCGCGACCGCCATGACCGCCGAACTGGCCGAGGGTAAAGGTACTTTTGCTGCCCAGGTAATCCGGCACGTCGAGCCCGCCGCGCACGCACAGATAGCTGCGTACACCGGCGCCTGCGATGGTGCCCAGCGACAACGTCGAACCGGCGCTCACGAATAGCGCGGTGTTCATCGCACAGGATTGGCCATCAAGGGTGATCGGGATGTGCGCACCGGTCACTGCGACCACCGCATCAGTGTTGAAACGCAGTAGCGGCCCGCTCATGGTTATTTCCAGCGCGGCGCATCCTTCAGGGTTGCCCAGCAAGCCATTGCCCTGGCGCAACGCGCGGCTGTCCATCGGCCCGGATGGCGGTACACCGACCGCCCAGTAGCCCAGTCGTCCCGGATAATCCTGAACGCTGGTCTGGGTGCCGCCGCTCAACACCTCGAAGGTGTCAGCGTGATACACCAGATCTTCCAGACAGCGGGTCCATGGCTGGCCACTGGCGAACGGCGCGTCGACAATGATCTGGCGCAGGTAGTCACGATTGGTTTCCACACCGTACAGGCGTGTTTCGTTCAGCGCGTCGATCAGCCCGGCGCTGGCGTCCTCGCGGGTCGGCGCCCAACTGATCAGCTTGGCGATCATCGGGTCGAAGTACGGCGGTATCTCACAACCGGCCTCGACCCAGGTGTCGATGCGCAGCGACCGGCCATCCGCAGGCGGGAAATCAGCCGCTGTCAGCAAGCCAGGGCAGGGCTGAAAGTCACGGCCCGGATCTTCCGCGTACAGCCGCGCCTGAATCGCATGGCCAACCGGTTTCAGGCCGGCCTGCAACTGATCCAGCGGCGGCAGATCACCGGCGGCCAGTTGCACCATCCAACTGACCAGATCCACGCCCCACACCTGCTCGGTGACGCCGTGCTCGACCTGCAAGCGTGTGTTCACTTCCAGAAAATAGAAGCGCTGATCTTCACTGTCGAAGACGAACTCGACCGTCCCGGCGCTGCGATAATCGACTGCCCTGGCAAGTTTGACAGCCGCTGCGCACAGCTCTTCGGCCATGCCGTGCGGCAGGTTCGGGGCCGGGGTCTCTTCCAGCACTTTCTGATTGCGCCGCTGTACCGAGCAGTCGCGTACGCCGAGCGCCAGCACTTCGCCCTGCCCGTCGCCGAACACCTGCACTTCCAGGTGGCGGGCGCGCTGGATGTATTTCTCGATGAACACACCCGCGTCACTGAAATTGTTCTGACCGAGGCGTTTGACCGCCTCGAACGAGTCGGCCAGCTCTTCGGCGCTGCGACACACACGCATGCCGATGCCACCACCGCCCGCAGTGCTCTTGAGCATCACCGGGTAGCCGATGCTGTGAGCTGCCGCGATGGCCGACTCCAGACTGTCGAGCAGTTCGGTGCCTTCGAGCATGGGCACGCCATGCTGCTTGGCCAACGCTCGGGCGGTGTGCTTGAGGCCGAATACGCGCAGTTGCTCGGGCGTCGGGCCGACGAAGGCGATACCGGCGTCTTCGCAGGCCTGAGCGAACGCAGCGTTTTCGGAGAGAAACCCGTAGCCGGGATGAATAGCCTTGGCGCCGCTGGCTTTGGCGATGGCGAGGATCTTGTCCACCGCCAGATACGTTCCGGCTGCGCCGCCTTCGCCCAGGCTGTGGGCTTCGTCGGCCTGCATCAGGTGCAGGCTGGCAGCGTCGGCTTCGGAATACACCGCCACGCCCTTGACCTGCAAGGTGCGCAGGGTCCGCAGGATGCGGCAGGCAATGGCGCCACGGTTGGCGATCAGCAGTTTGTCGAACATGGCATAACCCCGGAAACCCAGTCGCGCTCGGTTTCGTGATGGGAAGCGGGCCGTCCCGCTATTGATCAATCTACGCAACGGTCGTCCGTTGCTGAGGGCAGGTGCCGGGTCAGTTGCGAATCAACAATTGCGCAGGCGTCGGGTTGTAGCCGTTGCAGGGGTTGTTGAGCTGCGGACAGTTGGAAATCAGCACGATCACGTCCATTTCAGCGCGCAGCTCGACGTATTTGCCGGGTGCGGAAATACCGTCTTCGAAGGTCAGGCCGCCTTCGGCTGTCACGGGTACGTTCATGAAGAAGTTGATGTTGGGGCCGATGTCGGCCTTGCTCAGCCGACCGTCATGCATACAGGCGCGCAGGTAGTTGTCACGGCAGCTGTGCATGTAGCGCTTTTCCAGGGCATAGCGCACGGTGTTGCTCTCTTGCGCGCACGCGCCACCGAGCGTGTCGTGGCGACCGCAGGTGTCATCGACAATGGTCAGCATCGGCTGGCCGAGGTTGGAAAACAGCACGCTGCCGGTGGTCAGGTACACGCTGTTCTGACGGCGCAGGGTGCGCTGCACGTCGTAGCGTTCACGTGGGTTGCTCAGGCTGAAAAACAGCGTGTCGACGGCCTGATTGCCTTGCAGATCGAGGATGCGTACGGTCTGCCCGGCCTTGACCTCGGCCAGAAACGGCTCGCCAGCCGGGATGGTCGCGTCGCAGCAAAGGTGAGTGGGTGAATTCATGACAAGGCTCCTCAGGCGAACAGGCGGTCGGTATTGATGAAGCCGCGCTCGTTTTCCGGACGCGAGGTGCGGCAGTGCTCGGCGACGCTGGCGTCGGCTTTTATCCAGCTGAGTTTCAGCGGTTGTGGGGTGTATTCGGGGTTGGGGTCCATCGGGTGTTGCAGCGCGGTCAGCACCACCAGCGTGTCCATCGGTGCGTAGAGTTCGATGTAGTCACCGGCTTTGGAATTATTCGGCGCGAAGTGCAGGGTTCCTGCCTCGTCGACATCGACACGGCTGAACAGGTTGAGGGTCATCAGCAGGTCGGACAGCCCCAGCCCCCATTTGCCCAGCTCGACCAGCAGGTTGTCGACGCCATTGCGAAAGAAGCCGTTGCGCAATTCCTGATACCGGCCCTGGCCGTATTTTTCAGCGACTTCCTGCGCATTGAGCACGCCGCCGATGCTGTCGCTCCAGCCGCAGGTGTCAGTGACAATGGCCGCCAGTACACGGCCCATGTCCGAATACAGGCAATGACCGTTGCTCAGGCGTGCGGTGTGCTGGCATTTGAGGCTGTCGGGCAGGTTCAGCCGCTCGGTTTTTTCGTGGGCGTTGAGCAGGGTCAGGCTGACATTGGCGTTGCCGTGCAGGTCGGTCAGGCGCAGCAGTTCGCCGCGCTTGAGGATGAACGAACGATGGCCGCCACCGGGCAGCATCTCTTCGGCGAAAACCGGGTACAGCGTGGTTGAGTCAGTCATTGAACGGGCTCCTCTGAAACGTTGAGCAGCGAATCGATGGCGGCGCGTTCGGCGCGGCGTTCGCTGTTGAGGGGGATGTCGTAAGTGATGCGCGCGCCATAGGCGCCGGGCGCGTGCGGGTCGTGGCGCACCTTGTCGAAAACCAGCAGGCGGGTGCCGAGGTTGAAACCTTCGGACAAGTCGTGGGTGACCATGAACACGGTCAGTTTCGTTTCGCGCCACAGGTCCAGCAGCAGGTGGTGCATGTCCTTGCGGATACCGGGGTCGAGCGCGCCGAACGGCTCGTCCAGCAGCAGGACGCGCGGTTTCATGATCAGCGCCTGGGCGATGGCCAGTCGCTGCTGCATGCCGCCCGACAATTGCGTCGGGTACTTGTCCAGCGCATGCCCCAGGCCGACCTTGCCGAGCAACTGTGCGGCGTGCTCGCGCGCCTCGCTTTTGGCCTGGCCGAACAGACGGCCGAGCCAGGGCGAGCGGGGCAGCTCCAGACCCAGCGCCACGTTGTCGAGCACCGACAGGTGCGGGAACACCGAATAGCGCTGAAACACCACGCCACGGCTGGCATCCGGCTCATTGCGCAGGGGCGTGCCGTCCAGCGTGATCAGGCCGCGACTGGGGGATTCCTGGCCCAGCAACAGGCGCAGAAAGGTCGACTTGCCGCAGCCCGACGCGCCGACCAGCGTGCAGAACTCGCCTTCGGCCACGTCCAGGTTGAGGCCCTCGAGCACCACTTGATCGGCGTATTGCTGCCAGACATTGCGCACACTGATAAAGCTCATGCTCGCGCTCCTTCGTACCAGGGAAAGGCACGTCGGGTCAGGGCTTTCAGGCCCCAGTCCATCAGCCAGGCAAGCAGGGTGATCCACACCACATAGGGCAGAATCACGTCCATCGCCAGATAGCGCCGCACCAGGAAGATCCGGTAGCCCAGGCCGTCAGTCGAAGCAATCGCCTCGGCGGCGATCAGGAACAGCCACGCCGAACCCAGCACCAGGCGCAGGGCGATCAACAGGCGTGGCAGCAATTGCGGCAGGATCACCCGCAGGATCAGTGTCCAGGTCGAGGCGCCGAGGGTTTGCGCCTTGATCAGCAGTTCGACCGGGATTTCACGGGTGCGCTGTTCCAGATCACGGGCCAGAATCGGCGTGATACCGATCACGATCAGCATCACCTTCGATAACTCGCCCAGACCGAACACGATGAACAGAATCGGCAGGATCGCCAGCGGCGGCACCATCGACAGCACCGTCAGCAAGGGCGAAAGCGGTGCGCCGCACAACGGCAGGATGCCCGCTGCGATGCCCAGACACAGACCCAACAGCGCGCTGATCCCCAGGCCGATGGCCAGGCGTTGCAGGCTCGATGCGCTGTCCTGCCACAGCAGGTAGTCACCGCTGCGCGGATCGGCAACGAACGCCATGCGCTTGACCGCATCGGCCATCTGTACCGCGCTGGGCAGCAGTTTGTCGCTGGGGTTTTCCGCAAGCCGGGTCGCCGAGCCCATGAAATAGGCGAACAGCAAGAGGGCGAACGGCAGGATCACCAGTATCAGGCGACCGGCACGATCCGGATGGCGGTTTATCAAACGCATGGCAATGACCTTTCTACTGAGCGTGATTTACAGCTTGCCGTCGACGGCCATCTGCACGTAGCTGGGGTCAAAGTGCAGCTTAAGATTGCCCTTGTCGCCGAGCGTCACGCCATTGGCGAACGACATGCCGACCGCATCGGCGTCGCGTGCGCCTTCGCCGAGCAAACCGTGGGCGAACGAGAAGTCAGCCACTTTGCGCTGGGTGTCCGGCAGCTGTTTGCTGGTCGCGAACTCAAGGGCTTCCCTGGGTGTGGCAAACAGCTTGGTGGTGTCCAGTTGCGCCTGGAAGCCGGCCAGATCGGTGCCCGATGCCTTGGCCATGTGTTCCAGCGCAGCCTTGCCCTGAGCGTTTTTGGCGTTCATCAGTTCGACCACTTCAAACCAGGCGCCGGTCAGGGCTTTGCCCAGGGCCGGGTTGTCTTTCAGGGTCTGGGTGTTGACGACCATCATGTCCATGATCTCGCCGGGAATCTGGCTGGAGTTGAACACCTCGGTCACGCCGGGCTTGGCCTTGATGTCCGAGAGCATCGGGTTCCAGGTGGTGACCGCCTGTACATCGTCGGTATTGAAGGCTGCCGAGATATCGGCATCCGAGGTGTTGACCACCTTGAGGTCTTTTTCACTGAGCTTGACGCTGTCCAGCGCTCGGGCCAGCAGGTAGTGAGACACCGACAGTTCGACCAGATTGACGTCCATGCCTTTCAGATCGGCGACTTTCTTGCCTTCGCCCTTGAGCACGATGCCGTCATTGCCATTGGAGAAGTCGCTGACGATCAGTGCCGTGCTTTCCACGCCACCTGCGGCCGGGATGGTCAGGGCGTCCATGTTGGTCATGGTGCAGCCATCGAACTGGCCGGCGGTGTACTGATTGATGGATTCGACGTAGTCATTGAGCTGAGTGACATCGATCTTGATGCCGTACTTTTTCGCCCACTTGTCGACGATGCCCTGGCTACCTGCGTATTCCCACGGCATCCAGCCTGCGTAGATGGTCCAGCAGACGTTGAAGTGATCTTTCTGGGCGGCATTCGCCGAGAGGCTCAACGCAGCAAGCAGGCCTGCCGTCAGCAGACCGAAGAGACGAGACTTTTGCATGTTGAGAAATCTCCAGTAGTGAAAAAAGGCGGCCAGGAGCAACGTGACACCACTGGTGTCCCTGTCTCCCGGGCTTTTGTCCCGCCGTGTAACCTCTACTGGAGGTCGCCAACTCTCGGACCAGCCACTTGCCTGTTGGCAAGCCGGAACCCTAGTCGGCTATTGCAAATTGTGGTGCCGCGAACCTGTGTTGACTCCTGCACACCGCTCATCAAGCGAGAGTTGTGCCAACTCGTGCTGCGCCTTGTTTTTCAAGGGCTGGCCGAGTCTTCGACGGCCAGCTGCCGGAGGAACTGCCTTGTGCTGGTGCGAGACCGCACCGTGATGAGGCAAAGGTGGATGAAATGTTTTGTAGCATGTTTGTAGAAGGCCGAAACAGGCCTGCAGGCCTTGGTTGCAGAGCCTTTGCGCATCTGCTGGCGATCGTTTGTATTGAGGCGTCGACGCAGCCCCAAGGCACTAGAAGGCCTTTTCGGTGTCAGATAATTCGTCCGCCAACCGCTTTGACGGACGCCGACCAGCGTCGCTGGTTTGGCCCAATCGCGGTCCAGGAGGCCGCCATGTATCGAAGACCCTTGCTTATCACGTTGCTGACCCTTTTCCTTTCTGGTTGCTACGCAGGTCCCGGTTACTACGAATCCGATGTGTACACGCAGCCGACTGTCGTTGGCGGTGCCTACGCGTATGACAATGGCTACCGCTCTACCTACTATCAGGAGCGACGCATCTATGTGGCGCCTCAACCGCGCTATTACACCCAGCCCCGCTATTACGCCCCGGCACCCCGTTATTACGCGCCACCGCCCCCGCCGCGCTACTACCAGCCGGGACGTCCGCCGGGTTATGGGTGGAGAAACGATGGCTTTGGCCGCAATGACGGCTTTCGCGGCAATGGTGGCTTCGGCCGCAACGACGGTTTCCGCGGCGATCGAGGTAACCGTGGCTGGGATGACCACGGTGGGCGTGGCGGACGAGATGGCCGTGATCATGGAAGAGGCGGGCGCGGCGATGGTCGCGGTGGGCATCGATAGCTGAAATATACGCGCTCGCTATCCTGCCAACGCTTTGAACCGACAGCTGCGAACTGACTGTTGCAAACTGACTGTTGCAAACTGACTATCGTGCCGACGTTCTGCGTCGGCACTCTTTTCTGGACGCTCAACATCCGATCTTGAAGGCGCATGGCGCAACCGGCATTGACTTTGCTGCCCGGCTTTCCTAGTGTCCGCGCATTGTTTTTACCGGATGTAACCATGACTAGCGACGACCGCATCAAGCTTGAGCCGAGCTGGAAAGAAGCCCTGCGTGACGAATTCGAACAACCCTACATGGCTCAATTGCGCGAGTTTCTGCTTCAGGAGCACGCGGCGGGCAAGGAAATCTATCCGCCCGGACCACTGATCTTCAATGCGTTGAACTCCACGCCGCTGGATAACGTGAAAGTGGTCATCCTTGGCCAGGACCCTTATCACGGCCCGAATCAGGCGCATGGCCTGTGCTTCTCGGTGCAGCCGGGTGTGCCGACGCCGCCATCGCTGGTCAACATCTACAAAGAGCTGAAACGCGACCTGAACATCGATATTCCGAACCACGGTTGTCTGCAATCCTGGGCTGATCAGGGCGTGCTGTTGCTGAACACCACGCTCACTGTGGAGCGCGCCAACGCGGCTTCCCATGCAGGAAAAGGCTGGCAGCACTTCACCGACCGGATCATTCAAGTGGTCAGCGAGCACCAGCCGCATCTGGTGTTCCTGCTGTGGGGCGCTCATGCGCAGAGCAAGCAGAAACTGGTCGATGCGACCAAGCATCTGGTGCTGACCTCCGTCCATCCGTCGCCGTTGTCAGCCTACAAAGGCTTCCTGGGCAACGGGCATTTCGGGCGGGCCAACAAGTACCTTGAGCAAAACGGCATCGCGCCGATCGACTGGCGCTTGCCTGCGCTTTGATTTGAGAGGATTCCAGCGACCTGTTCAGTCAGCGAGCCGTTTGTTCCAGCGTCGGTACAGCGGCTCGGCGAGAAACAGCACGAACAGCAGGCGCATGACCTGCATGGCCGTGACCAGCGGCACCGACAGTTGCAGCACTTCGGCGGTCAGGCTCATTTCTGCGATGCCGCCGGGCATCATGCCCAGCGTCAGCGAACGCAGGTCCAGGTGGGTGAGGGTGCTCAGCACCAGTGCCGCCAGCGCGGCGATCAGCATGGTCAGCGCAGTGCCCAGCAGCGTGCGCGCCAGGAACGATGGCGCACGCCGAAAGAACTCCCGATTGAAATGACAACCCAGCCCGCTGCCAATCAGCAACTGGCCAAGCTGGCTGGCACCGTTGGGCAGGCCGATTTTCAGATCCCAGACCACGCTCGCCACGGCGCTGAGCAACAGCGGGCCGAACAGCCAGGGATTGGGCTGCTTGAGGCGTTGCCACAGCCAGGCCAGCGCGGCCCCGAGCGGCAGCAGAACGGCCAGCCAGCGCCAGTCCACGGCGCTGGCATGCAAGGCGGGTGCGCCATCACCCAATAGGTATTTGAAGATCGCCGGCACGCACAGCACGACGGCGAGTACCCGCAGACTTTGTGCGGCCGCGACACTGCTCAGCGTTGCACCGTTACGCGCGCCGAGGTTGACCATCTCCCCGGAACCGCCCGGCATGCTGGAGAAGAACGCCGTAGGGCGATCCTCGCCGGTACGCAGCATCAGCCACACGCCGACCAGACACGACAGGCTGGTGACCAGGGCACCGATGAAAATCAGCCCGAAATGCGCCAGTACCTGTTCGATGACCACCGGGGTGAAGTGCAGGCCGATGCCGATCCCGATGATCAACTGACCGCATTTGCGACCGCCGGGAATCTGCGCCAACTGCCAGGGTGTCAGGCAGCGCACCAGGATGATTGCCAGCAACGAGCCCACCATCCACGGCAACGGCCAGCCGACCTGGCTGGCGAGGTAGCCGCCCAGCAGGCCGACCAGTGGCGTTGCCCACCATTGGCGCAGAGACGAATCAGCCATGCGTCGCAGCGGCCTGCTGTTTGGCGCGCTTGCGCCAGATGCGCAGCAGCGGGAACAGCAGCATGAACACGGTCACCACCCAGACCCCGAGGGTAATCGGGCTCGACCAGAGGATCCCCAGTTCGCCGTTGGAGATCGACAGGGCACGACGCAGGTTCTGCTCCATCAGACCCCCGAGGATGAACCCGAGCAGAATCGGCGACAGCGGGAAGTCCAGCTTGCGCAGGATGTAACCGAAGATACCGATACCGACCATCAGGAACAGGTCGAAGGTGGTGGCGTGCACCGCATACACACCGATGCCGGTAATGATCGCAATCACCGGCACCAGCGCCCAGTTCGGCACGGCAAGGATGCGCGTGAAGATGCGAATCATCGGGATGTTGAGGATCACCAGCATGATGTTGGCGATGAACAACGACGCGATCAGGCCCCAGACAATGTCCGGCTGCTGTTGAAACAGCATCGGCCCGGGCGTGATGTTGTACAGCGACAACGCGCCGATCATCACCGCTGTGGTGCCTGAACCGGGCACGCCCAGCGTCAGCATCGGCACCAGGGCGCCGCAGGCCGTCGCGCCGATGGCTGTCTCGGGTGCGGCCAGGCCGCGCATGTCGCCTTGGCCGAACTTTCCGCTGGCGCCGGCGATGCGTTTTTCCGTCATGTACGCGACCGCACTGGCCAGCGTCGCACCAGCACCCGGCAGCACGCCGAGGATGAACCCCAGCAGACCGCAGCGAATGTTCACCACGAACACGGAAGCGGCTTCCTTGACGTTGAACATCATGCGTCCGGTGGCCTTGACGGCCTCCTGACCGCGATGGGTCTTCTCCAGCAGCAAGAGGATTTCGCTGATCGAAAACAGGCCCAGCACCAGCACCACGAACTGAATGCCATCGGTGAGGTGAATGTTGTCACCCGTGAAACGGTACACCCCGCTGTTGGCATCGATACCGACCGCAGACAGGAACAGCCCTATCAGCGCGGCAATGAACGTCTTCAGCGGCCGGTCACCGGCCATCCCGCCCAGACAGACGATCGCAAACACCATCAGCACGAAGTATTCCGCAGGACCGAAGGCAATCGCCCATTTGGCGAGCAAGGGCGCGAACAGCACCATGCCGCAGGTGGCGATGAACGCGCCGATGAACGAACTCCATGCCGACAGCGACAGTGCAACCCCGGCCAGGCCCTGACGGGCCATCGGGTAACCGTCCAGGGTGGTCATCACGGTGGAGGCTTCACCCGGAATGTTCAGCAGGATCGAACTGATGCGTCCGCCGTATTCGCAGCCCAGGTACACGGCTGCCAGCAGAATCAGCGCCGACTCGGGCGGCAGGCCCAGCGCGAAGGCGATCGGGATCAGCAGCGCTACACCGTTGATCGGTCCAAGCCCCGGCAGCAGGCCGACGACAGTCCCGATCAGTGTTCCGCACAGCGCCGTGATCAGGTTGTAAGGCGTCAGGGCGACACCGAAGCCCTGGCCCAGATAACCGAAAGTATCCATTTTAATTCTCCAGAACGCTGAGCAGGCCCAAAGGCAAGGGGACGTCCATGGCCTTGTCGAACAGCAGGTACAGGCCGACGCTCATCAGAATCACCACCACCACGCTCGGCAGCCAGCGGCCGCCATACAGGCGGGCCATGGGTATGCCGATCAGAATGCTGCTGAGGATGAAGCCCAGCGGTTCGAACAGCCCCGCGAATATCAGCAGCAGGACGATGCACACGCCGATCTTGATCAGGGTCTCGCGGTCCAGCTCCGGGTCTTCCTCGGTGTGCACGATGGGTGTGGGTCTGATCAGCAGGTACAGCAGGGCGGCGCCCATCAGCCCGAGCATCAGCAGCGGGAAAGCGCGCGGTCCGACCGGTTCGTAGGAAAAAGGTGCCTGATAAGGCCAGGCCATGAGTGCCAGGCCTATGCATGCCAGTAACAGCACGCCAGCGAAGATGCGTTGTATGACCATGAGAAGCTCCTGAGTCGCGCCCGTACGGCGGGCGCAACTGAATGTCAGTCAATTGAGTTCAATTACTGAATCAGGCCGAATTCCTTGGCCATCAACTTGTAGTCGGCAACCTGCTTCTTGACGTAGGTGTCCAGTTCCGCGCCGGTCATGGCGAACGGGAACAGCTCGCGCTGGTCGCGCAGTTTGGCGAAGTCCTCGGAAGCCAGGATCTTGTCGAACGAGGCTTTCCACCAGTTGTAGTCTTCGTCGCTGACTTTCGGCCCGAGGTAGAAGCCACGTACCACCGGCCAGACGATGTCGTAGCCCTGTTCCTTGGCGGTGGGGATGTCTTTCATTTCAGGTTCGTCGATACGCTTTTCGGCGAACACCGCGAGCAGGCGCATATCGCCGCTCAGAATGTGCGGCATGGAGTCGGAAATATCGGTACTGCCCACCTGGATGTGGCCGCCAAGCAACGCGGTGGCGATTTCACCGCCGCCTTCGAGTGCCACGTAGCGCAGTGCGCGCGGGTTGATGCCTGCGGCCTTGGCGATCAGCGCGGTCTGCATCCAGTCCTGGCTGCCCACGGTGCCGCCTGAGCCGATCACGACTTTGCTGGGATCGGCTTTCAGCGCCTGGACCAGATCGTCGAGATTCTTGTAGGGCGAGTCGCTCTTCACTGCGATGGCGCCATAGCTGGTGCCCACGGCGGCGAGCCAGCGCACTGCGTTCTCATCGAAACGACCGAATTTGCCCTGCGCCAGATTGAGCAGCGAACCGCTGGACCACGCGACCAGTGTGCCGGCATCGGCGGGGCGCTGCGCGACGACGGCGTTGTAGGCCACCGCGCCGACACCGCCTGGCATGTAGGTGACGCGCATCGGCGAAGTCAGAATCTTCTCGTTGATCAGCGCGCTCTGTACCAGTTTGCAGGTCAGGTCGAACCCGCCACCTGGCGAGGCAGGGGCGATGCATTCCGGACGTTTGGGTTCGGCAAGCAACTGGCTGGCAATCAGCATGCACCCAGCGGTGGCGGCTACGTGACGCAGGGAAAATTTCATGTTCAGTCTCCAGGGATATTGTTGTTTTTGGCAGAGAGAAGCTGTTCGCCAGGCGCTTTTGTCGCGCACACGGCGAAGCCTGTGTGCTGTTTCACAGGTACTGGCGTTTGCGCTGAAGTGTTGTTTTGCGGCGGGTGGCGGGAGGAGCGCGCAGAGCATTCCTCGACGGGAGGTGCTCCATGGGCTGGCAAGCCTGGACGGGCGTAGACATGACGTGACTCCGTTTAGCGATTTATTGTTTTTATTGTTCAGACGCATCCGGGCGCCTGTTTTTTACGTACCCTTTTACCGGGTCGTTTCGCGATGCTAAACGACAAACCTTTCGTAAACCTTTCAGTTGCCTTTCACGTCGTGATTAGCGAGCCGCGAATCGTTTCTGCCCTTCACAGACGGCGGCCGGCCTGTAAACTCCACCGCCACGAGCCTCGATACCCAGATCGATAACAACAGTGACAATCAGGAGACGGCGATGCGTGTTCTTCTTGTGGAAGATCATCTGCAATTGGCTGAAAGTGTCGCGCAGGCGCTCAAAAGCGCGGGTTTGACCGTTGATGTGCTGCATGATGGCGTGGCCGCCGACCTGGCGTTGAACAGCGAAGAATACGCGGTCGCCATTCTCGATGTCGGGTTGCCGCGCATGGACGGCTTTGAAGTGCTGGCGCGTCTGCGAGCGCGCAGCAAAAACCTGCCGGTGCTGATGCTGACGGCGCGCAGTGACGTCAAGGACCGGGTCCATGGCCTGAATCTGGGCGCCGACGACTACCTGGCCAAGCCTTTCGAACTTTCCGAGCTGGAGGCCAGGGTCAAGGCCTTGCTGCGGCGCAGCGTGCTGGGTGGCGAGCGGCAACAGCGTTGCGGCGTCTTGGCCTACGATCTGGACACGCGACGTTTCACGCTCGGCGAAGAACTGCTGACTCTGACCTCTCGCGAACAGGCGGTGCTGGAAGCGCTTATCGCCCGGCCGGGTCGGGTGATGAGCAAGGAGCAACTGGCGGCGCAAGTGTTCGGGCTCGATGAAGAAGCCAGCCCCGACGCCATCGAGATCTATGTCCATCGTTTGCGCAAGAAGCTCGATGGGCATTCCGTGGCCATCGTGACCTTTCGCGGTCTGGGGTATCTGCTGGAAAGCCGTGATGATTAACGACAGCCTGCGCTGGCGGTTATTGTGGAACCTGGCCCTGCTGCTGGTGGTGTTGATGCTGGCCAGCGGCATGAGCGCTTACTGGAATGGCCGCGAAGTGGCCGACACCGCCTATGACCGCACATTGCTGGCTTCCGCACGGACCATCGCGGCCGGCCTGACTCAGCGCGATGGCACGCTGAGCGCCGACATTCCCTACGTGGCGCTGGACACCTTCGCCTACGACAGCGAAGGGCGCATCTACTATCAGGTCAATGACATTCATCAGAAGCTGATTTCCGGCTATGAAAACCTGCCGTCGCCGCCGCCCGGCACATTGCGTACCGACGATTATCCGGCCCTGGCAAAATTTTATAACGGGATCTATCAGGGGCAGGACGTGCGGGTTGTCAGCCTGCTCAAACCGGTGACCGATCCGGGCATGAACGGCACTGCTGAAATCCGCGTTGCCGAAACTCAGGAAGCGCGCAAGGGCATGGCGCGCAGCCTGATGGCTGACACATTGCTGCGTCTGGGCATGCTCGGAGGAGGCGCGCTGCTGCTGGTCTGGTTCACGGTAAGCGCGGCATTGCGACCGCTGGAGCGCCTGCGCACCGCCGTCGAGGAGCGTCAGCTGGATGATCTGCGCGCGTTACCGATGGTTGAAGTGCAGCACGAACTGCGTCCGTTGGTAGGGGCGCTGAACCACTTCACCGAGCGACTGCGCGTGCAGTTCGAGCGTCAGGCGCAATTCATCGCCGATGCCGCCCACGAACTGCGCACCCCGCTGGCCGCCTTGAAGGCGCGGGTAGAGCTTGGGCTGCGCGAGCGCGACCCGCAGCATTGGCGCAGCACGCTGGAGTCGGCGGCGCTCGGCACCGATCGACTCACGCATCTGGCCAACCAGCTGCTGTCCCTGGCGCGCATCGAAAACGGCGCGCGGGCCATCGCCGAGGGCGGAGCGCAACAGCTGGACCTCAGTCAACTGGCCAGGGAACTGGGCATGGCCATGGCGCCGTTGGCTCATTCCCGGGGCGTTGCGCTGGCGCTGGAGGCTGACGAGCCGGTCTGGTTGCGCGGCGAGCCGACCTTGCTGAACGAATTGCTGAGCAATCTGATCGACAACGCGCTGGCCCACACTTCACCGGGCGGCAACGTGGTGTTGCGGGTCTATGCGCCGGGTGTTCTGGAGGTCGAGGATGATGGCCCCGGCATTCCTGCAGATGAGCGTGAGCGGGTCTTCGAGCGCTTTTACCGTCGCAGTCAGCAGGGCAGTGGTGCCGGGCTCGGGCTGGCGATTGTGGGCGAAATCTGCCGGGCACATCTGGCCAGAATCACGTTGCACGAGGGCGCCGAGCGCGGCCTGAAGGTAAGGGTCAGTTTCAGCGCGACCTGATGGGTCGAAACTAGTAGAGCATGCTCTTGGCTTCGTCCATCTGGGCGCTGAGCACGCCTTCGCCTCTGGCGAGCCGCAACTGGCTGTAGGCAGGCAGGTCGACCATTTCAATTAGGCTGAAGGGGTGTTCGGTATTCCTGTGGATATGCACCGTGGCGATCTGCACCAGATCGGTGTAGTCAGGGCTTTTCGAGACACGTGCGAAGTTCTGGAACTGGCCCGGCACACAGGCCAGTGGCTCGGGAAAATCCCATGAGCGCAGCAGGCGCTCGCCGATGACCGGATGAATGCTGTCAATTACGTGGTTGAGGCTGATCGGGTCGGACAGCAGCTCGTAATGGTCTTCGGCATAGGTCAGGATCGGCAGGATCCCGATCAGATGGATCAGCCCGGCGAGCGTGGCCTGATCGGGTTTCAGATTGGTGTAGTGCTGACACAGGGTGTAACTGATACCGGCCACCTGCAGACTTTGCTTCCAGATATCGCGCATCTTCTGCTCGATGACCGGCGACTTGGCGTGGAACATCTGCTCGACCACCAGGCCGATGGCCAGGTTGCAGGTGTAGTTGACGCCCAGCCGCCGAATCGCGGTGTTGACGTCGCTGACTTCAAAATTCGGGCGCAGCAAGGGGCTGTTCGCGACCTTGATCAGGCGCGCGGAAAGGGCTGTATCGCTACCGATGACCTTGCTCAGGGCCGAGATACTGATCTCGGTGTCCTCTGCAGCCAGGCGAATTCTCAGTGCCACTTCCGGCAGGGTGGGGAGAAACAAGGCATCTCTGTCGATGGCCTTGATCAAGTTTCTCTGCACCTCGTCAGCCATCTTGCTCATGTTGCATCTCGCAGCTGTTGGGGGTGTCCAGAGTTATCCGCGCGCTCTTCAGAGCGCCAGGCTGTACTGGAACGCTCTAAAGACACTAGGAAGCTGAATGTGTTCGTCTGGCTAGCGCTGAGTTTCGAGTTTGCTGTCCAGTGTGTAGGGCAGTTCACTCATTTGCAGCGCTGCGCCTTCTGGCGAGCCAAGATTGATACGACCGTCTTGCGCCGCATCACCCTGCAACACCGCAAGCAGTTCGATGTTCTGCCCATCCTGTGCGGCCATGACGACGTTGCCCACAGCGCTGGCATGCACCGGTGAGAACAGTGCCGTACCGGGCTGCGGGATCTCTTCGCCGCTCAGGGTCAGGCGGTAAAGCCTGCGCTTGAGTTTGCCAAGATATTGCATTCTGGCAACGATTTCCTGGCCGGTGTAGCAGCCTTTCTTGAAGCTGACGCCGCCAACCGCTTGCAGATTGATCATCTGCGGAATGAATTCTTCGCGGGTGCTGCCGAACACCTGGCCGATGCCGACACGTATCTGGCCCAGCAACCAGTCATTCAGCGGGGCTTCGCTCAACTGCGCTGCCAGGCGCGACTTGATGCTGTCCGCCTGTGCGCTGCGCACCCAGAGCTCGGCCCGGCCTGGCGAGACGCGGATCGCGATCAGATCATTGGCGCGCACCACGCTATCGGTTTCCTGTGGCAGATCCAGCCCCAGGCTGATCAGCGCAGCGTCCCCATCCTGCAGGCCGAAGCGCACCCAGTCTGCGCTTTCGTCCGTGAGCTTCGATTTGGAGAACACTGCGTATTTGCGCAGGTCGAGCAATTGCGCCTCGATCAGTTCGCCAGCCATCGCCAGCAGGCAGCCGTCGCCTTCGAACACGATGCGAAAACTCGACTGCATCCGGCCTTTCTGCGTGCAACGGGCACCCAGGCTGGATTTGTCTTCATTCAGGTAGTTGAGGTTGCACGTCAGCTGACCCTGAAGAAACTTGCTGGCATCCACGCCGCGAACGGCGAGAACGCCCTCATGGGTTAGCGTGCAGAAAAAAGCTGTGTGGGCCATGGTCATCGCAGATTGGGAAAAAAGTCCGGGGGCACATCATAGTGCCGAGTCGAGGTTATGCATACGGGTACATGAAAACTGCTGCGACCATTGCAAGATTCGCGCGCCCGGCTCACGGCTGTATACTTGCCGCCTACTTTGAGGAGCGCTCCATGGTCGAAGACGTTGAACTCAACCGCCTTTACTGGCACAGCCGCCGCGGCATGCTTGAACTGGACGTGCTGCTGGTGCCGTTTGTCCGTGAGGTCTATCCCCACTTGAATGAAGAGGACCGCGATTTGTACCGCCGTCTGCTGACCTGTGAGGATCAGGATATGTTCGGCTGGTTCATGCAGCGTGCCGAATCCGAAGATGCTGAATTGCAGCGCATGGTTCGCATGATTCTGGACCGTGTCCAGCCCCAGTGATCGCTTCGAATGTCATTGGCAGGCTTCGCGTCTGCTGGTGACGGCGTATCTCGCGGTCCAGTGTCTGGCACTGGTCGCGTTGTGCTGGCTGGACATCGCTGTGTGGGCTGCGGCGCTGGGTGCGCTGATATGTCTGGCGCATGCTGCCTGGGTGATACCACGCGCCATCCTGCTGACGCATCCGGCGGCATTCACTGCGCTCAAGCGCGATCATCAAGGCTGGCAGCTGTGGAATGCACGTACCGGCTGGCAGCCTGTGCAGTTATGCCCCGACAGTCTTGCCTTGCCGTGGATGGTGATTCTGCGTTTTCGCCCGATTATCGCCGGTCGGCCAGCACGATCAATAAACAGTTGTTGTATCCCGCATGACGCATTGACGCCGGACATTCACCGACGTCTGCGCGTGCATTTGAAATTCAGCCGGCATAGGTGGGCGGCACCAGAATAGTGTCCAGCGCCTCCGGCAACATATCGGGATAGTCCAGCGTGTAGTGCAGACCGCGGCTTTCCTTGCGCTGCATGGCCGAGCGGATCATCAGTTCCGCCACCTGCGCCAGGTTGCGCAACTCGATCAGGTCGCGGCTGACCTTGTAGTTGCTGTAAAACTCGTCAATCTCGTCCAGCAGCAGGCGTACGCGGTGCTGAGCGCGCTGCAGGCGTTTGTTGGTGCGCACAATGCCGACGTAGTCCCACATGAACCGCCTCAGCTCGTCCCAGTTGTGCGCAATGATCACGTCCTCGTCCGAGTCGGTGACCTGGCTGGCATCCCAGGCCGGAAGATCGGCGGGCATCTGCACATCATTTAGTTGCTTCTCGATGTCTGCGGCGGCCGATCGGGCATAGACGAAGCATTCCAGCAGCGAGTTGCTGGCCATGCGGTTGGCGCCATGCAGGCCTGTGAAGCTGGTCTCGCCGATGGCGTACAGGCCCGGCACATCGGTATGCCCCTTGCTGTCCACCATCACGCCACCACAGGTGTAATGCGCAGCGGGGACTACGGGGATCGGTTCGCGCGTGATGTCGATGGAAAATTCCAGGCAGCGTTCATAGACGGTTGGGAAGTGCGTCTTGATGAAGGCTTCCGGCTTGTGGCTGATGTCCAGATACACGCAGTCGATGCCCAGCCGCTTCATCTCATGGTCTATCGCGCGGGCAACGATATCGCGCGGCGCCAGTTCTGCCCGTTCATCGAAGCGTTGCATGAAGCGCTCGCCGTTAGGCAGCTTGAGGTAAGCCCCTTCACCGCGCAGTGCCTCGGTGATCAGAAAGCTCTTGGCCTGCGGGTGATACAGGCAAGTGGGGTGAAACTGGTTGAACTCAAGGTTCGCCACCCGGCAGCCGGAACGCCAGGCCATGGCGATGCCGTCGCCACACGCGCCGTCAGGGTTACTGGTGTACAGGTAGACCTTGGCGGCGCCGCCCGACGCCAGGATTGTGAAGCGCGCGCTGTAAGTATCCACTTCGCCACTGTGGCGGTTGAGCACATAGGCACCGAGGCAGCGCTGGCCGTCCAGGCCAAGGCGGCGTTCGGTGATCAGGTCGATGGCGGCGCGCTGTTCGAGCAATTCGATATTGGGGCGTTCGATTGCCTGTTTCAGCAGGGTGCGAAAAATGGCGGCACCCGTGGCGTCTGCAGCATGAATGATCCGCCGATGGCTATGGCCGCCTTCACGCGTCAGGTGAAATTCAAATCCGCTTTCGTCGGTGTCTGCGTCATCGCCACGGGTGAAAGGCACGCCTTGATCGATCAGCCATTGAATCGCCTCGCGGCTATGTTCGACAGTAAAACGCACAGCGTCTTCGTTGCAAAGGCCGCCACCTGCGTTCAGCGTGTCCTCAACATGAGATTGCACGGTGTCGGTGTCATCCAGCACTGCCGCAACACCGCCCTGCGCCCAGAAGGTCGAGCCGTTGGCGAGATCACCCTTGCTCAGGACCGCAATCCGCAGGTGGTCGGGGAGGGTCAGTGCCAGGCTCAACCCGGCAGCGCCGCTGCCGATTACCAGTACGTCATGCTGAAAATGTTGGCTCATCTGCGAATTCTGCCCTTGGCGACCACTAGTATAAGTATTGGGGTAACGGCACAATAGCCTCGCCTACATGGCAATGTGAGACCACGGCGGGTCTGGATTGTGCTCCAGTCCCGGACCGCATGCCTATTGTTTTCCTTTTGTTCGGTTGCTGGAAATGCTCCAGCGCGTTGATTCAAGGGAACTTTATGCAGTTTGAGGCTCACGCCGGCGATTGTGTCAATGGAACTTTTTGTAAAGAACCATGCTCAATAGCAGGTTGCCTACACAGGAACAGCGTCTATTTCGCAGGGTTAGATAAGTGATCATCAACTGCGAAACTGGCGACAAGACTATTCGCGCAGCCGACCGTGTCGAGCTGCGTTTTTCGTGCACGCTTTATGATGGCTTGCAGGAAACTTGCTTGAAGGGGGAGAACTTTTGCGAAAAGCCCGAGTCTATGTTTGCGAGCCTGAACAATATCAGTTGCAACACTCCTTCATGCTTAACGAGGAGTGTTCATGCTAACCCAGGAAGAGGATCAGCAGCTTGTCGAGCGCGTACAGCGTGGCGATACGCGAGCATTTGATCTGTTGGTGCTGAAGTATCAGCACAAAATTCTAGGGTTGATCGTGCGATTCGTGCACGACACCCATGAGGCTCAAGACGTTGCACAGGAAGCCTTTATCAAGGCTTACCGTGCTCTCGGAAATTTTCGCGGTGACAGTGCTTTCTACACTTGGCTGTACCGCATCGCCATTAACACGGCGAAGAACTATCTGGTTTCGCGAGGTCGGCGACCACCGGATAGCGATGTAAGGTCTGAAGACGCGGAGTTCTACGACGGCGACCACGGCCTCAAGGACATCGAGTCGCCGGAGCGTGCATTGTTGAGGGATGAGATCGAGGGCACCGTCCATCGGACCATCCAGCTTCTCCCGGAAGATTTACGTACGGCACTAACTTTACGTGAATTCGATGGTCTGAGTTATGAAGACATTGCGAGCGTCATGCAGTGTCCTGTTGGTACCGTGCGCTCTCGGATCTTCCGCGCTCGGGAAGCCATCGATAAAGCCCTGCAGCCGTTGTTGCAGGAATCCTGAGACAGCGGCGATAGCCCAAGAGAGGAACCCGCCATGAGTCGTGAAGCCCTGCAGGAATCGCTGTCCGCGGTACTTGATAATGAAGCGGACGAACTGGAATTACGTCGGGTATTGAATGCCATTGACGATGCCGATACTCGCGCCACCTGGTCGCGTTACCAAGTTGCTCGTGCAGCGATGCACAAAGAGCTGCTGGTCCCTCATCTGGATATCTCGGCTGCTGTATCTGCCGCGATCGCCGATGAAGTCAGCCCGCTCAAGGTAGCTCGCGGTCCTTGGCGTACGCTGGGTCGTCTGGCCGTTGCAGCGTCGGTTACCGTAGCCGTTCTGGCCGGTGTCCGCCTGTATAACCAGGACGACATTGCCGGTGCGCAACTGGCACAGCAGACCCAACAGCCTGCCAATCTGACTGTTCCGCAAGTGAAAGGCCCGGCCGTACTGGCTGGCTACACTGAAAGCGCCGAGCAAGCGCCTGGTCCTATGGCCAATGGTGTATTGCAGGGCGGTGGCCAAGGTGACCAGCGTCTGCCGGGCTATCTGCGCCAGCACGCTCAGGAAGCAGCGTTGAAGGGTACTGAAAGCGCGCTGCCATACGCACGTGCTGCGAGTCTGGAAAACCGTTAAGGAGGATCATGCGAGCCGTCCCTCTACTGCCACTACTGCTTGGTGGATGGCTTGCCCTCCCGGTACAGGCTGATGATGCGCAAGACGCAATCAATCGTCTTGCCAAGGTTGATCAGCAGCAAAGCTATCAAGGCACCTTTGTATACGAGCGCAACGGTAGTTTTTCTACTCACCGAATCTGGCACCGCATAGCGGACGGCCATATTCAGGAGCGCTTGCTGCAGCTTGATGGTTCTGCTCAGGAAGTGTTGCGTGTTGACGGGCTTACTCAGTGCGTCAGCGGCACGCTCGAAGCGGGTGTGGCCAATCCGGCCGACTCTTCTGCCCGCGCATTCGATGTTAAAAGACTGTCCGCCTGGTACGACATGAAAATTGCCGGCAAATCCAGAGTGGCCGGTCGTCAGGCGACTATCGTTGCGCTGTCCCCCAAGGACCAGCATCGATACGGTCTCGAACTGCACCTGGATAACGAAACCGGTCTTGTGCTCAAGTCGCTTCTGTTGAGCGAGAAGGGGCAGTTGCTCGAGCGTTTCCAGTTTACCGATCTCGATACTGCCAGCGCGCTGTCCGAGCAGATGCTCAAGACCAGTGCCGACTGCAAGCCTGTTTCTGTGGTGAAGACCAAGCCTGAGGCTTCCATAAGCCCTGTGGCATGGCATTCGGACTGGTTACCGCCGGGTTTTGACGTCAGCAGCAGCGGTGTACGCAAAGACCCTGCTACGCAGTCGCCGGTGACCCATCTCATGTACAGCGACGGTCTGGCGCGTTTTTCGGTGTTCATCGAATCGGTTAAAGGTGGCGCGTCTTCGGATATTCGCACCCAGCTAGGCCCGACAGTGGCTGTTTCCCGCCGTCTGACAACGCCGCAGGGCGACATGATGGTGACGGTCGTCGGAGAAGTCCCGATGGGTACTGCAGAGCGCATAGCATTGTCGATGCGTAACGACGAACCTTCAGCCAATAAATAAACATTTGGAGTCACGGCTCCCCGGATGTAAAAATTTTCATCCTGGGTTACAGAAGCCGCCAGGCCGCACTCAACCTGGCTTGAGCAAAGGCGCTGAAATGTTTGGTGAGGTTTGCAGATTGCAAAAACTCTGTTTTTTTTCTATAGGTCAGAGCCTCGCAGCTCTGGCCTTTTGTCGTTTTCAGAGGTCATGTCGCTGATCCAGAGATAAGCATCGCTGCTTGAGGTCTTTGAGTCGGTTGCTTCGGACTGCTTAATTTTTTCCTCGTTACAAACGGGAGCCATATGTCGATACCACGCATGAAATCCTACTTTTCATTGATTGCCGCTGTGCTGATGCTCGGTCAGGTGGCTACGGCTCAGGCCGAAAACCTGCCGGACTTCACCGGGCTGGTCGAGCAGGCATCGCCCGCAGTGGTGAATATCAGCACGCGCCAGAAGTTGCCGGACCGTGCCGTCGCCAATCAGCAGATGCCTGATCTGGAAGGCCTGCCGCCGATGCTCCGCGAGTTTCTCGAGCGCAGCATGCCGCCGGGTTCGCGTCCGCCAGGCTCGGGTGCAGGCAAGGGTGATCGCCAGCGTGAGGCCCAGTCCCTCGGCTCGGGCTTCATCATCTCCCCTGACGGCTACGTTCTGACCAATAATCACGTAATCGATGGTGCTGACGAGATTCTCGTACGCCTGTCCGATCGCAGCGAGTTGAAGGCCAAGCTGGTCGGTACCGATCCGCGTACCGACGTTGCCGTGCTGAAAATTGATGGCAAGGACCTGCCGACCGCCAAACTGGGCAATTCCAATACGCTCAAGGTCGGCGAATGGGTTCTGGCGATCGGCTCGCCGTTCGGTTTCGATCACTCCGTGACCAAGGGTATCGTCAGTGCCAAGGGGCGCAGCCTGCCTAACGACACCTACGTGCCGTTCATTCAGACCGACGTGGCCATCAACCCGGGTAACTCCGGTGGCCCGCTGTTCAACATGGCTGGCGAGGTCGTCGGGATCAACTCGCAGATCTTCACCCGCTCCGGTGGTTTCATGGGGCTGTCGTTCGCAATTCCGATCGACGTCGCCATGGATGTCGCCAACCAGCTCAAGGCCAATGGCAAAGTCAGCCGCGGCTGGCTGGGTGTGGTCATCCAGGAAGTGAACAAAGACCTCGCCGAGTCGTTTGGTCTGGACAAGCCTGCCGGCGCGCTGGTTGCGCAGGTGCTTGAAGATGGCCCGGCTGCCAAGGGCGGTGTGCAGGTGGGTGACGTGATTCTGAGCGCCAACGGCCAGCCAATCGTCATGTCGGCTGACCTGCCGCACCTGATCGGCAACCTCAAGGACGGCAGCAAGGCCGAACTTGAAGTGATTCGTGACGGCAAGCGTCAGAAGCTGACGGTCACCGTCGGCGCACTGCCTGATGAAGGTCAGGAGATGGGCGATGTTGGCGGTACGGGTGCCGAGCGCAGCAGTAATCGTCTAGGCGTATCGGTGATCGAGTTGACCGCCGAGCAGAAGAAGTCCCTGGACCTCAAAGGTGGCGTTGCCATCAAGGAAGTCACAGGCGGCCCCGCTTCGCTGATCGGTCTGCAGGCGGGTGATGTGATCACTCACTTGAACAATCAGGCGATCACGTCCAGCAAGCAGTTCACCGAGGTGGCGAAAAGCCTGCCCAAGGATCGCTCTGTCTCGATGCGCGTTCTGCGTCAGGGTCGTGCGACCTTCATCACCTTCAAGCTGTCCGAGTAACCGGTCGGTTTAAGCGGAAAGGGTGGCCATGGCCACCCTTTTTTGTGCCCGTTTGTTTACCGTGCGCCGATCCGGGTGCCTGTAAGCGTGACGCCTCTTGCTTAGTTCAGGTACAATTCCCGGCTATTTTTCGGCGGGCAATCTGCCTGCAACCTTTTTGAGTGTTGATCCGTGAGTGATTTGAGTCATATCCGCAATTTCTCCATCATCGCCCACATTGACCATGGCAAGTCGACGCTGGCCGACCGCTTCATTCAAATGTGCGGCGGCCTGACCGAGCGCGAAATGGAAGCGCAGGTGCTCGACTCCATGGATCTTGAGCGCGAGCGCGGGATCACCATCAAGGCCCACAGCGTTACCCTGTATTACAAGGCCAAAGACGGTATCACCTACCAGCTGAACTTCATTGACACCCCGGGGCACGTCGACTTCACCTACGAAGTCAGCCGTTCTCTGGCCGCGTGCGAAGGTGCGTTGCTGGTCGTCGATGCAGGGCAGGGCGTCGAGGCGCAATCGGTCGCCAACTGCTACACCGCCATCGAGCAGGGCCTTGAGGTCATGCCGGTACTGAACAAGATGGACTTGCCACAGGCCGATCCGGACCGCGTCAAGGAAGAGATCGAGAAGATCATCGGTATCGACGCCACCGATGCCGTGGCGTGCAGCGCCAAGAGCGGCATGGGCGTTGACGAGGTCCTCGAGCGCTTGGTCGCAACCATTCCTGCACCGACCGGCAATATCGAAGATCCGCTGCAGGCGTTGATCATCGACTCCTGGTTCGACAACTACCTGGGCGTCGTGTCTCTGGTGCGTGTGCGCCACGGCCGCGTCAAGAAGGGCGACAAGATTCTCGTCAAGTCGACCGGCAAGCTGCATCTGGTCGACAGCGTGGGCGTGTTCAACCCCAAGCACTCGGCGACCGTCGATCTGAAAGCGGGCGAAGTAGGCTTCATCATCGCCGGCATCAAGGACATTCATGGTGCGCCGGTGGGTGACACCCTGACCCTGAGCACCACCCCCGACGTCGACGTGCTGCCCGGCTTCAAGCGTATTCAGCCACAAGTCTACGCAGGCCTGTTCCCGGTCAGCTCGGACGACTTCGAAGACTTCCGTGAAGCGCTGCAAAAGCTGACGCTTAACGACTCTTCACTGCAATACCTGCCCGAGAGCTCCGACGCGCTGGGCTTCGGCTTCCGCTGTGGCTTCCTCGGCATGCTGCACATGGAGATCATCCAGGAACGACTGGAGCGTGAGTACAACCTCGACCTGATCACCACCGCGCCAACCGTAATCTTCGAACTGTTACTGAAGACCGGCGAAACGATTTACGTCGATAACCCTTCCAAGCTGCCTGACCTGTCGGCCATCGAAGACATGCGCGAGCCCATCGTTCGCGCAAATATTCTTGTGCCGCAGGAGCACCTGGGCAACGTCATTACGTTGTGCATCGAAAAACGTGGCGTACAGCACGACATGCTGTTCCTCGGCACGCAGGTTCAGGTGAGCTACGATTTGCCGATGAACGAAGTGGTTCTGGACTTCTTCGATCGTCTCAAGTCTGTCAGCCGCGGTTATGCTTCGCTGGATTATCATTTTGATCGCTACCAGTCGGCCAACCTGGTCAAGCTCGACGTTCTGATCAACGCCGAGAAGGTCGACGCCCTGGCCCTGATCGTTCACCGCGACAACGCACACTACAAAGGGCGTGCGTTGACCGAGAAGATGAAAGAGCTGATCCCTCGACAGATGTTCGACGTGGCAATTCAGGCGGCTATCGGCGGTCAGATTGTGGCCCGGACAACCGTCAAGGCGCTTAGAAAGAACGTATTGGCCAAATGCTACGGCGGTGACGTCAGCCGCAAGCGTAAATTGCTGGAGAAGCAAAAGGCCGGTAAGAAACGCATGAAGCAGGTCGGCAACGTGGAAATTCCACAGGAAGCCTTCCTTGCAGTGCTCAGGTTGGAATAGTCAGGTCCTATGTCACTAAATTTCCCGCTGTTGTTGGTCATCGCTGTCTTCGTCTGTGGCGTGCTTGCACTGATTGATCTGGTCATCCTGGCGCCCCGTCGCCGGGCTGCCATTTCCAACTATCAGGGCAGCGTGGGCGAACCTGACATTGCTGTCGTGGAGCGCTTGAACAAAGAGCCTTTGCTGGTCGAGTACGGCAAATCGTTCTTCCCGGTGTTGTTCATCGTGCTGGTGCTTCGTTCGTTTCTGGTCGAGCCGTTCCAGATTCCTTCGGGCTCGATGAAGCCGACACTGGATGTGGGTGATTTCATTCTGGTCAACAAGTTCGCGTACGGCATTCGCCTGCCGGTACTGGACCAGAAGGTGATTCAGATCGGTGATCCGCAGCGTGGCGACGTGATGGTGTTCCGCTATCCGAGCGACCCGAGCGTCAATTACATCAAGCGTGTCGTCGGTCTGCCGGGTGATCGTATTCGCTACACCAGCGACAAGCGGCTGTTCATCAATGGCGAGCTGGTCGCCAAGAAGCTGATCGGCACCGAGCCCGGTACACTGGGCAGCGCTGAACTCTATGAAGAGCAGCTGGGCGAAGTCGAGCATCAGATCCGTCAGGAAATGAGCCGCTACCGCGCGCCGCCTGACAGTGAATGGACCGTGCCTGCCGCGCACTACTTCATGATGGGCGACAACCGTGACAACTCCAACGACAGTCGTTACTGGGATGATCCCAACATTCCCAAGGACGAGCTGGGCATGGTCCCGGACAAGAACATCGTAGGCAAGGCGTTTGCGGTGTGGATGAGCTGGCCCGAGCCGAAACTGAGCCACTTCCCCAACTTTGCGCGCGTAGGGCTGATCAAGTAATCGATGCGGCGCTGCCTGAGCAGCGCCGTATGTCATTTGGGCTGACTGGAAACGCCTCTGAAGCATGAGTCGACCCGGTCAGGAGGCGTTGCACTCTTGAGGTCGAAGTCGAACATGGCGTTCTCTACTTCTCAAAAAGGCTTTTCTTTCGTGGGCTGGCTGTTAGTGCTGGCGCTGGTCGCGTTTGCGACGAGCACGGCCTTCAAGCTGGTCCCGCACTACCTCGACTACATGACGATGAAAAAAATCATCGAAGCGGTCGACACCAACAAGACCCTGGACATCACCACGGTCGACGATTTTTACGGTTATGTCGGTAAGAACATGCAGGTCAACAGCATTCGGGATATAGATTTGAACAAGGCGTTGAAAGTGACGGTGGAGAACAATGCGTTCCAGGCTCATTTGAATTACGAGCAGCGTGAACCGTGGTTCCAGAACATCGATCTGGTGTTGAAGTTCGACAAGCAATTCAGCGTGGGTAAACCGTGAGCGTATCCTTGAGCCGCCTTGAGCGTCAGCTCGGCTACACCTTCAAGGATCAGGAGCTGATGGTCCTGGCCCTGACCCATCGCAGTTTTGCCGGTCGCAACAATGAGCGTCTGGAGTTTCTCGGTGATGCCATTCTCAACTTCGTGGCTGGCGAGGCGCTGTTCGAGCGTTTCCCCCAGGCTCGCGAAGGCCAGTTGTCCCGCTTGCGGGCGCGGCTGGTGAAGGGCGAGACCCTGGCGCTGCTGGCCCGTGGTTTCGATCTGGGCGAATACCTGCGCCTGGGCTCGGGCGAGTTGAAAAGCGGTGGTTTCCGTCGTGAGTCGATTCTCGCCGACGCGCTCGAGGCGCTGATCGGGGCGATCTACCTGGATGCAGGCATGGAGGCGGCGCGCGAGCGCGTCCTGGCCTGGCTGACAACCGAGTTTGACAGCCTGACGCTGGTGGACACCAACAAGGACCCCAAGACCCGACTGCAGGAATTTCTCCAGTCGCGGGCCTGCGAACTGCCGCGTTACGAGGTGGTGGATATCCAGGGCGAACCGCATTGCCGGACGTTTTTCGTCGAATGCGAGATCAACCTATTGAATGAAAAAAGCCGAGGACAGGGTGTCAGCCGCCGGATCGCCGAACAGGTAGCCGCCGCAGCAGCACTCATCGCCCTGGGCGTGGAGAACGGTCATGAATGATACAACCGCAACACGCTGTGGCTATGTTGCCATTGTCGGCCGTCCCAACGTAGGCAAGTCCACGCTGCTCAACCACATTCTCGGTCAGAAGCTCGCGATCACCTCGCGCAAGCCGCAGACCACGCGCCACAACATGCTGGGCATCAAGACCGAGGGCGCCGTGCAGGCGATCTATGTCGATACGCCCGGCATGCACAAGAATGGCGAGAAAGCGCTCAACCGTTACATGAACAAGACGGCTTCGGCGGCGCTGAAGGACGTCGACGTGGTCATCTTCGTCGTCGATCGCACCCGCTGGACAGACGAAGACCAGATGGTGCTGGAGCGCGTTCAGTATGTGCAGGGTCCGGTCATCCTGGCGATCAACAAGACTGATCGCATCGAGGACAAGAGCGACCTGATGCCGCATCTGGAGTGGCTGCAGGGCCAGCTGCCGAATGCGTCCATCGTGCCGATCTCCGCGCAGCATGGCCACAACCTCGAAGCGCTGGAAAGCCTGATTGCCTTGCACCTGCCCGAGAATGATCACTTCTTCCCCGAAGACCAGATCACCGATCGCAGCAGCCGCTTTCTGGCTGCCGAACTGGTTCGCGAGAAGATCATGCGCCAGCTGGGTGCCGAGCTTCCGTACCAGATCACCGTCGAGATCGAAGAGTTCAAGCAGCAGGGCCGCACCCTGCATATCCATGCGCTGATCCTCGTCGAGCGCGACGGACAGAAGAAGATCATCATTGGCGACAAGGGCGATCGCATCAAGCGCATCGGCAGTGATGCGCGTCGTGACATGGAACTGCTGTTCGACTCCAAGGTGATGCTCAACCTGTGGGTCAAGGTCAAAGGTGGCTGGTCCGATGACGAGCGCGCACTGCGTTCCCTTGGCTACGGCGACCTCTAAGCTGTCCTTTCGCCCGACCTTGCTATGGTCGGGCGAACACTTCCCTTTCGAGCCAGCCTGATGAGCACGCCTACCGGCCAACCTGCTTATGTGCTCCACAGCCGTGCGTATCGCGAAAACAGCGCGCTGGTCGACTTCCTCACGCCTCAGGGGCGTCTGCGTGCCGTGCTGCGCAGTGCCAAGGGCAAGGCGGGTTCGCTGGCACGCCCGTTCGTGCCCCTCGAGGTCGAGTTTCGAGGGCGGGGCGAGCTGAAGAATGTCGGTCGCATGGAAAGCGCCGGCGTCGCTACCTGGATGACCGGCGAGGCGCTGTTCAGCGGCATGTACCTCAACGAGCTGCTGATTCGCCTGTTGCCTGCCGAAGACCCTCATCCTGCCGTGTTCGAACATTACGCTGCCACGCTGCTGGCCCTTTCCCTGGGGCGTCCGCTGGAGCCGTTGCTGCGTTCGTTCGAATGGCGCTTGCTGGATGACCTGGGCTATGGCTTCGCGATGGACGCCGACATCAACGGCGAACCACTGGCCATTGATGGCATGTATCGTCTGCAGGTCGATGCCGGGCTCGAGCGTGTGTACCTGCTTCAGCCCGGTCTGTTTCAGGGCGCGGAATTGCTGGCCATGTCCGAAGCGGACTGGAGCGTCCCTGGCGCATTGTCCGCTGCCAAGCGCCTGATGCGTCAGGCGCTGGCGGTTCACTTGGGCGGTCGCCCTTTAGTCAGTCGTGAACTGTTTCGCAAGCCTTGATCAGGCTTTATTCTCTACAGCCTGCTTCGACCAGCTCGCCCATTTTTTCTGGAGACCACCGTGACCCACAGCACTCGTATCCTTCTCGGCGTGAACATCGACCACGTAGCCACCTTGCGTCAGGCCCGTGGCACGCGTTACCCGGACCCGGTCAAGGCTGCTCTGGACGCCGAAGAGGCAGGCGCCGACGGCATCACTGTTCACCTGCGTGAAGACCGCCGCCACATTCAGGAGCGCGATGTCCTGCTGCTCAAGGACGTTTTGCAGACCCGCATGAATTTCGAGATGGGCGTGACCGAAGAAATGCTCGCCTTTGCCGAACGCATTCGCCCGGCGCACATCTGCCTGGTGCCTGAGACACGGCAGGAGCTGACTACCGAAGGCGGTCTGGACGTGGCAGGGCAGGAAGCGCGGATCAAGGCGGCGGTCGAGCGACTGGCGAAGATTGGCTGCGAGGTTTCGCTGTTCATCGACGCCGACGAGCGTCAGATCGCCGCTTCAAAACGCGTCGGCGCCCCCGCCATCGAACTGCATACCGGTCGCTATGCCGATGCTCAGACCCCGACTGAAGTCGCCGAAGAACTGCAGCGGGTCGCCGACGGCGTCGCGTTTGGTCTCGCCCAAGGGCTGATCGTCAATGCCGGTCACGGCCTGCATTATCACAACGTCGAAGCGGTCGCCGCGATCAAGGGCATCAACGAACTGAACATCGGCCACGCGCTGGTGGCTCATGCTCTGTTCGTCGGCTTCAAGGCCGCAGTGGCCGAGATGAAAGCGTTGATCGTGGCGGCAGCCAGATAACTCGTCCCTCAGGGCTTGCGCCCCACGATCACCGCACGCATGGGGGCAGGCAGGCCCTCGACTGTCTTGCTGTGATCGGTGGGGTCCAGATAGTCGCTCAGGGACTGGAAGCGCATCCACTCGGTGCTGCGTTGTTCGTCGACCGTCGTGTGGCTGACGTCGACGCAGCGCACATCGGTGAAGCCGGCACGGCGCATCCACAACTCCAGAGCAGGCACTGAAGGCAGGAACCAGACATTGCGCATCTGCGCATAACGATCTTCCGGGACCAGCACCTGATGGACATCGCCCGGCACTACCAGGGTTTCCATCACCAGCTCGCCGCCTTTTACCAGGCAGTCTTTCAAGGCCAGCAGGTGGTCGATGGGCGATTTGCGGTGATACAGCACGCCCATCGAGAACACCGTGTCGAAACCTTCCAGATTGGCGGGCAAGTCTTCCAGCGCGAACGGCAGGTGCCAGGCGGGCAGGTCAGGCAGATAGCGCTGCATGGCCTGAAACTGACAGAAGAACAGCCAGTTGGGGTCGACCCCGATCACGCTGTCGGCCCCGGCGCCAAGCATGCGCCATTGGTAATAACCGTTACCGCAGCCGACATCCAGAACGCGTTTGCCCTTGAGGTCCAGGTGTGGCGAAACCCGCGACCACTTCCAGTCCGAGCGCCATTCGGTGTCGATGTGCACGCCGAACACATTGAACGGCCCCTTGCGCCACGGTGACAGGCCCAGCAGTGCCTTGCGCAGGACGGTGCGGGTCTCGCCGTTGCACTCGGCTTCCAGGGTAAAACTGTCGATCAGATCGATTCGCTCGGGCTGCAGGTCGGGCAAGGCATCCAGCGCACTTTGCCAGCGCTGCAGGTCACCATGACCCTTGGCCATCTTGGTGTCGAGCTGAGCCTGCAGGCCATTGGCCCAATCGGCCAGAGGGGTTCCCGCCAGACGACGGACGAGGGGAGCGAGATCAATCATGGCAGGGCAATCAACGAGGTGAAGTTAAGGCATTGAAACCACGGCACCACCTTGGAAAAACCTGCCGCAAGCAGGCGTTGGCGGTGTTCTTCGAGGCTGTCGGGTTTCATGACGTTTTCAATGGCGCTGCGTTTCTGGGCAATTTCCAGGTCGCTGTAGCCGTTGGCGCGTTTGAAGGCGATGTGCAGGTCCGTCAGCAGCGCATGTTCCTGCGGGTCGTCGAAGCGCAGTTTTTCCGAGAGGATCAGCGCGCCGCCGGGCACCAGTGCGTCACGAATGCGCCCGAGCAATGCCAGGCGCTGGTCGGGGGCGATGAATTGCAGGGTGAAGTTCAGCGCCACCACCGAGGCGGGTTTGAACGTCAGGGCGAGGATATCGCCTTCGAGGACCTGCACCGGCAACAACTCCTGAAACATGGAGTCCTGCGCGTTGAGGTATTCACGGCAACGCTCGACCATGGCACTGGAGTTGTCTATCGCGATGACCTCACAACCCTCGCCGCGTACATGACGGCGCAAGGCCTGGGTAACAGCGCCCAGAGAACTGCCCAGGTCATAGAGCACAGTGTTGGGTTGCGCAAATTGCGCGGCCAGCACACCGAGGTTTTCGACAATCGTCGGATAGCCGGGCACCGAGCGTTTGATCATGTCCGGGAATACCCGCACCACGTCTTCGTTGAAAGCGAAGTCAGGCACCTGGGGCAGCGGCTGGGCGAAAATGCGGTCGGTTTCTTTGCTCACGGCGGTTCCGGCGAAGGCTTTGAAAGGCGGGCATTCTAGCCAAGTTGCCGCCGGGATGCATGGTGCAGTACGTGCTGTCGGACAAGCCGCGCGCAACGCCTCACTTCACGCTGATGGCGCACTCGAAGGTCTGCTCCGGGGCGACTTCGGGTGCCCAGGGTTGCTGATAGACCATCATCAGCCGGCTGGTCCCGGCATCGGTGGCCTTGAAGCGCCAGACCGATTGCCCACCGTTGCCGACCATCTCCTTGCTCTCGGCGTTGGCATATACCTCAGGCCCCAGGCTGCGCAGGATATTCTGGGCCGGGTTCTGGGTCAGCCAGCGAAAGCCGGTGGTAGGGTTGCTGGGCAGAGTCAGGATCAGCGTCTGCCCGGACGTGAGTGTCAGCGGGCAGTCGCTTTGCGTGTCGATGGACACAATGTTTTTCGGCGTCTGAGCGCACGCCGTCAGCAGCGCAAGGCTCAGCGGGGCAATGAAACGGGCAGGGGTCATGGCAAGTTCCGGTATCGCGATACGAGGCTCAAGGATAACTGATCGGAGTTTTGTGGGGGAGTACGACAGCTGTCACGCTCTGGGTCGGACGCAGAGGGTCCAGAACTGCATTCCCATCCTGTGGGAATGCAGTTCTCGACGCTCTGCGTCGCAAGAGGACGCAGAGCGTCCGGAAAGGCATACGACGCGGAGCGCCGCACGATAGTTGAGATGATCGTTCCGCACGCTCCAGCGTGGGAACGCAGTTCTCGACGCTCTGCGTCGCAAGAGGACGCAGAGCGTCCGGAAAGGCATACGACGCAGAGCGTCGCACGATAGTTGCGATGATCGTTCCGCACGCGAGCGTGCGGAATGAGAGGCGCCCGATAGAACACCTCTCGTGCCAATTCAGCGTGGGGGCATGCGCAGTATCAAGCTCTAGAACAACACCTTCACCACGTCCGCAAAGCGTTTGGCGAAGTGCACGGTAATGCCTTCCTTCAGATAGTCCGGCAGTTCTTCGAAGTTGCCACGGTTAGGCTCCGGCAGGATCAGTTCGTGGATCTTCTGGCGCCGCGCGGCAATAACCTTTTCGCGGACACCGCCGATGGGCAGTACATGCCCTGTCAGGGTCAGTTCGCCGGTCATGGCGACGCCTTTTTTCGGCGGCTGGTTGCGGGCCAGGGACAGCAAGGCGCTGGCCATGGTCACACCCGCACTCGGGCCGTCTTTCGGGGTGGCACCTTCGGGGACGTGTACGTGCACGAACGCCTCATCGAAGAACTTCGCATCACCACCAAACTTCGACAGATTGGCGCTGACGTAGCTGTAGGCAATTTCGGCCGACTCCTTCATCACATCGCCCAATTGACCGGTCAGCTTGAAGCCGCGGTTAAGGGTATGAATGCGCGTCGCCTCGATCGGCAGGGTGGCGCCGCCCATGCTGGTCCAGGCCAGACCGGTGATCACGCCAGTGCCGGACAGCACCTGTTCGCTGCGGAACACCGGCATGCCCAACGACGCTTCGAGGTCTTTCGGCCCGATCTTGATCACTGAATCAGGCGCATCCAGCAGTTTGACCACCGCCTTGCGCACCAGCTTGCCGAGCTGTTTTTCCAGATGCCGCACACCGGCTTCGCGAGCGTAGCCCTCGATGACGGCGCGCAGGGCGCTGTCACTGATGCTCAGCTTGTTTTTCGCAACGCCGGCTTTCGCCAACTGCTTGGGCCACAAGTGGCGTTTGGCAATCGCCAGCTTCTCTTCGGTGATATAGCCGGACAGGCGAATCACTTCCATCCGGTCAAGCAGCGGGCCGGGGATCGAGTCCAGCGTGTTGGCCGTGCACACGAACAGAACCTTGGAGAGGTCCAGACGCAAGTCCAGGTAGTGATCGAGAAACTCGACGTTCTGTTCCGGGTCCAGGGTTTCCAGCAGCGCGGATGCCGGATCGCCCTGATAGCTCTGGCCCATCTTGTCGATTTCATCGAGCATGATGACCGGGTTCATGACTTCAACGTCTTTCAACGCCTGCACCAGCTTGCCCGGTTGCGCACCGATATAGGTACGGCGGTGGCCCTTGATTTCGGCCTCGTCGCGCATGCCGCCCACGCTCAGGCGATAGAACGGCCGCCCCAGCGATTCGGCAATCGAGCGTCCGACGCTGGTCTTGCCCACCCCCGGCGGGCCGACCAGCAGCACGATCGAGCCGCTGATTTCGCCCTTGTAGGCACCCACCGCAAGGAATTCCAGAATCCGCGCCTTGATGTCGTCAAGCCCGGCATGGTGCTGATCGAGTACCTTGCGCGCGTGCTTGAGGTCCAGCTTGTCGGCACCGTAGATGCCCCATGGCAGCGAGCTGGTCCAATCCAGGTAATTGCGAGTCACGGCGTATTCGGGCGAGCCGGTTTCCAGCACCTTGAGCTTGCCGATTTCTTCGTCGAACTTCTTGCGCGCCTGTGGCGGCAGGGTCTTGCCTTCCAGACGCTGCTCGAACTGTTCGATGTCGGCGCTGCGATCGTCCTTGCTCAGGCCCAACTCCTGCTGGATGACCTTGAGCTGTTCCTTGAGGAAGAACTGGCGCTGATGCTCGCCGATCTTGCGGTTCACCTCGGCAGAGATTTCCTTCTGCAGGCGTGCAACCTCGACTTCCTTGCGCAGCATCGGCAGGACTTTCTCCATGCGCCTGAGCATCGGCACACAATCGAGTACTTCCTGCAATTCGACGCCGGTGGCTGACGTCAGGGCAGCGGCAAAATCGGTGAGCGGCGAGGGATCATTGGGGCTGAAACGGTTGAGATAATTCTTCAGCTCTTCGCTGTACAGGGGGTTGAGCGGCAGCAGTTCCTTGATCGCGTTGATCAGGGCCATGCCGTAGGCCTTCACTTCATCGGTCGGCTCATTGGGCTGCTGCGGGTATTCGACTTCTACCAGATACGGCGGGCGATGATGCTTGAGCCAGGTACGGATGCGCACCCGGCTCAGGCCCTGCGCGACGAACTGTAAACGACCATTTTCACGACTGGCGTGGTGAACCTTGACCAGAGTGCCATACTCGGGGAGTGCGTCAGTCTTGAAGTGGCGTGGATCTTCCTGCGGAGTGTCCATGAAGAACAGCGCCAGCGAATGATGCTCGGACTTGCTGACCAGCTCCAGCGTTTCGGCCCACGGCTCTTCATTGACGATGACAGGCAGGACCTGCGCCGGAAAGAACGGACGGTTGTGGATCGGAATGATGTAAACCTTGTCGGGCAGGTTCTGGCCGGGCAAGGCAAGCGAGGTGCTGTCGGAACTCAGAGACACATCGTGCTCGTCTGCGTCGTTGGGCAAATCTGGCGAGTCTGTCTGCTGGTCGTTCATGGGGCACCTGAGAAGTTGAACATGGCTCTTAGATGGGGCGGTGGCTCTCAGGTTTCAATAGTCTTGGTCGATAGTCTGTAAAGCGATTGGAAAACCGCTATTTATGAGTGGTGGGGCCTGTCAGGGTAGAAAAGAGCGGGCTTATTTCATTTACGGCGCTGCCGTTATGGGTTGAATCAGGTATGACCAACGTATTTATATCGGCATTGCTGGCCGGACTGTGCGTAGCCTCGGCTGCGAGCGCATCGGCTGCCACCTTTACCGCGCAGGTGATGGACAAGGAGGGCAAGCCCCTTGCAGATGCGGTGGTCACCCTCAAAGGGCCGCCCGATCCTTCACCCGTTGCGTTGAAGGCATCAATGGATCAGCGTGATCAGGAGTTTGCGCCACATGTACTGGCCATCCACACCGGCACTCAGGTCAAGTTTCCCAACAGCGACAACATCCGCCACCAGGTCTACTCCTTTTCTCCGGCCAAGCGCTTCGAATTGCGACTTTACGAGGGCACGCCCTCGGATCCGCTGTTGTTCGACAAACCCGGCGTGGTGGTGCTGGGCTGCAACATCCACGACTGGATGGTCGGTTACATCTACGTCACCGACGAGCCATGGTTCGGCGTGACCGACAGCAACGGCCAGCTCAAGCTCGATCAGATGCCCGCCGGGCACTACAACGCCACCCTCTGGCACCCGCAGATCGCGGACATGCAGCCGGTATCGGGCGGCGAGTTCGAGGTGCCTGCCGCCGGGCTCACCCAGCGTTTCAACCTGGCGGTCGAAATGCAAGCCGAGGACAAACCCGGCAAGCCCGCACCAGGCGGCTTCGGTGACGCCTTCCACAAGGCCACGCATGAATGAAATTTAAAGCCAGCTTTCAGGCGCGCATCGCCGGGGTTCTGATTGTCCTGCTGCTGATTGTCGTGAGTGCGGTCTACATCGCCGTCAAGGTTGCAACAGGCGAGGCGGTGCGCACTCAGGCTCAGGCGCAACTGGAGGTGGGCAGTCGTGTGTTCGAACGGCTGATCGACCTGCGCGGCAAGCGTTTGCGTGACACCGTGCAATTGGTGGCAGCCGATTTTGGCTTTCGCGATGCCGTGGCCAGTGCCGATTCCTCGACCATTCGCTCGGTGCTGCTCAACCACGGCAAGCGCATCAATGCCAGCGACATGTTCCTGCTGGGCATGGATGGCGTAGTGATTGCCAGCACCGTACCGAAAGTCCCCGAGGGTTCCAGGTTTGTCTATGACCAGGCCCTGCGCAACGCCAAACGTGCCGGTCAGTCAGTGCTCATTGTGCCCGGCGGCGGAGACCCTCATTTGCTGGTGGAGGCCACCGTTCTCGCGCCATTGCCGATCGGCCGCGTGGTCATGGGCTTTACCATCGACAGCGATATTGCCGAAGAACTGCGCTCGCTCAGCGGTCTGGAAGTGTCTTTTCTCACCGTAGAAGACGGCAAGAACGGTGAACTGATCAGTACTCAGCCAGAGGCCTTGCACGCGGGCCTGATCGAGCTGATGCGCAGCTCCTCGGAAGGCCAGATGTTGCTCACCGAGCAATCGAATCTTAACTTTCTCAGCCAGACGCTGATGCTCGCCAACACCAGCAATGGCGGCGACGGGCAGGTCATCGCGCTGTTGCAGAGCCCTCTGGACAAGGCCTATCAGGCATTCGCGCCATTGAATCAAAAGATCTTCTGGATTTCCATGGTTGCCCTGGTGGCTTCGCTGATCGGCACACTGGCGCTGGCGCGAAGCGTCTCGCTGCCGGTTCAGGCCCTGGCCACGGCGGCCAAACGCATTGGTGATGGCGACTATAAAACCCCGGTCACGCTGGTCCGCAGTGATGAACTGGGCATGCTCGCCGACGCGATCAACACCATGCAGCAAGGCATTGCGGTGCGCGAGGGGCAATTGGCCCACAACGCTTTGCACGACAACCTGACCGGGCTGCCCAACCGGGCGCTGGTGATGGAGCGTCTGGGCAGTTCGATTGCGGCAGATCGCGGGGTTGCTCTGTTGTCTCTGAGCATAGAGAACCTTGCCACGATCAGCGAAAGCGTGAGCGCCGATGGTGTGGACCAATTGTTACGGCAGGCGGGCCAGCGCCTGCAAGGCAATCTGCGCGCCGGCGACACCGTGGCGCGTCTGGGGGCCAACGAGTTTCTGCTGTTGCTGGACAACACGTCCAGCGCTGGCGCGGTGGGCATGGCTGACGCTGTGCAGCGTCTGCTCAGTGAGCCGCAGCGTATCGACAATCATGAGTACGCGCTTGAATGCTGCATTGGTATCACGGTGTACCCGGAGCACGGTGATTCCGCCCAGGAATTGCTCAACCGTGCGGCCATTGCCCGCAAGGACGCCGCGTTCCTTCCCGGTCGCCTGCAGATCTATCAGGATGGACGTGACCTGGCCCACCAGCGACAGATCACGCTCATTCGTGATCTGCGCAAAGCCGCGCAGAATGGCGAATTGATGCTGCATTACCAGCCCAAGCTGGATATTCGTCAGGGCTATGTGCGTCAGGCCGAGGCGCTGCTGCGCTGGGCTCATCCGCAGTTCGGTAATGTCTCGCCCGCTGAATTCATCGTCCTCGCCGAGCGTACCGGAAGCATTTACCTGCTGACCAACTGGGTGATCGAAGAAGCGATGCGCCAGCTGGCCGAATGGCGTAAGCGCGGGCTGGTCCTGCAGGTGTCGGTAAACATTTCCGCCGATGACCTGCTGGGTGATGATCTGGTCGGCTATGTCGTGAAACTGCTCAAGCAATACGCCATACCTGCCGAACAACTGTTATTCGAGATCACCGAAAGCGCCGTCATGAGCGAACCGGAAAAGGCACTGATCGTCCTGCATCGCCTGCGCGATTGCGGCATCAGCCTGTCGATCGATGATTTCGGCACCGGTTACTCGTCACTGGCTCACTTGAAACGTCTGCCCGTACAAGAGCTGAAAATCGATCAGTCTTTCGTGCGCAATCTGGATGAAACCAGTGAGGACGCAGTGATCGTGCGATCGACCATTGAAATGAGCCACAACCTCGGATTGAAGGTGGTGGCAGAGGGTGTCGAGTACCAACACAGCCTGGACCTGCTCCGGCGTTGGCACTGCGATACGGCCCAGGGTTACCTGATCAGTCGACCGCTGACCGCGTCGGCGTTCGAGGCATGGATTGCTACGTATCAGGCCTCACCCGGTCTTATGGTGAATTAATCCATGTTGCACAAAACATCGCTGCTGTTGGGGTCTTTGCTGGTGGGCATGGCGGGCGTTGCTCCGACGTCCGCCCTGGGCGACAACGGCCGGTTGATCGCCACGGGCGGCGCGACCAGCATTGAAGGCAGCGCCGGCGGCGGCATAACCCCGTGGGCGGTGATCACCGGGTACAGCGAGCAAGGCGAGTGGGGCGCTACCGCCTTCGCCACGCACGTGAATCTGCCGGACTACAACCTCGATGTGGCAGGCTTGGCGTTCGCCTATGGCAATCGCGTGGAGTTGTCCTACGCGCATCAGCGTTTCGATATCAGCAACCTGCAGCACAGGCTCAGCCTGCCGGACGATAACCTCAGTCAGGACGTGTTCGGCGTCAAAGTGCGGCTGTTCGGCGACCTGATCTACGAAAGCCTGCCGCAGGTTTCTCTGGGTGTGCAGTACAAGCATCAGAACGATTTCCTGATTCCCAGCCTGGTCGGCGCCCGGCGTGACTCGGATGTCGAAGGCTACCTGACGGCCAGTCGGTTGTTCATGGGTGCGGCGTTCGGCTACAACGTCGTGGTCAACGGCGGCGTGCGTTACAGCCGCGCCAACGAAACCGGACTGTTGGGGTTCGGCGGCGATCGGCGCGACAGCCGCAGCCTGCTCAAGGAGGGTTCGGTAGCCGTGCTGTTCAATCCGCGCTGGGCGCTGGGCGTCGAATATCGCGAGAAGCCGGACAACCTGTCGTTTGCAGGCGAGAGTGACTGGGCCGATGTGTTTCTCGGCTATTTCCCCAACAAGCACGTGTCCGTGGTTCTGGCTTACGCCCGCCTGGGTGAAATCGCCACGCTGGATAACCAGAACGGCACCTATCTGTCTGTGCAGGGGAGTTTTTGATGAGGCGCTTGCTGATCGCCATGATGCTGACGCTACTGGCCGGTTGCGCGCAGCAGCAACAGCCACCCAGGGATGACAGCCTCTACCAGGGCCTGGGCCAGCGTGCCGGTATCCAGCGCATCGTCGAAGGCATGCTGATAAACGTGGCCAAGGATCAGCGGATCGTCGAGCACTTCAAGAAAGTCGACATCGTGCGTCTGCGCGACAAGCTGGTCGAGCAACTCTGCGTCGAGTCCGGCGGCCCGTGTCGCTATAGCGGCGACAGCATGGCCGAGGCGCACAAGGGCCAGAACCTGACGCCCAGCGATTTCAACGCGCTGGTCGAAGACCTCATCGCCTCGATGGACACCGAAAAGGTCTCGGTCCCCGTACAAAACCGCCTCATCGCCCGTCTGGCACCGATGCGCGGCGAAGTGATCGGCAAGTGATTTGTAGCCCTGAAACACACACTGACTATCGTGCCAATGCTCCCCGTCCAAGATCGGACGCAGAGCGTCCAGAACAGCGTTCCCACGCTGGAGCGTGCGGAACGATAATCTTCAGGGAGAGCACTTGCGCGAGAACACTATCGTGCCAATGCTCCGCGTTGGCATGCCGTTCGTGACGCTCCGCGTCACAAATCGACGCCGCGCCGCGTGTTGGGGATCGGACGCAGAGCGTCCAGAACTGCGTTGCCACGCTGGAGCGTGGTAACGATAGTCTCTGTCGCTTTAACTCCAACTTTGCCCCATCTCAACTCAACCGCGTCAGATACCCCGGCACTTCCTGCTCCGGCAATACCGACAGGACTTTCAGGCGTTGCAGCATGCGCTGCCGGGCGCGTAGCAGGTGTTCCTTGAGGTTCAGGGCGGCGGCGTCGAAGGCGCCGTGCAGCAGTAATTCGATGATCAGCCGGTGTTCGGCCAGCATCGCTTCATCGGCGCCAATGCTCAGCAAGCGGTAGAAAATCCGGTTTATGATCATCGGGCTTTGCGCCTGGCTGATCAGCATGGCGATCTTGCGGTTTTGCAGGCCGCCCAGGCATTGCTGATGCAGATCATCTTCAAGGCGCTCGATTTCCTCAAGGCTGCACTGTTCGGCGTTTTGCGCCTCGATGACTCTAGTCAGCATCGCTTCGAGGGTTTCGCGGCTCAGCTGTGGCGCCGTCTGGCGCAAGGCTTCGGGCTCGAGGCAGGCGCGCAATTCGTAGTCTTCGGTGATTTCCCGGGCCGTCAGCGGCCCCGCGAGCCATTGCGAGTAAGGCTCTTTTTCCACCAGGCCGCGATCGCGCAGACGCATCAGCGCCTCACGAACCACTGCGCGGCTTACTCCGTAATGCTGCGCGGCGCTTTGTTCATCCAGCCGGTAGTGACCAAACGCGATACAGGCTGACAGTGCCGCACCGATCTCATCATGAATGCGTTCGCCGAGCGGGCGGGTATCGACCAGTTCTTCACTGCTGTCCAGCCCGAACTGCTTGTGGCTCAGGCTCAGGCGCAGCGGCTCGACTTCCTGCGCGTCAGGATTGACCAGATAACCCCGGCCGTCGAAGCGGCTGATCAAGCCTTCTTCGTGCAGCAGATTGAGCGCCTTGCGCACCGGCACCCGGCTGGTGCCGAACAGTTCTGCCAGCGGTGCCTCAAGCAGCACCAGTCCATTGGCGGCCGCGCCCGAGACGATGGCGTTACGCAACACCTCGCGAATCATGGCGTAGCGCGACGCGGTGCGCGGGTCCTCTTCTGACATCGGTTTCATACACTTCTGGCGGTTGACGGACGATTCTCGCACAGAAGCGCTGTTGTCACCTTGGCACACGTCCTTATGCTCGCTCATGGGGCCACCGTTACTTTTTTGCACTGAAATGTACCTTTTATAAAAGATACATTATTTCTTTATGACGATCCTGTGCGCTGACGATGCCCTATCGCAACTGATTGATCCCTTTGCAAAAAGGTTTCTAGTACGGCGGTTCCAGCGCGAAAGGGCCATCAGCTCGATCGGGTCAGGGTGTCGCGACGTGCAGATTGGCATGGAATCTGCCTTTGTTAAATGTACATTTTATTAATAAGTACATTTTTTAAAGGTGTGATGTCCATGACCGATACCGGGAGTCACAGCGTTACCCGTGATGCCTGCGCACTGGCCGAGGATTTTGCTCAGGGGCGCAGTGACCCTGTGCAGGCTCTGGACAAGGCTCTGCAACAGGCAGAAACCGCCGATCATGTGTTCATTTCCATGAGTATCGAACGGGCACGCAGGGAAGCCGAAGCGTCTGCGGTCCGCTGGCAACAAGGGCAGCCATTGAGTCCCTTCGACGGCGTGCCCATCGCCTGGAAGGATCTTTTCGATGTGGCAGGCAGCGTCACAACCGCCGGTGCCGCGGTGCGCACCAACCTGTCGCCCGCGCTGCTGGATGCGCCGAGTGTCGGGCTGCTGGCACGGTCCGGGATGGTCAGCCTGGGCAAGACCAACCTCAGTGAATTCGCTTATTCAGGGCTGGGCCTGAACCCGCATTTCGGCACGCCGATCAACCCCAGTAGCGACAGCTCACCGCGTATTCCTGGCGGTTCGTCTTCGGGTTCGGCAGTCGCCGTGGCCAACGGAACCGTACCGATCGCCATGGGCACCGATACCGCCGGTTCTATTCGTGTGCCGGCAGCGCTCAACGGTCTGGTGGGGTTTCGCAGCACCAGCCGCCGCTACAGCCGCGACGGCGTTTTCCCGCTGGCACTGACGCTGGACAGCGTCGGGCCACTGACCCGCAGCGTGCGCGACGCTCTGGTGATCGACGATCTGCTCTGTGCGCGCAGCAAACCTTCATCGTTGATACCACGCAGCCTGGCCGGTCAGCGTTTTCTGCTCGATCAGGCGGTGCTGGAGGACGAGCGCGTCACGCCGGCCGTTCGCGACAACCTGTTGCGTGCCGTCGAAGCCTTGCGTACAGGCGGTGCGCTGATCGAGGTCAAGCCTTGCCAGGCATTTCAGGCCACGTTGCTGTTGACCCAGCAACAGGGCTGGCTTGGCGCCGCCGAGGCGTTTGCGCTGCATCAGGCGTTGCTCGACAGCGACGCCGCCAGCCAGCTCGACCCCAGAGTTCGCAAGCGCCTGGAGGCCGCCCGTTCCATGCCGGCCAGCCTGCTGGTCAATCTTTACGCCGCGCGCGAACGCTTGCAGGAGCAGTTGACCCTCGAACTGGACGGCGCGCTGTTGATTACCCCGACCGTGGCCCATGTGGCGCCGCCGCTCGCACCGCTGCTGAAGGACGACGATCTGTTCGTTCAAACCAACCTCGCCACGCTGCGCCTGACCATGCCCGGCAGCCTGCTGAACATGCCCGGTGTGTCACTGCCCAGCGGCCGCGATGCCTCGGGCTTGCCCACCGGGCTGTTGCTCAGCGCACCGGCAGGCGAAGACGCACGGCTGCTGCGGGCGGCGTTGACCGTGGAGTCCTTGATCGCAGCCCCTTGAACACGTTTTGCAGTGCCAACCGGCCCGCGTGCCGTACCGCGCGAAGCCGATCTGATTAACCCGTGGGAGAACAACGATGGCCAAAGAAATTCTGTGTGCGTTTGGTGTGGATGTGGATGCCGTTGCCGGCTGGCTGGGCTCCTATGGTGGCGAGGATTCGCCGGACGATATTTCCCGCGGCCTGTTCGCCGGTGAAGTCGGCGCGCCGCGTCTGCTCAAGTTGTTCGAGCGTTACGGTCTGCGCACCACCTGGTTCATTCCGGGGCACTCCATGGAGACCTTCCCCGAGCAGATGAAAGCCGTGGCGGATGCCGGGCATGAAATCGGTGTGCATGGTTACAGCCATGAAAACCCGATTGCCATGACCCCGGAGCAAGAGGAGATCGTCCTCGACAAATCCATCGACCTGATCACGCAAATGACCGGCAAACGTCCGACCGGCTATGTCGCGCCATGGTGGGAGTTCAGTAACGTCACCAACGAGCTGCTGCTCAAGAAAGGCATCAAGTACGACCACAGCCTGATGCACAACGACTTCCATCCTTACTACGTTCGGGTGGGCGACAAGTGGACCAAAATCGATTACAGCCAGCATCCGGATACCTGGATGAAGCCGCTGGTACGTGGCGAAGAAACCGATCTGGTGGAAATCCCGGCCAACTGGTACCTGGACGATCTGCCGCCAATGATGTTCATCAAGAAGGCGCCGAACAGCCATGGTTTCGTCAACCCTCGGCACCTGGAAGAGATGTGGCGCGACCAGTTCGACTGGGTCTATCGCGAACATGAACACGCTGTATTCACCATGACCATTCACCCGGACGTGTCTGGTCGCCCGCAAGTGCTGCTGATGCTGGAGCGCTTGATCGAGCACATTCAAAGCCATGCTGGCGTCAAGTTCGTCACTTTCGACGAGATTGCCGACGACTTCGTGCGTCGCAACCCCCGTACCCGCTGATTCATTGCCCTGTCCGAGGCGTCACTCATGTCCATTTACAATAAGCTCGACCTGACCGGCTGGAAACCTGAGCAACTGACTCCGGAGCAAGTACGGTTCGCCACATGGATTGCGTTTTTCGCGTGGGTGTTTGCGGTATATGACTTCATTCTGTTTGGCACGCTGTTACCGGAAATCGGTCGGCATTTCAGCTGGAGTGAGGTCGAACAGGCCGAAATCGCGACCTGGGTCGCGGTCGGCACCGCGGTGGTGGCTCTGGCCATCGGCCCGCTGGTAGATCGCCTGGGACGGCGCGTGGGTATCATTTTCACCGTGAGTGGCTCGGCGATCTGCTCGGCGCTCACGGCCATCGGCGGAGCGTGGGGCAAGTCGCCCCTGATCCTCATTCGTTCGCTGGGCGGTCTGGGTTATGCAGAGGAAACGGTCAACGCGACCTATCTGAGCGAAATCTACGCTGCATCCGACGACCCGCGACTGACCAAGCGCCGTGGCTTCATCTATAGCCTGGTGCAGGGCGGCTGGCCGGTTGGTGCGCTGATCGCGGCTGGTCTGACGGCGGTGCTGTTGCCGGTTATCGGCTGGCAGGGTTGCTTCGTGTTTGCGGCCATCCCGGCCATCGTCATCGCGATCCTGGCGCGCAAGCTCAAGGAGAGCCCGCAGTTTCAGATCCATCAACGCATCACCCAGTTGCGCAAGAAGGGCGACCTCAGCCAGGCGAAGGCCGTGGCGCAGACGTACGGGGTGGATTACGAAGAACACAGCAAGGCCGGTATCGGCGCTGCCTTTCGCGGTTCTTCGCGCCGCGCGACTCTGGTGATCGGTGCGGCGATCCTGCTCAACTGGGCGGCCATTCAGGTGTTCAGTGTGCTGGGCACGACGGTGATCGTCAGCGTCCACCACATCTCGTTCGAGAACTCGCTGATCATTCTGGTGCTGTCCAACCTGGTGGGCTATTGCGGCTACCTGTGTCACGGCTGGATGGGTGACCGGATCGGTCGCCGCAATGTTATCGGCCTTGGCTGGATGCTCGGCGGCCTGGCGTTTGCCGGCATGCTTTACGGGCCGAGCAACATGGTGACGGTGGTCGGCTTGTACAGCCTGGGGCTGTTCTTCCTGATCGGCCCGTACTCGGCGGCATTGTTCTTCATCAGCGAAAGCTTCCCGACCAGCATTCGTGCCACGGGCGGCGCAATCATCCATGCCATGGGTCCGCTCGGTGCAGTGGTCGCAGGCTTCGGTGCCACATCGGTACTGAGCGCAGGCGGCGACTGGCAGACCTCGGCGTTGTACTTTGGCGCAGTGCCTTGCTTCCTGTCGGGTGCGCTGATGTTCGCCGCTAAACACGTGCGACCTGAAACGGTGAAATGAGGAGCAGCACATGACGCGTAAAGTTGCAGTGATAACCGGTGCCGCCAGCGGCATCGGTCAGGCCCTGGCAGTGGCTTTTGCCCGCCAGGGTGTGGCGGTGGCAGGCGGGTTCTATCCGGCTGACCCGCATGATCCGGACGAAACCCGCAGGCTGGTGGCGGAGGCGGGCGGCGAATGCCTGATGCTGCCACTGGACGTGACCTTCACCGAGTCGGTCGATGACCTTGCCGCGCAGGCGGTCAAGGCGTTCGGCCGCATCGACTACGCGGTCGCCAATGCCGGATTGCTGCGCCGCGCGCCCTTGCTGGAAATGACCGACGAGCGCTGGAACGAGATGCTCGACGTCGACCTGACCGGTGTGATGCGCACCTTCCGCGCCGCTGTCCGGCACATGGGCGAGGGCGGGGCGCTGGTGGCGATTTCCTCGATTGCCGGGGGGGTGTATGGCTGGCAGGACCATTCCCATTACGCAGCGGCCAAGGCCGGCGTACCAGGGCTGTGTCGGTCACTGGCGGTGGAGCTCGCCCCGAAGGGCATCCGTTGCAACGCGGTGATTCCCGGCCTGATCGAGACGCCGCAATCGCTGGACAGCAAGAACTCGCTGGGGCCGGAAGGTTTGGCGCAGGCGGCCAAAGCCATCCCGCTGGGCCGGGTCGGCCGAGCGAATGAAGTCGCTGCGCTGGTGCGTTTTCTGTGCAGCGATGACGCCAGTTACCTGACCGGACAAAGCATCGTGATCGACGGCGGCCTGACCGTGCGCTGGCCCGAGTAGATCGATTCGGATCGGCAGCGAGCTTGCTCGCGAAGCGTTCAGTACAGACGCTGGGAATGGCGTGCCAGTGACTGAGCGTTCGCGAGCCATACGCCGTGATCCCCAAACCAACCGAGGAACCCGACCCATGCAGCAACTCAAACAAAAGCGCGCAGTGATCACCGGAGCAGGCAGTGGTATCGGCGCAGCCATCGCCCGCGCCTATGCGGCTGAAGGCGCGCGTCTGGTGTTGGGCGACCGAGACGCCGACAGCCTGGCGAAGATCGCTGCAGAGTGCCGCCAACTGGGCGCGCAGGTTCAGGAGTGCGTGGCCGATGTCGGCAGTGTCGACGGCGCGCAAGCCAGCGTCGATGCCTGTGTCGAGCAGTTCGGTGGCATCGACATTCTGGTCAACAACGCGGGCATGCTGACCCAGGCACGTTGCGTCGACCTGACCCTCGATATGTGGAACGACATGCTGCGCATTGATCTGACCAGCGTCTTCGTGGCCAGTCAGCGGGCATTGCCGCACATGATTGCCCAGCGCTGGGGGCGCATCATCAATGTCGCCTCGCAACTGGGTATCAAGGGCGGTGCCGAACTGACCCATTATGCCGCCGCCAAGGCCGGGGTGATCGGTTTCAGCAAGTCTCTGGCGCTGGAAGTCGCCAAGGACAACGTGCTGGTCAACGCCATTGCGCCCGGTCCTATCGAAACCCCACTGGTCGCCGGGATCAGCAGCGCCTGGAAAACCGCCAAGGCCGCCGAGTTGCCACTCGGCCGCTTCGGTCTGGCCGAGGAGGTCGCCCCTGTGGCGGTGCTATTGGCCAGCGAGCCGGGCGGCAACCTGTTCGTCGGTCAGACACTGGGCCCCAATTCCGGCGACGTCATGCCATGAGCAAACAGCTGGAGAACACTTGATGTGTGGATTGTGCGGGCTGTTGGGTGAAGACGTGCACTGGAGCGATCCGCTGGCTGCAGAACTGCCCCGGCGGCGTGAGCGCTTGCGGCGTATTGCTGCCATCAACAAGGTGGTCGCGCCGTTTCGTCTGAAGGTCGAAGATTTTCAAGGCGTTTCCTATCTCCTGCTCGGGGCCACCGGCAAGCAGGAGCTTGCGACCGGGCTGGAGCAGCTCTGGCAGAAAGCCGAGTTGCTGATCGGCCGGCCGCTGGATCCGCTTGATTCAGGTCTGCTCGATCATCTGCAGAGGTCATCATGAGTATTGCCCTGAACGTGATTACCGGCTTCCTCGGCAGCGGCAAGACTACATTGCTCAAGCGCCTGCTGGCCGATGAAAACATGGGCGACACCGCGCTGCTGATCAACGAATTCGGCGACGTGGGTATCGATCATCTGCTGGTTGAAGAGGTCGCACCAGATACCGTGCTGCTGCCCAGCGGTTGTGTCTGCTGCACCGTCCGCGGTGAGTTGAAAGACGCGCTGCTCGGTCTTCTGGAGCGGCGTAGTCGAGGTGAAATTCCTGCGTTTCGCCGGGTCATTCTGGAGACCACCGGCCTGGCCGATCCGGCACCGATTCTCACCACGCTGAGCAACGACCTGCAACTGCGCGGGCGTTTTCATATCGGTCTGATCGTCACGCTGGTGGATGCCTGTCACGCGACGCTGCAGGAGCGACTGCATCCGGAGTGGCTGGCGCAGGTCGCGGCGGCGGACCGGCTGCTGTTGAGCAAGACCGATCTGGTCGACGAGTCGGTGCTGGAAGGCCTGCGCGAGCATCTGCAAGCGTTGAATTTTTCTGCGCCGCTGCTGGATACGGCGGATGTCCACAGCGGCGATCAGTTGCTGCTGGGCGAGGGCATGCGCAGCGAAGAACCGGCCGCTGAAGTGACGCGCTGGCAACTGCATCGGGTGCTGTCGACCTCCGCGCGGCATGGTGATGCGCAGGTCTGTTGCCTGACGTTCGAGCGGCCTCTGGACTGGGTCGGCTTCGGGGTGTGGCTGTCGATGCTGTTAAGATGCCACGGTGAACGAATCCTCCGCGTCAAAGGGCTGCTCAACGTGAACGACAATCAGGCTCCCATCGTGATTCATGGTGTGCAGCATTGCCTGCATGCGCCGGTGCACCTTGCCGCCTGGCCGGGCGAGGATCGCACCTCGCGGCTGGTGTTCATCCTGCGCGGTCTCGATCCCGATCTGCTGCGTCGTTCGTTCGAAGTCTTCTCCAGCAGTTTCGCGCCGCCGCTCAACGAGTCGGCAGTATGACCATCACCTTGCGCGTGCTGGGTACCTCGGTGACCCTGCTGGAGTCTTTGCGTGAGCGGGCCGAGCAGGAACTGGGGATCAAACTGGTCTACCAGATTCATGACGTGCAAACCGCGCAACGTATCGCGGTCATGCAACCAGACAGCTACGACCTCTACGACCAATGGTTTCATAACGTTGATTTCGTCTGGCCAGCCCGGGCGATTCAACCCATCGACACGCGGCGCATTGCGCTGTGGCACGAAATCAACGACTTGCCCAAGCAGGGCCGGCTGCGGCCTACCGACCAGCTTGGCAGCGGCAGTGTGCCCAGCGAGCGTTTGTTCGTGCAACACGACGGCAGCCTGGGCAGCGCGGTGACCGAGCGCATCAGCATGCTGCCGCTGACCCATAACGCCGACAGCTTCGCCTATCGCCCCGAGCGCCTGCCGGAGGGCTTGAGCTCTGCGGACGAAAGCTGGGGCTGGTTGCTCGACCCTGTGTGGGGCGGGCGCATCGCCTTGCAGAGCGACGCGGCCATCGGCGCACTGGATGCCGCGCTGGCGGTGCAGGGGGCAGGGCTGGCGAGCTTCAAGGACATCGGCAACATGAGCATCGAAGAGATCGATCGGCTCGCTGATGTGCTGGTGCGCAAACAGCAGCAAGGGCATTTTGCTGCGTTCTGGTCAGGCGATGAAGAAGCCGCCGAACTGATGCTCAGCCCTAACATCGACATTCAGAGCCTCTGGTCACCGACCTTGGTCAGGCTGCACCGTGCGGGTGTGAAGTACCGCGTCGCGGTGCCGAAGGAAGGTTATCGCGGCTGGTTTGGAGGGCTTTCCCTGTCACGTCACGCCAAGGGCCCGGTGCTGGATGCGGCCTATGCGTACCTGAACTGGTGGCTGTCGGGCTGGCCCGGCGCAGTGATGGCGCGGCAGGGCTATTACATCGGCAATCCGGCACGCAGCCGCGATCACCTCAGCGCTGCCGAATGGGATTACTGGTACGCCGGCCTGCCTGCCCGCGAACAACTGCTCGGCAGCGACGGCTTGCCGCTGATCGACGCCGGAGAAGTCCGCGATGGCGGCTCCTACGAAGAACGCATGGGCCATATCGCCGTGTGGAACTCGGTCATGAACGAGCACAACTACCTGGTCCGCCGCTGGAACGACATCCTGCGCGCCAGTGATAAAAGCAGCGCCAAGGCGCGCTAGTCAGTCGCACTGATAGAAGCCCTCACGAGAGGACGCAGAGCGTCCAGAACGGCATTCCCACGCTGGAGCGTGAGGAACGATGATCGTCTGAACACTATCGTGCCAATGCTCCGCGTTGGCATGCATTTCGTGACGCTCCGCGTCACAGATCCGCGCCGCGCCGTACATTCACGAGAGGACGTAGAGCGTCCAGAACGGCATTCCCACGATGGAGCGTGAGGAACGATGATCGTGTGAACACTATCGTGCCAATGCTCCGCGTTGGCATGCATTTCGTGACTCTCCGCGTCACAGATCCGCAGCCCTGCCCGGCAGCTGGCGCCACTGAAATCAAGTTTCAGTGGCGCCAAAAAAAAGCGGCTGCCTCTCGGTAGCCGCTTTTCATTGACCTCAGCAACGCATTACTTCGGCAGTTTGAACGCCATCACGTAGTCACCCTGTTTGGTGCCCAGTGAGCCGTGACCGCCTGCAACGACCAGCACGTATTGCTGACCGTCCTTGCCGGTGTAGGTCATCGGGGTGGTTTGCGCGCCTGCTGGCAGGCGGGCTTCCCACAACTGCTTGCCGTTACGCACGTCATAAGCACGCAGGTACTGGTCAAGCGTAGCGCTCATGAAGGCCAGGCCGCTGGCGGTGGTGAACGTACCACCCAGGCTTGGAACACCCATGGTCAGCGGGAGCGGGATCGGCGAGCTGTCGCGTACAGTGCCGTTCTTGTGCATCCAGATGGTTTTTTGCGTGGTCAGATCGACCGCCGCCACGTAACCCCATGCTGGCGCCTGGCAAGGCAGGCCCATCGGCGACAGCAGTGCTTCCAGGATCACACCATAAGGCGCACCCTTGTTCGGCTGTACGCCTTCGGTTTCACTCTTGCGACCCGGGCCGCCTTCAACTTCGGCAGACGGTACCAGCTTCGAACGGAAAGCCATGTAGTTAGGATTGACGAAGGCGATCTGACGCACCGGGTCGACGGAAATACCGCCCCAGTCGAACACACCGAAGTTACCCGGATAAACGATCGAACCTTGCAGCGAAGGTGGCGTGAACGGACCATCGTAGCGCAGCGACTTGAAGTCGATGCGGCACATCATCTGGTCAAACGGCGTCACGCCCCACATGTCGCGCTCCTTGAGCGGCGGCGGCATGAAGTTCAGGTCGGACTTGGGCTGGGTTGGCGAGGTGTGATCACCAGCGACAGCACCTTGCGGAACCGGTACTTCATTGATCGGCACGATCGGTTTGCCGGTGCTACGGTCCAGCACGTAGATGCTGCCCTGCTTGGTCGATGCCAATACCGCAGGCTTGACGCCGTCAGCGGTTTTCATGTCCAGCAGGGTCGGCTGACCACCGACGTCCATGTCCCACAGGTCATGGTGAGTGAACTGGTAGTCCCAGCGCACGCGGCCGGTAGCGATGTCCAGTGCAACCAGGCCCGCGCTGTACTTCTCGGACTCTGGCGTACGGTCGCCGCCCCACTGGTCAGGGGTCTGGTTACCCATCGGCAGGTAGATCATGCCGAGCTTTTCATCGACGCTGAACATGGACCACATGTTCGGCGAGTTGCGCGTGTAGATCTTGCCTTCGGCAATCGGCGCAGTCTCTTCCGGATTGCCGCTGTCCCAGTTCCACACCAGACGGCCGGTGTGCACGTCATAGGCACGGATCACGCCGGACGGCTCGTCCATGGAGACGTTGTCAGTGACGTGGCCACCGATAATCACCAGGTCCTTGGTGACCGCGGGTGGCGACGTGGAGTAGTAGCCGCCCGGAGCGAAGGTGCCCATGTTGGCGGTCAGGTCAACCGAACCCTTGTTGCCGAAGTCTTCACACATCTTGCCAGTATCGGCGTTCAGCGCGATCAGACGGGTGTCGGCAGTCGGCAGGAAGATTCTGCGCGGGCAGGCAGCACTGGCAGTGGCCGTGCCGTCAGCAGCCGGGACCGTCGGGCTTTGCGCCGGGGTGCTGGCGGCATAGGCAGCGTCGTCATGATAGGTGACGCCACGGCAGGTCATGTGCGCCCAACCCTTGAAGTTGGCAGCGTTCTGGGTGCTGAGCTTCGGATCAAAGCGCCAGATTTCCTTGCCCGAATCCGGGTCGAGCGCGATCACCTGACTGTGCGGCGTGCACACGTAGAGCATGCCGTTGACCTTGAGCGGGGTGTTCTCGGCAGTGGTTTCACCCGGGTCATTCGGCCCCGGAATGTCACCGGTGCGATAGGTCCAGGCCGGCTCCAGCTTGTTGACGTTTTCCGGTGTGATCTGCGCCAGTGGCGAGTAGCGGTCACCGAAGGCGGTGCGGCCGTAGGACTGCCAGTCGCCGTCAGGCATGGCCGGGGCGGTGTTGGTCGTGCCAGCCGTCTCGCGGTCCAGCTGGCCTTCGATACGACCCGGATTGGTGAACTGGCTTGCCAGCGCGGTCAGGCCGGCCAGCACCACAGCGATGCTCAATGCACCGGTGCCCATGCGTGCCGGACCGTTGCGCAGCAGCGGCTTGCGGAACCATGGCAGCAGCAACACGATACCCAGGGCGAACCACAGCGCCAGGCGTGGCACCAATTGCCACCAGTCGAGGCCGACTTCCCACAACGACCACACGGTGCTCGCGAACAGCAGCAGTGCATAAAGGCCCAGCGCAGCCGCACGACCCGTGATCAGCAGCACGCCAGTCACGGCGAAGCCGATACCGGCCAGCAGGTAATACAACGAGCCATCCAGTTGCAGCAGTCGGGCACCACCGACCAGCAAGGCCAGCCCCATCAACAGGATCACCAGCCCGAGCAGGGTCGGTAACAGGCGATTTCTATTTGAAGCACCGTCAGTGCTCATAATGCGAATCTCCGCGAGAAGTAAGTAATTGACATCTTGTTTTAAGCATCGCCTGCCTTGGCGCCATTCCTTGAAGCTGCTTGTTGAGACGAATCGCCGACGGTGGAATTAAACCGTCGGGCAGAGCGCGGCTGCACGTTTGGTCGGCGCGGTCATTGAGTCGTAGACCATCACCGCCCGAATTCGTGCATAGGCTTTTGTCCGAAGGAACATCTGCAGAAGGGGGAATCTTCAATCCTTAACCCGGCAATGATAGGGCGCTAACGATTTTTCTAAAAGCGAAAAACCTGACATGGATCATTGCGAAGCCGGCAACAGTGCTGCAGGTCGACGGTGTTTTATCAAGGCGTGGCGCTTACAATGGCAGACTTTCGGGAAGCATCTGCGTACTCCAGAGATCCGTTCAGGTTCGTCTCCTCTTCATCGGTTGCAAGGCTCATCATGACAACACCTAACTCCGACCCATTGCACGGCGTCACGCTGGAGCAGATCCTCAGGGCGCTGGTCGAACATTACGAATGGTCCGGCCTTGCCGAGCGCATCGATATTCGCTGCTTCAAAAGCGATCCGAGCATCAAGTCCAGTCTGACCTTCCTGCGCAAGACCCCTTGGGCGCGGGAGAAGGTCGAAGCGCTGTATGTGAAATTGCATCGCAGCAAGGGCTGGTAACAGGCCCGCCAGAATAGCTTGGCACGGAAGCCGGCACTCAAGGATACCGATTGATGCTCAGCGAACATCCACAACCTGCGCAGGGACAGCGCTATTACGCCCTCGTGGCCGCCTGCCTCGGCTGGTCTGGACTGGTGATTCAGCTTTACCTGATCCTGATTGGTCGTTATGCCGATCACGCCAGTCTGCTGGGTGGGCTGGTACGCTTTTCAAGTTTCTTCACCGTACTGACCAACATGCTTGTAGCGGTCGCACTGAGTTGCGCGCTGACGACACAGCAGTCGGCAGGCCACCGGTTCTTCCGCCATCCAGTGGTGTGTGGCGGCATTGCGGTGAGCATTGCGCTGGTGGGCATCGCCTACAACATCCTGTTGCGCCACTTGTGGCACCCGGAAGGCTGGCAGTGGGTGGCCGATGAACTGCTGCACGACATAATGCCGCTGGCGTTCGTGCTTTATTGGTGGCTGTACGTGCCCAAGGGCGCGCTGCGTCTGAGGCATATACCGCTCTGGGCGATCTATCCGCTCGTCTACTTCGCCTACGTCCTGCTGCGTGGCCACATGTTCGGTGATTACCTGTACCCGTTCATCGATGTCGGCACGCTCGGTTTCTCGGCTGCATTCATCAACGCGCTGGGCGTGCTGCTGGGTTTTGTGCTGATCGCATTGGTGCTGCTGGGAGTTGATAAACGGGCGTCTCGTCGTACGCGGTGAGTCGCCCGGTCCTGCTCATTCTGCAGTGCTGTCCAGCTTCCAGTAACCGGCGGCCTTGACGAAGTCCTCTTCCAGGCCGAACTCGTCGAGCAGCACACGACGTAGCTTGCGTGACAGCGCGGATTCAGTCGCGACCCAGGCGTACAGCTTGCCCTCGGGCATCTCCAGGCGACGCGTGACGTCCAGCAGATTCTGTTCGCCGCGTACGAGCCAGATCACGTCGACCTGCGCAGCGCTGTCGAACACCTGTTGTTCCTGCGGGTTGGCCACTTCGACCACCACCAGCGCAGCGCGGTTGGCGGGCAGCGATTCCAAGCGTCGGGCGATGGCGGGAATGGCGGTTTCGTCACCGATCAGCAGATAGCTGTCGAACATGTCCGGCACCACCATCGAACCCTTTGGCCCTGCGATGTGCAGCACTTGCCCGGGCGCTGCCTGAGCGGCCCAGGTGGCCGCCGGGCCTTCGCCATGCAGCACGAAATCGATATCCAGTTCCCCGGTTTTTTCGTCGTAGCGACGCGGCGTGTAATCGCGCATCGGCGGGCGCGGTGTGTCCTTGTCGCCGGCAGGGTTGAGGTTTTCCAGCGCTGCCTGCTCTTCTGCCGTTTGCGGGAAGAACAGTTTGACGTGGTCGTCGGTTCCCAGGCTGATGAAGCCTGCCAGCTCCGGCCCCTGCAAGGTAATGCGGCGCATCAGGGGCGTCAGTTCCGTGACCCTCACCACCTGTAGCTTGCGTCGCTTGATTTCATGCATGACGCGATGGATTGACTGGGGCGAATTCATGCCGACTCCTCCGAGGCAGGTTGAGGCCCATCGACGACAGCCTTGGCCGTGCTGTTGAGCAGTTCGCTGACGCGCAGAATCTCTTCCGGGCTCCAGCGGCCATGGTGCATCTGCAGCGCGTGACGCAGGTTATGCACCGCTTCATGGATTTCCGGCGGACGATCGTGGCCGCGCAGTGAGCGCTTGCTGACATCGATGCGCATGCGCACACCTTCCAGCGCCACGGCCTGATCTTCCAGGGATTGGCGACCCGCATCGGTGACGGTGTAGAGCTTCTTGCCGGCCTGTGCATCGCCGACCACCATTTCGCTTTCTTCAAGGAACGTCAGGGTGGGGTAGATCACGCCGGGGCTGGGGCAGTACGCACCCTCGAACAGACCTTCGATCTTGCGGATCAGGTCGTAGCCGTGGGCAGGCTGTTCGGCGATCAACGCCAGCAACAGCAATTTCAGATCGCCAGGGGCGAAAACCCGAGGGCCACGTCCACCGCGTTCGCGGCCTGGGCGTTTTTCAAAACCGTCGCGATCTTCACCTGCTTCACGAAGATGCGGCGGACGGTGGTGGGGTGGGTGTTTATCTTCACGCATGTTTTTGCTCTCTGGTTACAAGTTAGATATACCTTAAGATATATCTTATTGTAATCACAGAGCTGGCAGACGAGCGGTCATCGCCGGTCAGACACCCTTGGGCGGATCCGCAATCGGGGCGTTGCACATCGCCTGTCCGTGGTTTTCCAGGTACGGCGTCAGGATCGGCGCCATGCCTTTGAGCACCTGCACCGGCAACGCCGAGGTGAAACGAAAGCCCTCGGCAGCGCGTCCCGGCACGAACGCCGTCAGCGCGCCAAAGTGGTTGTCGCCGATATAAAACACGAAAGTCGCCGTGCGGTTGATCGCCCTTGAGCTGAGAATGCGCCCGCCGGCACCGACGCTTTCGATCCTGTTGTCTCCGGTGCCGGTCTTGCCGCCCATCGCCAGCACACTGCCGTCCTGCATCTTGAACGTGCCTTGCACGCGTTTCGCCGTGCCGCCGTCCACCACTTGCGACAAGGCCTCGCGCATTGCCGCTGCGACTTCCGATGGCAACACACGCTTGCCCAGCTCCGGGTTGATACTCAGCTGGGTGTCATAAGGCGTATCGGCGGCGAAGTGCAGACTGTCGATGCGCACCGCAGGCAGGCGGATCCCATCGTTCTGGATGATGCCGATCAGCTCGGCAAGCGCCGCCGGACGGTCTCCCGAACTGCCGATAGCCGTCGCCAGCGAAGGCACCAGGTGGTCGAACGGATAACCCACACGCTGCCAGCGTTGCTCGATGTCCAGAAACGCTTCGACCTCCATCATGGTCCGCACCCGGCTGTCGCGAGCGCCTTTGTGGCGACTCTTGAACAGCCAGCCATAGACTTCCTGACGCTCGAAACGACTGGCGGCCACCGCGTCCTTGAACTGTGCTTCCGGGTGCTTGAGCAGGTAGCCCACCAGCCACAGCTCCAGCGGGTGAACGCGGGCGATGTAGCCTTGATCGGGCAGGTCATAAGTGCCCGGGCCGTAACTCTGGTACAGATCGGCAAGACGTTTGTCGGTGAGTTTCGAGCTTGCCCTGGGCTCGTCCAGGTGGGCGCGGATGAACGCGTTGAATGTGCCCTGATCAGCGCCCGGCAGCAGATAACGGTGTACCGCAGCCAGGCGGATCGCCGTCGGGTGAATGCCGTCGAGGAAGGTGTCGAGCCGCTCCTGAGTGGTCTTTTCCCTGTAGCGTTTCCAGAAGCGCAGCAGGAATACCGTGCCTTCGCGGTCGGCAAACTGCGCCAGGTATTCCTGACGGCGCGGGTTGTCGTCATCCTTGAGCAGCTCGGCGCTATTGTTGGGCGCCTGATAGGTGCTGTAGCACACGACATCGCGCATCAGGCGAATGAACGGCAGGTTGATCGACTCACGCAGCGACTCGCGCAGGGTTGGAATCCGCGCGTTGTCCTCGCGCCGGAAATTATTGAAACGGTGCATGCCGCCACCGGTGAAGAACGCTTCTGCGGGGCTGGCCGAATAGGTGCGGTCGAGTGCGGCCGAAAGCATCTTCGCCAGGTCACGGTCCTTGTTGATCAGCAGGTAATCCACCGCCCAGCGGGTCAGCCGATCCGGTTCCTCGACAGGGACTTTGCGCAATTGCGCAGGGCTCAAGCCCGAATAGCGCCCATGCAGCTCGGCGATGATCTCCAGATACGTCGTCAGCACGCGCATCTTCGCCGTCGAGCCCAACTCCAGCTTGCTGCCTTCGTTGATATCGAACGGCTGATCGGTGCTGTCGGTCTGGACCCTGACCCGCGAGCCATCCACGCCGCGTTCAAACAGCGTGAAGCTGTAGCGCACCTGTGTCGTGCTGGCCGGGGTCAACAGGCGCTCGCCCATCAAACCGGTCTTTGCCGCAAACTCAGGGTTGGCCAGGTCATGCAGGTACTGGCTGACGCTGCGCTGCAACTCGCCATGCAGGGTGCTGGTGGCGGACAGGTCAAGACGGTCGAGGTCGTAAAGCGGGCGATTGAGCAGATTCGACAGGCGAGTGCGCGCGACACTGATGCCCTTGTTGGTTTCGATGGGCTGCAGGGTCGGTTGCTGTGCCCAGTCGCGGTAGGTGACCTGGGCTGCCAGCGCGGCCTCGGCCAGCGGTCGGTCGATGACGTTGGCCTGGGCCAGCAAGCGAATGTGGCTGTCGGTCAACTCGGCGAGTTCAGAGCGGCCCTTGGCCAGATAGTGCGACGGGCGACGTTGGGCGATTACCAGTGAGAGCACCTCACGCAGCGCCAGCGCCTTGTCGGCCAGCGCCTGTTTATTGCCTGGATTCGACGCCAGTATCTCGTTGGTTTTGCCGAAGTCTGCGCCGAACCATACCCTCAGTCCTTCAGCCAGACCATGCACCTCGCCATGCCCCGGCACCGCAGACAGCGGCACGCTGTTCAGGTAGTCACGCACCACCCGTTGGCGCACGGCGAGCGTCTCGGTCCCCGGCTGATAGGCGCGAACGCTGGCGGAAATCATCTGCCGCAACTTTTCCGAACCCGACAGCGTCAGCCCGTCGGGGGAATGACGGTATTTTTCCAGCTGAGTGGCCAGCGTGCTGCCCCCAGCCGACTGGCCGGGGAGGGCAAACATCTTCGCCAGTTGCGACCAGGCGGCTTTGACAAAACGTGGCCAGTCCACCGCAGGGTTGGCCATGGGCTGCTGCGGATCGAGCAGGTCACGGTTTTCGATAAACAGCAGGCTGTTCACCAGCATCGGCGGAATGGCAGCAAAAGTCGGGTAAAACTGCTGTGGGTATCTGAACTCGTACAGCGGCTCGTTCCGGCAATCGGTGATCGAAAGCCCGGCCTGGGTCTTTTCCTCGTAAGGCACGAAAAAACCATGCCGGACGTAACGCAGCAGTTCCGGGGAAAACCGGGTCTGGCGCGTAATCACATAATCGCGCTTGAGCAGGCGCGACAGGAATTCATCCATGGATGAATAGCCCAGGCGCCTGTCGAACGGCCCGTCACCGGGATACACCACGTCATGACTCGGCCCAGGCTGCATCGAATAACCCAGGCTCGCGGCAAAACGGCTGAATTCGCGCGCCTGAAGCCTGGAGGTTCTGCTCTCCACGGCCACAGCAACGCCCAATGCAACCCCGGCTAACACCACCACGACCCAGAAGACCCGCCATCCGTATCGCGTGCGACGCGGATATTTGGGCGTACGAGGATCATCCTCACGATCAGCGGATAGCGTCTCTTGCTTGCTATCGGAATGCCGAAATGCGCCCATAGTCGATTGTCCGGTCATCCTGTCAAAGCACCTGACCCAAGCTTAGACGCTGGATGGGATTGTGGGAGGGAATTGTCTGGAGGTTTTCGAGGGCGGAAGGCGCGCAGTGGGGACGAGCCTCATGAACTAATCCCACTGCAGTCACACATGAACTGCAGTGGCGCTGGCTTGATCAGACGTGAAGATCAACCAACGGTTTGCGCTCTTCTTCACGCTTCGGCGCATTGCGCTCGATCTGGTAAATGATCGTGTCCATGAAGTTGCCAATGTGATTACGACTGAAGACCTGCCCGTAGTCGATAACCTTGCTGTAATTCTCAAGGTTGAGTGTGTGCTGGTTGCCGAATTTCTCTGTGTAGTGATCGAGTAACGTCATCACAATTTTTGCGTGCGCACGCAGATCCTCCTTCAGTTGTTGACGTTCGTTCAGCTTCTCGGTCAGGTACGCGAACTCTGCCGGGGTGAGCACATCGTCTGGGTCGGTCACCTGGATTTCCTGATTAAAACCCAGCGTGAAGCCGAAGTGCTTATTTGACAGCTCCGTATTAAGGTAAAAAAGCTGCTGCTTGAAATCGTGAAAATTGTCGTACATACGGCATAGGGTCTTATCAAAATCTTTAGTTAAGTCACCCAGGTATGTACTTCGGAGTAGGTTCGATATCTCTTCAGACATACTGTCCAGCATAACCCGTCCTGCCGCCGACGTTTTGTAGTCGGATAACCAGGGTGTTTCCTCGGTGGTATAGAACTCAGCGTTCGGATCACGCACGTTATCATGCGCCTGAGGAATTTTGATTGGCGGAGCAGCAGGTGAGGTGAGGGAACTCGAGCCCGAGAGAGTGCGCTGTTGATTTTGTGATGCAGAAGCTAAAGGGTTGATATGCATGCTAAGCGCTCTTTGGTGTCAATGATAACTATCTAGCGGCAGACCTTCGCAAAACTTTGCCTGATAAGTGTGTAGGATTTTTCCTAGGCTGTAGTGGTGATTATTTTTTGTAGGAAGTTTCCTTGATTTTAATGTGAGGGTTGACTCGACGCTTAACTTTCTATTGCGTCAATTTTGTCAGTGGCAACCTGCCTCTGCATAATCTGCGAGATTACCTATGAATACTTATGGAAGAAAATATGTTGGTTTTTGCTTGTTGTCCATTTTCGTGATAATGGCATCGGCTTCCGGCGCTCATGCCAATACAGGTGCCGAGGACCCGGTCGGTGTATCAAGTCATGAAACCAACGAAGCCGTTGCGGCTGACGCTGTGCAAGAAATTTCCGAGCCAAGATTTACCGTCATGCTGGATAAACTACATTCGGTGGTCGATGTGTTGACAGATAAACACCCCGTCCACTACTACGGCTTTGTCTCGCATCGTGGGCAAGATGTATTGCTCTATACCCCTGTCGGTGATCCGGTCACTAACGAGTGGAAGACCGAGTATTACGAAAATGGTGAATGGGTTGCTCAAACACTCAATACTAAGGTGTTTAAAGATCTGGCTCCTGGGGCTGAAGTGATCATCAGGGTCACACCAAGAAACTCACTGGTAGGTGGCAGGCTTCCATACACTGTCAGATTTGGGTCCTATCCTGTTCTAAAAAGCTATGAGCTGCTCGATGAACCGGGAGTGATAAGGATTCCAAGTGGGTATACTAACCCTGGCTGGTTGGCAACGCAGATTTATAAAGAAGCTCTGCTTGAGGTGAGGTTCAGCGATACTAAAGGTACGCCGTTGGAAGGCGGTATGGCTATTTTGGATCTGAGCTTTGGTGAAAAAGACGCCTCGATCAGGCATATTCTGGTTAGCGGTGCTGATGGATTCGCCTCTGAGCGCATTGAGTTTGGACGTTGCTATGGAGGTGCGGAGGCCCAAGATTTTGTTCATGCGCAAAGGGGGTTCAATACTTGGAGAAGTAACTATAGAGTGGCTCGCTACTTCGTAAGTAATTTCTCTTTAGGGCCCATCACGGCAATGCCTAATATTTTTTACATGGGACACATCTGCACACAAACCGTTCTGCGAACCGTCGCCCCACGTGGTTAACATTTAACTCAGCCTGGCGAATCATTTATCTCGCCAGGCTGATGTTTCATACCGCCAACGAAATATACGAAAAATCTCGTTTCTCAGCATTACTCTGGACTTGCTGTATCCATTCGTCCTGCATTTTTTGTACGCTGGTGTTCATTATTTTGCCATAGTCGATCACGTCCTGAAAATTGCTGATAGTCAGTTTATATCGGCCGCCAAATGTTTCATGGTCGTGGTCTACCAGGGTCATGATGGTCTTTGCGTGATGTTGGAGTTGTTCTTTGAATTCTCTGAACCCGTTGATGGCGTGGGTAAGAACTGATGTGTCGTTTTCAGTCAGGCTGTTATCGTAGTCAATTATCTTGATGGATGCACTTTCGGTCAGTGTGAAACCGAAGTTTTTACGTGCAATGTCGGGGTGGGTTTCTTGCAGTTCTTTTCGAAAGCTATCATAGGTGACATTTACCAGCGCAAGCTCCAGCACGTCGAGTCTCTTTTTGTGAGCTACGTAGTCAAGCCTGTTTGTGATGTGTTCGTTGATCGACTCCAACAGCCACGGCTCTTTCTGATATTCGTAAAATATATTTTTTTCTGTCGTTTTGACTTCAAATTCAATGGCCTCTTGAAGGCTGACGTCTTCTGTCGGATCAACAGGTTTAGCACCGGTTACCAACCCCATCTGTTGCGGGATGTTTGCCGGATTTGGAATTCCATTGATGTTCAAAGCATTGCCCTCTCTTTAGTCTCATACCGAATAGCGGCCAGTTCCTGAAAAACTTGGCCTGACAAACCAGTAGGAAATCTCCGAGAGGGCATGCAAACGTGACGCTGTTCTCAAGTTGGCAATAGGTGCGGCGATGTCCCCAGGCGTTTATTCAACTCCAGCCCATTGGCCATCAACATCATCAATCCCAAGCCGACAATCGCCGTGGTCACTTGCATGGGCCATGTATCGCCTGCCAGTGCATTGGCCATGTCTGCCAGTGGCGCGAGCAGTACGCCCAGGCAGAAGACTTCCAGTGAATAACGCCCCATGCGGGAGGTCTGGCGCGCAGGCCAGTTTTCCAGCCACGTGCTTGAGGCTGGCAGCAGTCGGGCGACGACATAGACCAGGGCCAGGAAGTGCAGTAACCGGACGGGCGCAAGGTCGGTCTTGCTGATTGGGTAAAGGCTTTCAAGGTGCAGGCTGGAGACCAGCGCGGCGTGCAGGCCGGGCCATTTTTCGCTGAAGGTCAGGATGCCTGCGACCAGCACGTAGACGGCAGCCACCATGAACAAGGGCTGTTGGCGCAACGGAGGGTGCTCAGCTGCTGTGGCTGTTTCGCTGCGCAACGCGCACGCACCGCCGAGCACGAACAGCAACTGCCAGGCGACCGGGTTGAAGTACCAGACACCGCCGCCTTCGTAGGCGCGCAGGTTCCAGCCGAATAACGGCACCATCAGGTACAGGGCAATCGACAGGCCGACGGCCACTTCGAGTTTGCGCAGCATCACTGGCAAGGTCAGCGGTAAGGTCAGCAACAGCACGATATACAGCGGCAACGGGTCGGTGAGGTTCGGTTTGAAGCGCAGCAGCAGTTCATCGGCCAATGCCTGTTGCGGGTTGCCGACGAAGTATTCAAGGCCCATCTGCTGGACCATGTCGCGCGTCTCGACGTGATTGTTGGCGACGAAGACGATGCCCATCAGCAGGGTCAGCAGAAAGATATGCACCACATACAGCACCCAGGTCCGGCGCAGGATCCGCACGCCAGCAACCAGCATGCCGTCACGTCGAGCGATCCGCCCGTAGGCCAGGATCGAGGCGTAACCGGCGAGGAAAACGAAAATTTCCGCTGCGTCGCTGAAGCCGAAGTTGCGTATGGTCAGTTGCGCCAGGGGATTGTCCGGCACGTGATCCCAGAAGATGAAGATCAGTGCCAGGCCGCGAAAGAAGTCGATTCGATGATCGCGTCCGTTATTCATAACGGTGGACTCTTGAAAGTGCTAATGAGTAAAGATAGGCCACAGAGGCTCAGGTTCCAGGCCAGCGACCAGTGACATTCGGCGGCGCGGCAGGGTGCCGCTAATCGAGGGCAATTGCAAAGGCGCGCTATTACAGAATGTCTCTGGACCACGTGGTGCGGCGGCTTCACGCCGACAGCGGCGCCGTGTCCGTGTTCGATCAACCTCACCAATGATGGCAATCAACAGCAGTCATTCTCATCTCCCGTTACGTTACTGTATAACTATTCCAGTCAACTCACCGGAGAGATCACGATGAAACCCGATATCCATCCTCAATACCGCACCGTGCTGTTCCACGACACCGCTGCCGATGCTTACTTTCTGATCGGCTCCACCGTAGACACAGACCGCACGCAACAGCACACCGACGGCACTGCCTATTCTTATGTTGCGCTCGATGTTTCCAGTGCTTCGCACCCGATGTACACCGGGCAGCAGCGCAAAACCACCACCGAAGGCCGGATCGCGGGTTTCAACAAGCGTTTCGCCGCCTTTGGCTCCGCTGGCAAGAAAGAAACCGCAGCCGCTCAATGAGCGGTCTGACCTCCCGGTCGTGGGCACTTCGCATGGATTGCCCACGACCGGGATTTTTTTTGTCTGAATTTCAGGCCTGCGGCCAATCATCTACTGGACTAACAGCCGACATTGCTTTTATCTTCGCGGCCTGAAAAACAGGAGTAATCGCTTTGAAAAAGTCAGTCGCCATCGTTTTCGGTGGGCAATCCAGCGAGCATGAGGTTTCGTTGCAGTCGGCACGCAACGTGATCAATGCGATTGATCGTGAACGCTATGCGCTGACCCTGATCGGCGTCGACAAGCTGGGCCGCTGGCTGCATTTCGACGAAGCCGATTACCTGCTCAATGCCACTGATCCTGCACGGATCAAACTGAGCGCATCAGGCAAGCCATTGTCCTTGCTGCCGGGCAGCATCGGTGGGCAGTTCGTTGACGTCGAGTCAGGCCAGCCTCTGGCAGCCATCGATGTAGTATTCCCGCTGATCCACGGCGCTTTTGGTGAAGACGGTGCGTTGCAGGGTGTGCTGCGCATGCTGGCCGTGCCCTTTGTCGGCGCCGATGTGCTGTCCTCTGCGGCCTGTATGGACAAGGACGTGACCAAGCGTCTGCTGCGCGATGCGGGCATTGCCGTCGCGCCGTTCAGGGTCCTGTCGCGTGGAGAGAGCCTTTCTTTCACGGAGACTGCTGACCAATTGGGGCTGCCGATGTTCGTCAAGCCGGCCAACCAGGGTTCATCGGTGGGCGTGAGCAAGGTGTCCGACGAGGCTGGTTTCGCGGCGGCACTGGCGCTGGGTTTCGAGTTCGATCACAAGCTGCTGATCGAGCAGGGCATCGTCGGCCGGGAAGTGGAGTGCGCCGTACTGGGCAACTTCGATGCGCAGGTCAGTGTCTGTGGCGAAGTGATTGCCAACGATGAATTCTATGCCTACGACACCAAGTACCTGAACGGCGATCAGGCACGCATCGCCATCCCCGCCGAGCTGCCGGCCGATCTGAGTGATCAGGTGCGTGACGTCGCGCTGCAAGCGTACAAGGTGCTGGGCTGCGCGGGGCTTTCGCGGGTCGATTTCTTCGTCACTGAAGGGCGCGACATCATCATCAACGAAGTCAACACGCTGCCGGGTTTCACCTCGATCAGCATGTACCCCAAACTCTGGCAGGCCAGCGGTCTGTCGTATGCCGAACTGATCCATCGCCTGATCGTTCTGGCGCTGGAACGGGCTGATCAGGCGCGGCTGCTGAAAACGGAGATCTTCCCATGAAGATCATCCGCATCGCGGCGGCGCTGCTGATCGGCGCAGACGGCCGGACCCTGCTGGTACGCAAGCGTGGTACCCAGGCCTTCATGCAGCCGGGCGGCAAGATCGAGCCCGGTGAACCGGCACCTCAAGCGCTGGCCAGAGAGCTCGAAGAAGAGCTCGGGCTGATCGTCGATCCGGCGCAGGCAGTGTTTCTCGGTGAGTTCACGGCACCCGCCGCCAACGAGCCCGGTTTCGAGGTCAACTGTCAGTTGTATGAGGTAAGGACCGACGCTCAGGCAGTGCCTGCCGCCGAGATCGAAGAAGTGCTGTGGGTTGACGCGCACAGTCATGCGGGTTTGCAACTGGCGCCGTTGACCCGCGATCTGATCCTGCCGCTGTATCTGAAGCGGCAGGCAGCACGCAGCTGAACGGCGCAGTCGTCCTGCATCGCGGTGCAGGACGGCACTGTCAGCGAACCCTATTTCAGCGAACCAGGTGTCAGCGAACCACACTCACTCCGTCCAGCGTCGAAAACGAAGTGTCCTTGGCGGTCAGCAGGAAGTCACGCATGTACGGTGCGTCGAGCATGTCGGCGCGGATACCGGCGTAGAGCGTCGCGAACAGTCCTTTCTCGCCCAGGCGCTTGGCCTTTACATAGCCGCGTGAGCTGTATTCATGCAGCGCCCAGTGCGGCATGCCGCAGACCCCGCGCCCGCTGGCCACCAGTTGCATCATCATCACCGTCAGTTCCGATGTTCGTACCTGTGCCGGTTCGATGTCGGCGGGTTCCAGGAAGCGCGTGAAGATATCCAGCCGGTCGCGTTCCACCGGGTAAGTGATCAGCGTTTCAGTCAGCAAGTCTTCCGGGACGATGTAGGGCCTGCTTGCCAGCGCGTGTTGATTGGCCACCGCCAGCATTGCTTCATAGGTGAATAGCGGCACGTAGGTGATGCCCGGCAATTCCAGCGGGTCGGAGGTCACCACCAGGTCCAGATCGCCGCGCGCCAGGGCAGGCAAGGGCGCGAACGAGAAACCGGAAGACAGGTCCAGTTCGACCTCGGGCCAGGCATCGCGGAACTGGTCGATGGTCGGCATCAGCCACTGAAAACAGCTGTGGCACTCGATTGCCATGTGCAGCCTGCCCGCCGTACCACCCGCCAGTCGGGCGATGTCGCGCTCGGCACTGCGCAGTTGCGGCAGCATGGAGTCGGCCAGTTGCAGCAGGCGCAAACCGGCGCTGGTAAAGCGCACCGGTTTGGTCTTGCGCACAAACAGCGGCATGCCCATGCGCTCTTCCAGCTCCTTGAACTGATGGGACAGCGCCGACTGCGTCAAATGCAGGCGCTCGGCTGCCTCCACAAGGCTGTCGGCCTCGCGCAGGGCATGCAGGGTTTTGAGGTGGCGTATTTCAAGCACGGTCAGTGCTCCATGAGCAGTATTTGTGATCAACACGAAAAAAATGAGTTTGTCTCATGTTGTGTCAGCTGTCGACAATGGGCCCATCTTTTATGGAGGACGCATCGTGGCCCTGACTCAGCACCCTGACTATTTTCACATTGGCGCAGACCGTGAACTGCGGCACGCTCTGCAGGCTTTCTGGAAACAGGATCAGGGTGTCACGGCCATTGGCATCGAACTGCGCACCTGGTTGATGGCGCGTTATCCGCAGCAGGTACCACACCTGAAACGCGGCCAGCGTTTTCAGCCCGATTGGGCGCCACTGCTGGCGAGCGTCGCTGAAACCTGCGAGCAAGGCCGCAAACCTGCGTTGATCGGTCCGCTGACACTGCTCTGGCTAAGTGACGTTCAGGGTGATGAAGTGGATCGCCTCGACCTGCTGGAGCATTTGCTGCCGGTGTATGGCGAGATCTTCGGGCGGCTGGCCGCGCGCGGTGTCGAGTGGATTCAGATCGACGAACCGATCCTCGCGCTTGATCTGCCGCTGGCATGGAGCAACGCCTTCGAGCGTGCCTATCACATTCTTCAATATTCGCCGTTGAAGAAGCTTATCGGCCTCTATCACGGTGACCTGCGGCCCAACCTGGGTGTCGCGGCCCTGCTGCCAGTTGCAGGGTTGCACCTGGACAGCGTGACCGAACCGGAGCTGCTGGCCCCGGTGTTTGATCGTCTACCGGTTTACAAGGTTCTGTCCCTGGGCGAGTGCGATACGCATTCGAACTGGCATCAGGAATCGTTGCTCGAAGCGCGCGCCCGTTTTGGGGAAAACCTGATGGTGGCGGATCAGGTCGCTGCGTAACTCAACCCCCGATTAACGACCGCTCAGCGCCATTCATCAAACTGTCACGCAAGTGTGGCAGCGCGCTTGGAAAAACATCATCAGACTCGCGGCCTACTGGGGTTCTGTTTTTTGGTGTTTTTCATGCGGGTTTTAATTTTTCTGGCCGCGCTTCTGTGCGGCTTGCCGTCTTTTGCGGCCGATCGTTGTGATACCGATGTTCCTGTACAGATGGCTGACCTCAAGGAAGTGCGGATTGCCTACCAGAGTATTGGTAGCGAGTCCGACCCTGCCTTGCTGTTGGTGATGGGGCTGGGTGGGCAGTTGATTCACTGGCCGGACGAGGTCGTGGTCGCGTTGTGTCAGCAGGGCTATCGGGTCATTCGCTATGACAATCGCGATGTGGGTCTGTCTTCGTGGGTGCAGCAGCCAGCGGATGCCAATCTGACATTCGAAGTACTGCGTTACAAACTTGGTCTGCCTGTCTCGGCACCCTATTCGTTGACTGATATGGCCGACGATGCGCTGGGGTTGATGGATGCATTGCAGATTCGCCAGTTTCACGTGTTGGGCGCGAGCATGGGCGGCATGATTGCCCAGCACTTGGCTGATCTGGCGCCGTCGCGGGTCGAAAGCCTGACGCTGATCATGACCAGTTCCGGTGCGCAGGGTTTGCCTATGCCCAGTACCGCGCTCATGCAACTGTTGGCGCGTCGCGGCGCGCCCAATCGGGAAGTGGCGATCGAGCAGCAGGCCGATTTGCTTGCGGCGCTGGGCAGCCCGCAGGTCAAGGACGATCGCCAGCAGCTGCTGCATCAGGCGGCTGTTTCCTATGACCGGGCGTTCAATCCCGAAGGTGTGAAACGCCAGATCATGGCGATTCTGGCCGAGCCCAGCCGCGTGGAACTGCTGAACCGTCTGCGTCTGCCGGTACTGGTGGTTCATGGCACGGCTGACCCGCTGTTGCCGGTCATGCACGGTGTACATGTGGCCGCGCACATTCAGGGCAGCCAGCTGCGCCTGATTCCGGGGTTGGCGCATCGTTTTCAGGAAGCCTTCAAGGCGCCGTTGCTCGGTGCAGTGTTGCCCTACCTGAAAGCCCAGCATGAAGACGGTCGCAACCTGGCTCAGTTGTAAGCTGGCCTGGTTGTCAGGCATGGACAGAGGTGTATCGTGTGACCTTTGATTCCAAACTGTGTAAAAACTACTACGCTTGGCAATACTGCGTTAAAAACAGGCGAAAAATGCTCATTTAGAACACCTAGACTCCGCTTTTTCGCCTGTTTTTGCCTTGTCTTGCCTTCGCTCGTGACGTTTTTACACACTCTGTACCGAAAAGGGCCGACATGACAACTGCACTGAAGATCGACTTCATCTCCGATGTTTCCTGCCCCTGGTGCGTCATTGGTTTGCGCGCACTGGATCAGGCGCTGGAGGCGCTGGGGGATGAGGTGCAAGCGCATATTCACTTCCAGCCTTTCGAGCTGAACCCGAACATGCCTGACGAAGGGCAGGACATCAAAGAGCATATCGCCGAAAAGTACGGCTCCACGCCGGAACAGATCGAAGGTATTCACCAGACCATCCGTGAGCGCGGTGCTGAACTCGGCTTCACCTTTGCCAGCGGCGAGCGACGGATCTACAACACGTTCGATGCCCATCGCCTGCTGCACTGGGCCGAGCAGCAAGGCAAGCAGCATGCGTTGAAGCAGGCGCTGTTCGAGGCGTATTTCAGCGACCTGAAAGACCCGTCCGATCACCAGACTCTGGCGGCTGTGGCGCAGAAGGTCGGCCTGGATCGTCTGCGTGCTCAGGCCATCCTGGACAGTGACGAGTACACCACCGAGGTTCGCGAGGCCGAGCAGCTCTGGACGTCTCGCGGTATCACGTCCGTGCCGACCATGGTCTTCAACGACCAGTACGCCGTCTCGGGCGGTCAGCCGGTCGAGGTATTCGTCAGCGCAATCCGCCAGATTGTCGGTGAATCGCAGTAACGCACTGCCTGTGCAGGATAGGACGAAGAGCATGGGCACGATAGGTGTCTTGAAGACGCCTATCGTTCCTCACGCTCCAGCGTGGGAATGCAGTGGGTGACGCTCTGCGTCACAGATCTGCGCTACGCCGCACGCTCAAGATCGGGCGCAGTGCTCAAAGCCCGTATTTCTTGACCTTGTCAAACAGTGTGGTCTTGGCCATGCCCAGTTCCTGGCTGGCCTGGCTGAGGTTGCCGCCGCTGCGTTGCAAGGCGTCGCCGAGCAATGAGCGTTCAAAGGCTTCAACCGCTTCGGCAAACCCCAGACTCTGGTTTTCACTGACCGTACCCGACTGCTTGAACGCTGGCAGACCCAGCGCAAAGCGTTCTGCCACGTTGCGCAGTTCGCGTACATTGCCCGGCCAGTCGTGGCTCATCAGGTTCGAGCTGGTCTGTTGATCCAGCGCAGGCGGTTCGCGGTCGAAGCGTAACGACGACAACTGCAGGAAGTGTTCGAACAGCTGCAGAATGTCTTCGCGGCGTTCACGCAGGGGTGGCAGTTCAAGCGTGACGACGTTCAGGCGGTAATACAGGTCGCTGCGGAACTGATTGGTCTTGCCCAAGGCATTCAAGTCGGACTTGGTCGCCGCAATGACCCGACAATCCACGGCGACGCTCTGGTTGGAACCCAGCCGTTCGAGGGTTCGCTCCTGCAGGACGCGCAACAGCTTGATCTGCAGATTGACCGGCATGCTTTCCACTTCATCGAGAAACAGCGTGCCATTGTGCGCGTGTTCGATCTTGCCGATGCGCCGCTTGCCCGCGCCGGTAAAGGCGTTGGCTTCATGGCCGAATATTTCCGACTCGAACAGGCTTTCCGCCAGCCCGCCACAGTTGAGCGCCACGAACTGGCTGTCCTTGCGCCGACTGAAATCGTGCAGGCAGCGCGCGACCAGCTCCTTGCCCGTGCCGGTTTCGCCTTCTATCAATACGTTGGCCGAGGTGTCGGCGACGTTGGCAATCAACGCACGCAGGTTTTGCATGGCCGGAGAGCGACCGATGATCCGGCCCTCCAGCGAATCGCGCTCGGCCAGTTGCTTGCGCAAGGCCCACACTTCACGGGCCAGGCCGCGTTGCTCCAGTGCGCGCCGGGTGACGTCCACCAGACGCTCTGGAGAAAAGGGTTTCTCCATGAAATCGTAAGCGCCATCGCGCATAGCGTTGACGGCCATGGTGATGTCGCCATGGCCGGTGATGAGCACCACCGGCAGGCTGCTGTCACGTGCCTTGAGACGACTCAGCAACTCCAGTCCGTCGATACCCGGCAAGCGAATATCGCTGATGACGATACCGGCGAAGTTGTCATCTATGCGTTTCAAGGCCTCTTCGGCGCTGGAAACGCTCTCGCTGGCGATGTCTTCCAGTGCGAGGGCCTGCTGACAGCCGAGCAATACATGCGGATCGTCTTCGACGATCAGGACAGTCAGGTCGCTGTTTATGCTCATGGGTGTCGTCTCATGTCGGGCTGTCCGGGTGGCGGGCATCGGGGATAAACGGCAGGCTCAGGACAAACGTCGTACCGCCGTCCTGCGGATGCTCTGCGCTCAGGCTGCCTCCGGCTGCGGCGGCAAGGCTCGCCGACAGTGTCAGGCCCAGCCCCAGGCCTTGTTCGCCCGGTTTGGTGGTGAAGAAAGGTTCAAACAGATGCTTGCGCGCCTCGGCATCGACGCCGTGCCCGTTATCACGTACCCGCAGACGGTATCGGCCGTCGACAACCGATCCGGTGAGCCATAACTCCGGTTGCGGCAGGTCGAACATGGCGTCCAGTGCGTTGCCGATCAGGTTGACCAGAATCTGTTCCAGGCGGGTCTGGTCGATGGTCAGAGTGGCGTCGACGAAGTCTCGATGCACTATCAGGCCGGACTGCTCCAGACGCACGCCCAGCAACTGCGCCGCCGCATCGACAGCCTTGCTCAGTTGCGCCTGGCCCTGATCGTCGCCGCGTCTGGCGAATGCGCGCAGGCTGGCGGTGATGCGGCCCATGCGGTCGACCAGATCATTGATGGTACGCAGGTTGGTACTCGCGGTGTCCAGCGCGCCTCGTTCCAGAAAACGCACAGTGTTGCCGGACAAGGTGCGCAGTGCGGCCAGAGGCTGGTTCAGCTCATGCGCGATGCTGGTCGACATCTGGCCGATGGCTGCCAGCTTGCCGGCCTGTACCAGCTCGTCCTGCGCTTTGCGCAAGGTGTCTTCAGCCTGCCTTCGTTCACGAATCTGCGCCTTGAGGCGTTCGTTGCTGGCGCGCAGGTGTTCGGTGCGCTCGGTGATCTTGCGTTCCAGCTCGTTGTTGGCCGCCTGCAGCGCTTCCCTGGCAGCAAGCCGGGTCGAGATCACCTTGCGCCGCTCGTTCCAGGCAATCAGCAGAAAGGTCACCAGCGCGCAGGCCACGGCGACCAGCATGCCCTGATTGGCCGCTTCACGGCGCAGATCCTCCAGCGGGGTAAGCAGTGTCAGGTGCCAGGCGGTGTCACTCAGCGGGCGGCTCTGGGCCAGATAGCTGACCTTTTTGTGTTCGCGGTCGACACTGATGTTGGCGGGGAAAACCAGTGTTTCGACGCCTTCAGACAAGGTTTCCCGTTCCAGTGGCACCAGTTCGTTGAGCGGCCACCAGTAATATTGCAGGCTGCGAGCCAGACGCTCCTTGACCTCAGCCGTGAGCGGGCGCACTGATTTCAGCCGCCGGGCCGGGTCGCTGGAGAGGATGATGATGCCATTCTCGTCGCTGACAAATGCCTCCAGCCGTGCCCGCTGCCAGCGTTCTTCAAGTGCTTCGAGGCGTACCTTGATCACCGCAACGCCGATGATGCGGCCTTTGTCTTCCAGCCCATGGGCCAGGTAATAGCCCGACTCACCGGTGGTGGTGCCGATGCCGTAAAAGCGCCCGGGCAGGCCGCGCACGGCGTCCTGAAAGTAGGCACGGAAAGACAGGTCTTCACCCTGATAGCTGTCGGAGTCGCGCCAGTTGCTGGTGGCCAGCACGCGTCCGGTGGTGTCCATCACGTAAATGGCACGGCTGCGGCTGCGTCGATTCAGCCCTTCGAGGTAGCGGTTGACCTGCTGCTGAAGCTCCGGTCCCGGTTCGTTCAGCAACTGCGACACACTGGATTCCAGCTCCAGCACGCTGGGCAGGTAGGTGTATTTGCTGATTTCACTCTCGACCGTGCGGGCGTGCAGCTCGAGCTGGCGTTCGCCGGTTTCGCGCAGGCCCTTGATGGCGCTGTGTTCACTGACCAGATAGGCGATATAGCCCAGCCCGATCATCAGCATGAGGATCAGCGGTGGCAGAAACAGTTGACGGATCAGGCGGGGTTTCACGGCGAGTGATGGCGGCGCGGCGCGATAAAGAGTGGGGTCGCATTTCATCACAGTCGTCCTGGACCGAACAGCTGCCCGCTGATAGGCGGACAGCCGTCAAGCTATTGCCTAGTGCTGAAGGATCTTGGCGAGGAATTGCTGGGCGCGTTCCGAGCGTGCGCTGACGTCACCGAAAAACTCTTCCTTGGCGCAATCTTCGACGATCTGTCCCTTGTCCATGAAAATCACCCGGTTGGCGACTTTGCGGGCGAAACCCATTTCGTGGGTCACGCACATCATGGTCATGCCTTCATGGGCCAGTTGCACCATCACATCCAACACTTCATTGACCATTTCCGGGTCGAGCGCGGACGTGGGTTCATCGAACAGCATGACCACCGGGTCCATCGCCAGTGCGCGCGCGATGGCGACACGCTGTTGCTGCCCACCGGAAAGCTGCCCGGGATGCTTGTGCGCATGCTCGGAAAGCCCGACGCGGTCCAGCAGCTTCAGACCCTTCTCGGTGGCTTCGGCCTTGCTGCGGCCCAGCACCTTGATCTGCGCGATGGTCAGGTTTTCGACAATGCTCAGGTGCGGGAACAGTTCGAAGTGCTGAAACACCATGCCCACCCGCGAGCGCAGCTTGGGCAGGTTGGTCTTCGAATCGGAGATCGATGTGCCGTCGACGACGATATCGCCTTTCTGAAACGGCTCCAGTGCGTTCACGCATTTGATCAGGGTCGATTTGCCGGAGCCGGACGGGCCGCACACCACAACTACTTCGCCCTTGCTGACCTCGGTGCTGCAATCGGTCAGTACCTGGAAGTCCCCATACCACTTGTTGACGTTTTTGATGGAAATCATACGGCAAACCTTTTTTGCAGACGCTTCACCAGCAGCGAGGCGGCAAAGCTGATCGTGAAATACACCAGACCGGCAATGATCAGGAACTCGTTGGCGCGCCCGATGATGTCGCCACTGGAGCGCGATGCGTTGAGAAAATCGACGAGGCCGACGGTGTACACCAGAGAGGTGTCCTGAAACAGAATGATGCTCTGTTGCAGCAGCAGCGGGGTCATCTTGCGAAACGCCTGGGGCAGGATGATCAGTCGCATCATCTGCGAGTAGTTCATGCCCAGCGCCTGAGCAGCGCCCATTTGTCCCTTGGAGATCGACTGCACGCCGGCACGGACGATTTCGCAGAAGTACGCGGCTTCGAACATCATGAAGGCCACGACGCAGGAGGCGAACGCACCGATGGGCGTGTCTTCACCGGTAATCCAGCGCAGCACGAACGGTACGGCCAGATAGAACCAAGTGATCACCAGCAGCAGCGGGATCGAACGAAAGTAGTTCACATAGGCACCGGCCACATTGGCCAGCAGCTTGTTCGATGACAGGCGCATCAATGCCAGCAGCGTACCAAGCACCAGGCCTCCGACGACACCCATCGCCATCAGCTTGAGGGTCATGACCATGCCGTTCCACAGGCCGGGAATGGCCGGAACGATTCCAGTGAAGTCCATTTATTTGCCCCCCAGTGAGATGAGTCCCGGTACGGCGACTTTCTTCTCGATCGCACGCATCAGCAGCATCAGGCTCATGTTCAGCGTGAAGTAGATGAGCGTCGCGAGGGTGAAGGCCTCGAACAGGTTGGCGGAGAACTCGGCGGTTTGTTTGGTCTGCGCGAGCAGCTCCATCAGGCCGATCAGCGACGCGACCGACGAGTTCTTGAACACGTTCAGGAATTCGGAGGTGAGCGGCGGAATGATGATCCGGTAAGCCTGCGGCAACAGCACGTTCCAGTAGATCTGTGGCAGCTTGAAGCCCATGGCGCGTGCGGCCGATTCCTGGCCCTTTGGCAGTGCTTCGATGCCGGTACGCACCTGTTCGCAGACCCGTGCAGCGGTGAACAGGCCAAGGCAGACCACTACGCTGAGGAACGCGGAGGTGGTCGGGTTCAGGTCTTGCTTGTACCACTCCTGCAGGTTTTCCGGCAGCAGGTCGGGCACCAGGAAGTACCAGATGAACAGCTGCACCAGCAGTGGCACGTTACGGAAGATTTCCACGTATACCGTGGCGATGCCCGACACCAGACGGTTTGGCACGGTGCGCATGACGCCCAGCACCGAACCCAGTATCAGGGCAATGATCCAGGCAATGACAGCAATGGCGATGGTCCAGCCCAGACCGGAGATGAACCAGTCCAGATAGGTCTCGCTGCCGACGCCGGTGGACTTGAAGAATACGCCCCAGTCCCAGTTGTAATTCATCAGGGTCTCCCCCTCTTTTTCTATTTATATCGAGATGCACGCACTGTCGGACTTCGAGAGTGATGGGCCGGTCCCGAACAGTTTTTGCCTGCTCGGGATGCGATCAGTTCAGGCTGGCTGAACCGGGCACTCAGGCTTTCTTGTCGTCAGCTTTGTCGTCAGCAGCTTTGTCGGTCGGGTTCTCGATCAGCTTCTTGAGTTCGGCGCTCATCGGGAACTCCAGATTCAGATTTTTAGGCGGGACAGGGGACATGAACCACCTGGTGTAGATCTTGTTGATTTCGCCGGATTTGAAGGTGGCAGCAATTGCGTCATCCACTGCCTTCTTGAACGGGGCATCGCCCTTGCGAACCATGCAGCCGTAGATCTCGTAGGATTGTGCTTTGCCGGTCACTGCCCAGTCGTCCGGCTTTTTGGCCTTGGCCATTTCGCCTGCCAGCAGCGCGTCGTCCATCATGAAGGCGACTGCACGGCCGGACTCGAGCATCTGGAAGGATTCACCGTGGTCTTTGGCGGAGATCACGTTCATGCCCATCTGCTCGTCAGCGTTCATCGCCTTGAGGATGCGCTCGGAAGTGGTGCCAGCCGTGGTGACGACGTTTTTGCCTTTCAGGTCTTCGAAATCCTTGTAGCTGGAATCCTTTTTCGACAGCAGGCGCGTGCCGACCTCAAAGATGCCGATGGAAAAATCGACCTGCTGCTGACGCTCGACATTGTTGGTGGTCGAGCCACATTCCACATCGACGGTGCCGTTCTGAACCAGCGGGATACGGGTCTGCGAAGTCACCAGGTTGTACTTGACCTTGAGGTCAGGCATGTCCAGGTCTTTCTTGATAGCTTCGACAATTTTCAGCTGGATATCGTGGGAGTAGCCCATCGGCACGCCAGAGGCATCAGCGATGTAGGAAAACGGGATGGAGGCGTCACGATGGCCCAGCGTGATGGTGCCGGATTCCTTGATTTTCTTCAGAGTGCCAGTGAGTTCGGCGGCGAAAACCGGCGTGCTGATCAGAGCGGCAGCGATGGCTGCGCCCAACAGGTGGGGAACGATGCGCATGGTTGAGTCCTTGATTTCATTTTTATTGATGGGGCCGTAATCAGAGTCGGCCCGCTTCTTGGCGAATGCTTCAACGGCGTCCACATCCAGACACACGCTCTTGTCGAAACGCTCGGTTCAGAATGTAGAGCATGAGTCGTGCCAAGCAGTTTTAAGAATTCAACATGCTGATTTAAAAGGGATTTTTTGAGGTTGGCTGTAGTGTCGCGGACCAAGGCGTCCGGGAAGCCGAATAAGGCGGGGTCGATTGTTCGGAAAACCGAATGGAATGGAGTGCGCGGGAGGAGGGCAGCAAGGAGGGAAACCTGTTCACCGCACGATGGGTGAACAGGTTGCAGGCGTATTATCAGGCAGCTTCGAAAGAAGCTTTATTGCGCACGACTGTTTCCAGGTAGCTGCTCACGGCGGCCTGTTCCTCAGGCGTCGTGAACAGGCCGAGCTTGGTGCGGCGCCACAGGATGTCTTCGATGCTGGTCGCCCATTCCTGGTCGCACAGGTAGTCGACCTCGCGGGTATACAGGCCTGCCCCCAGATGCTGACCAAGGTCTTCCAGGCTTTGCGCGCCCTCCAGCAAGCGCCAGCTGCGGCTGCCGTAGGTAATCGACCAGCGCTTGGCGATAGGCGCGGGCAGCCAGCTGCAGCGACGGGTCATTTCTGTTGCCAGCGCTTCGGCGGTGGTCATGTCTTCGCCACCCGGCAGGGCAGCCTTGGCCGTCCAGCTTGGCTTCATCTGTTTGAAGAACGGTGCCAACTGCGCCATCGCCGACTCGGCCAGTTTGCGATAGGTGGTCAGCTTGCCGCCGAACACCGACAGAATCGGCGCTTCGTCTGCACCGCCTGACAACGAAAGCGTGTAGTCACGGGTGATGGCAGACGGATTATCGGACTCGTCATTGCACAACGGGCGCACGCCCGAGAACGTGTGGAGCACGTCTGCGCGACTCAACTGTTTCTTGAAGTGGTCGTTGGCCACTTTCAGCACGTAATCCATCTCGCCTTCAGTGATATCCACCTTGTTCGGATCGCCCTGATACTCACGGTCGGTGGTGCCGACGATGGTGAAGTGCTCCAGGTACGGAATCGTGAACACGATGCGCTTGTCTTCGTTCTGCAGAATGAACGCGTGCTCACCTTCGTACAGTTTCGGTACGATCAGGTGACTGCCTTGAATCAGGCGGATGCCGTAAGCCGAGTCGAGCTTGAGGTCTTCACGGATGAACTTGGCCACCCATGGGCCTGCCGCATTGACCAATGCCTTGGCATGGATCGAGAACAGGCTGCCGTCGCTGCGCTCCAGATGCAGATGCCACATGCCCTTGATACGACGGGCGCTGACACAGCGGGTCTGAGTATGAATGTGCGCACCGTTTTCACGAGCGGACATGGCGTTGAGCACGACCAGACGCGCGTCGTCGACCCAGCAGTCGGAATATTCGAAACCGCGGGTGATGCTTGAGTTGAGCGGGCTGTCTGCACCGAAATGGATGGTTCGGGATGCTGGCAGTTTTTCGCGCTTGCCGAGGTTGTCATAAAGGAACATCCCGGCACGAATCATCCAGGCCGGACGCAGGTGCGGACGATGAGGCAGCACAAAGCGCATTGGCTTGACGATGTGCGGCGCTTTGGCAAGCAGCACTTCGCGTTCTGCCAGGGCTTCACGCACCAGGCGGAACTCGTAGTGCTCCAGATAGCGCAGGCCACCATGGATCAGCTTGCTGCTGGCCGAGGACGTGTGGCTGGCCAGGTCGTCCTTTTCGCACAGAAAAACCGAAAGGCCGCGACCGGAGGCATCCGCTGCGATACCGACACCGTTGATGCCACCGCCAATAACGGCAATGTCGTAGACCTCTGAGAGGGGCGGGGTTGGCACGTTGGTGTGGGGCATTGGTGGCCTCCTGGACAATTCGTGAGCAGTGCTCGAAAGGCGAATCTGAACATTAATGTTCACTTTCGAAAATAATAGCTCAATAAAATGACCCTTGCTAGCGCGTATCGATTGAAAATACTGATGACTGAGTCAGGAAAAGAACAAATATGAACATTGTAGGGCGGGATTTATTGCCGGGAGGAGGGATGCACAGCCTGTACGAAATTGCTCTGGCTCACAGGTCTGCGCTGCATCGCTGAGGCAGCAGAGGACGCAGAGCGTCCGGAACGGCATACCCACGCGGAGCATGGGTACGATGGTGTTCTTGCGTACACCTATCGTTTCTCACGCTCCAGCGTGGAGATGCATGCCGCGCCATACATCCACGAGTCTTGTGGGAGCGAGCTTGCTCGCGAAGAGGCCGGTACAGACTCCAGAAAATAGGGCGCTCGATGCACCGTCTTCATGAGCACTGCGGGCCGCCGCGCGAACACAACCCGCGCCTGACAATCACACCACTTCCAGACGAATCTTGTGCTGATTCAGCAACTGCTGCAGGGCAGGGACGGGGGGCTGGTCGGTGACCAGGCAATCAATGAGGGTGATCGGCCCCAGACGGACCATGGCGTTGCGTCCGAACTTGCTGGAGTCAGCCGCCAGCAGCACTTTGCGAGCGTTGGCGATGATCGCCTGGGACACCCGCACTTCCTGGTAATCGAAATCCAGCAGGCTGCCGTCTTCGTCGATGCCACTGATGCCCACCAAGGCAAAGTCCACTTTGAACTGGGTGATGAAGTCGATGCTGCCCTGGCCCACAACGCCGCCATCACGCCGCACATTACCGCCTGCTATCAACACCTCGAAATCATCCTTGGTGCTCAGGATCGACGCCACATGCAGGTTATTGGTAATAATCTTCAGGTTGTTGTGGTTGAGCAACGCACGTGCGATGGATTCGGTGGTGGTACCGATATTGATGAACAACGAGGCGTTGTCCGGGATCTGCGCGGCGATGGCCTCGGCGATCCGTTGTTTTTCGTCGCGCATCTGGTCCGCACGCATGGCGTAGGCGGTATTTTCGATGCTGGAGTCGTAGGCTGCGCCGCCGTGGTAGCGGCGCAACAGGTTCATTTCCGCCAATTGATTGATATCACGGCGAATGGTTTGTGGGGTCACGACGAACAGCGTCGCCATCTCCTCGATGCTGACATAACCACGGTCACGGACCAGTTCGAGGATCTGTTGTTGGCGGGGAGGCAGGTTCATTGTTTTTCCTTGGGCGCCCTCTACAAATGGCGCCCATCATGCCGCAGGAAAGTGCAACCTGTCAGCCGGAATCCTGCTCCCCTCCTTACAACAGCACTGTCACTCTTCGTTTTCGTGCGGTTCCCAGTCACGAGTACGCGCGACTGCTTTCTGCCAGCCTGCGTAAAGTTTTTCGCGATGCGCTTCTTCACAGGACGGCTCGAACACACGCTCTATCACGGCCTTGTTACGCAACTCGTCCAGGCTGCTCCAGAAACCAATCGCCAGACCGGCCAGGAAGGCTGCACCCAGTGCCGTAGTTTCACGCATTTGCGGGCGTTCGACGTGGGTGCCGAGAATGTCTGCCTGGAACTGCATTAGGAAGTTGTTGGCCACTGCACCACCGTCCACACGCAGCGACTTGAGGCGTTCGCCGGAGTCCTGTTGCATAGCGTCGAGCACGTCGCGGGTTTGATAGGCGATGGATTCCAGCGCTGCACGAATGATGTGATCGACTTTCACGCCACGGGTCAGACCGAACAATGCGCCTCGTGCGTAGGGGTCCCAGTAAGGTGCGCCCAGACCCGTGAACGCCGGCACCAGGTACACGCCGTTGCTGTCCTTGACCTTGCCGGCGAAGTATTCGGTGTCCAGCGCGTCGTTGATGAGCTTGAGTTCGTCGCGCAGCCACTGCACGGTCGAGCCACCGTTGAAGACCGCGCCTTCCAGCGCATAGGCCACTTCACCGCGCGGGCCGCAACCGATGGTGGTGAGCATGCCGTGCGCCGATTTCACGGCTTTCTTGCCGGTGTTCATCAGCAGGAAGCAGCCAGTGCCATAGGTGTTCTTGGCCTGGCCGGGTTCGACGCACATCTGGCCGAACAACGCTGCCTGCTGGTCGCCTGCGATACCGGCGATCGGGATGCCGCTCTTGCTGTGGCCGTAAACTTCGGAGGAGGCTTTGACCTCTGGGAGCATCTCGCGCGGGATGTCCAGCACGTCGAGCATGCGCTGATCCCATTCCAGCGTATGGATGTTGAACAGCATGGTCCGCGAGGCGTTGGTGTAGTCGGTGACGTGCACCTTGCCGCCGGTGAATTTCCAGATCAGCCAGGTATCGATGGTGCCGAACATCAGCTCGCCTTTGCGTGCTCGCTCGCGGCTGCCTTCAACGTTGTCCAGGATCCACTTGACCTTGGAGCCGGAGAAGTACGGGTCAATCACCAGACCTGTGGTGTCCTTGATGTACTCCTCAAGACCATCGCGCTTGAGCTGCTGGCAGATCTCGGTGCTGCGGCGGCACTGCCAGACGATGGCGTTGTAGATCGGGCGGCCGGTGTCGCGTTCCCAGATGACGGTCGTTTCACGCTGGTTGGTGATGCCGATAGCGGCGATCTGGTTGTGGTGCAGATCGGCTTGTGCCAGTGCCTTGGTCATGCACGCCGTCTGGGTGGCGAAGATTTCCATCGGGTCGTGTTCGACCCAGCCTGCCTGCGGGTAATGCTGGACGAATTCGCTTTGGGCAGTGCTCACCACGTTGGCGTCGCGGTCGAAGATGATGGCGCGCGAGCTGGTGGTGCCCTGGTCAAGAGCAATGATGTAGTTCTTGTTCTGTGTGTCAGTCATGTCGATTGCCTTGCATTATTGGGTGGGATTCAGTTGTGTGAGTTTCAAATTGAGTGACATTCAAGATGAAACCTGAACTTTGCCGCGAACCACAGGAGCCTCTTTTTCATTTTCAACAGGAGCGGCGCTTGGCAGATGACGCGCAATCAATGCGCGGTAGCCAGCAGCACCAAGGCAGGCACCCAGAATGGGCGCAAAAATCGGAACCAGGAAATAAGGAATGTCGCGACCGCCGGTGAAGGCCATTTCACCCCAGCCAGCGAAGAACGTCATCAGCTTCGGACCGAAGTCGCGCGCCGGGTTCATGGCGAAACCGGTCAGCGGGCCCATCGAACTGCCGATCACGGCTACCAGCAGGCCGATCAGCAAGGGTGCCAGCGGGCCGCGCGGCAAACCATTGCTGTCATCGCCCAAGGCCATGATCACACCCATCAGAATGGTGGTGATGACCACTTCGACCAGAAAGGCCTGACCGACCGAAATGGCCGGGTTGGGATACGTCGAGAACACCGAGGCCAGTTCAAGACTCTGCTCGCTGCCGCGAACGATGTGGTGAGCATGTTCGAAGTCGAAAAAAAGGCTGATGTACAGCAGGTACACCAGACCCGCTCCGCAGAACGCGCCCGCGATTTGCGCCGAGATATAAAAGGGCAATTTACGTTTTTCAAAACCGGCGAACAGACTCAGCGCGATGCTGACGGCCGGGTTGAGGTGGGCACCCGAAATGCCGGCGCTGAGGTAGATCCCCATGCTGACGGCAATGCCCCAGATGATGCTGATTTCCCAAAGGCCGAAGGTGGCTCCCGCGACCTTGAGCGCTGCAACGCATCCTGTGCCGAAAAAAATCATCAGGGCGGTGCCAAGAAATTCAGCCACACATTGCCCGGTGAGCGTCGGTTGTTTCAGTGCGATGGACATGGATACCTCATTTTTTGTTTTTGTCTCGGCACCCTGAGACAGGTGTGGGTGCTCGTTATTCGTGCGTCTCAGAAAAAACCCCATTTCTGATCGCCGTTGCGAGTTATACCGAAAAATCGCTTTCGATAATATTCGTAAACGAAAAAATATAGACAAGAAACAACGCTGTCAAAGGTCGGAACCGAACGGTCAGTAAATCGCCAGGACCCCGCAAGGACCCGGCAAGACCGCTTTATACCGGGGAATTCAGGCTGTTGCCAAAAGGCCATCAGTGTCGCAGGTGGCGTGAATCAAGGCATGTTCACTTTACTTCGCTTAAAGTGATGGGCATTCGGAACCTTTTGGAGCGCTGCATGACACCCGCACTGGATTTGCTGAAAAAAAATCGCGCCGAACATCGCATTCACAGTTATGAACATGATCCGAAAGCGCCGTCATATGGACTGGAGGCAGCGGAAAAGCTGGGTCTGGAGCCTGCACAGGTTTTCAAGACGCTGCTCGCCAGTACCGAAAAAGGCGAGTTACTGGTCGCCGTCGTGCCGGTCGTCGGAACACTTGATCTAAAGGCGCTGGCGCAGGCTGCCGGGGCGAAAAAAACCGAAATGGCTGACCCTGCGGCGGCGCAACGTTCGACGGGTTACCTGTTGGGTGGCATCAGTCCCTTGGGCCAGAAAAAGCGTCTGCGCACCTTTATCGACGAAACTGCCCAGCGCTTTGACAGCATTTATGTCAGTGCCGGGAGGAGGGGACTTGAGGTCGAGCTGTCGCCAGCGGTGCTGGCTGAACATACCCAGGCCAGGTTCGCCCTGATCGGCAGGGAATAACCTGCGCCTCAGTTATTGAGCGTATGCAAGGCCACGCTGCCGGGCGCCGGGAACAGCACCAGATGGTCTGCTGCCACACGAATACCGACTTCCTCACCCTGGCCATGGTCGGCATGGCTGGGGAAAATGGCTTCCAGCTGACTGCCGGTCGACAGTTGCAGGCGATACAGCGTCGAGGCGCCTTGAAAGGTTCGGCCGATGACCCGTGCTTTCAGGTCGCTGTGCGGCGCGTAGACGATATCGTCAGGACGTAGCAAGACATCCACGGCGGCGCCACTGACGCCCGGGTATGCCCGGTTGCCGCGCAGTACGCCGAGTTCGGTATGCACCGATTGCGGGTCCATCATCTGCCCGCGAATGAAATAGCCCTGGCCGATGAAGCTGGCAACGAATGGCGTGCGCGGCTCGTGGTAGAGATTGTAAGGCGTGTCCCACTGTTCCAGGCGTCCCTCCTTGAATACGCCTACGTGATCGCTGACGGCAAAAGCCTCTTCCTGATCATGAGTCACCAGAATCGCGCTGGTGCCACGCGCCTTGAGAATATCGCGCACCTCATGGCTCAGGCGCCGACGCAACTCGCCGTCCAGGTTGGAGAACGGCTCGTCGAGCAACAGCAGTTGTGGCTCGGGTGCCAAGGCTCTGGCCAGCGCCACTCGCTGTTGCTGCCCACCGGACAGCTCGTGAGGATAGCGCTTGCCCAGCGCGCCGAGGTTGACCAGTTCAAGCAACTCGGCGATCACCTGATCCAGGCGCGGGTGGTTGCGAATGCCGAATGCGATGTTTTCAGCGACACTCAGGTGCGGGAATAGCGCGTAATCCTGAAACACCATACCGATGCGGCGTTTCTCCGGCGGCAGGCTCCAGCCCGGACGGGAGATCACTTCTCCCGCCAGGGTGATCTCGCCTGCATGGATCGGTTCGAAACCGGCAATGGCGCGCAGTGTGGTGGTCTTGCCGCAGCCCGACGAGCCCAGCAGGCAGCCGATATCACCCGCGTTGAGGTGCAGGTTCAAATCCTGCACCACGCGCTGGTTCTGATAGCCGCAAGCGAGGTTGCGCAGATTCAGCAGCAACGGGTTCATGCGGGCTTGCAGGCCGGCGCGACGAGAAACTCCAGCAACGCTTTCTGCGCGTGCAGGCGATTTTCTGCCTGATCCCAGGCGACCGAGCGTGAATCATCCAGCAGGTCGACACTGATTTCTTCGCCGCGATGAGCAGGCAGGCAGTGCATGAACAGAACATCCTTGTCAGCCAGGTCGAGCAGGGCGCGCGTGACCTGAAAGGGCGCGAACAACTTCTTGCGCCGGGCGGTTTCCTCTTCCTGTCCCATGGAAGTCCACACATCGGTGCTGACCAGATGGGCGCCGGCAACTGCGGCTTTCGGATCGCGGACCACAGTGACACGATCGCCAGCCAATGCCAGAAACTCGGCGTTTGGCTCGTAGCCGGCAGGGCAGGCCACACGCAACTGGAAGTCGAATTGAATCGCCGCTTCTATATAGCTGTTGCACATGTTGTTGCCATCGCCGATCCAGGCGACGGTCTTGCCCTTGATCGAGCCGCGATGCTCCAGGAAGGTCTGCATGTCGGCGAGCAACTGGCACGGGTGCAGATCATCGGACAGGCCGTTGATGACCGGCACGCGTGAATTGGCGGCGAATTCGGTCAGATTGCTGTGCGCATAAGTACGGATCATGACCGCATCCAGCATGCGCGACATCACTTTTGCACTGTCGGCAATCGGCTCTCCACGTCCCAACTGGGTGTCTCGATGCGACAAAAAGATGGCCTGGCCACCGAGCTGAATCATCCCTGCTTCAAAAGAAAGACGGGTACGTGTCGAGGATTTCTCGAAAATCATCCCCAATACCCGGTTCTTCAGCGGTTCAAAAAGTACACCGCGATTTCGCAGGTCTTTAAGCTCTACGCCACGACGGATCAAGCCCAAGAGTTCATCCGGGGTGTAATCCATCATCGAGAGAAAGTGCCTGGCGTTCATGATTAACTACCTTTTCTGCAACAGACCGCAGGTTATCAAAGCCGGTTTTTATCGATAAAACGGGCGAGACCTGCGGCGGAAGCCGCACGGGGCGACGAATAAGAAAGGCGCGATAGTATAAAAAAATGTCGCGTCTTACCAATAGCATGCGTTTTTCTGAAACATGTGTACGACTGCGTCCCGGATAGAGGGGACGCCGTTATTCTGTGTTGACGGGGCAAAAACTGGCTACGCTGAGAAGGTTGATAGCCATCTGCACGTTTTCCGAAGGCAGCATTTGTACACTGCCCAAATAGCGCTTGGCAATTAGTACCAATCCTGTAACAGTCCACGTTTGCGCGGGCGTTGCCTGATGGGATGCGCTTCACGGGCTTGAAACAAGGACCGTTTCTTTAATCCCGGACGTGGGTTATAAATCGTTGCCGATACATTACTGATCAAGGGGTGGGGGAATGGACTCAAAAGAGCATCAATTAACGGAGTTGCTCGGGCTCACCGCCCGCACGCTTACCCATCTGACAGCTTCGATGACCTCGATGTCTTTCGAGCTGCTGCGCAGCGAGGACGAAGTCACGCGTACGGCGGGGCGGCGCATGATCGATCGCATGGCCACCATCAGCTCAGGCCTCGACGAGCACTGGCGCCTGATCGGCGATCTGACCGGCGTCCACCTGGCGCAGGAACAGATCGAAACCGTGGCTGAAATCCAGCAACAGCGCAAGGTCGTCACGCCTATCGGCGGTTGATTCGGCAAGGGGCTGCTACAGCTTCAGCCCCGGTCGCTGCGGTACGGAACATGGCGTGGGCCGCACTCTCTATCTGCCTTGAACGCGCGCTCCAGCCAGCCTGGACGTGTGAAAGTTGTCACATTCTTTGAACTTTGTAACAAATTGCTTACTCACTGCGAAACTTTTGCCACCTTCCGCTATCTGAAATCTCCGACGCCATGTAGGAAAGTTCTTTTTCTGCACGTCAAAATCATTACGTATTTCTAATTCTGTCAGTGCTACTGCCGTTCCAGGCGGGGCACTTATTGCGCCTCTGATTCTGTCCACAAGGATGTGAAATGCACCCGGATGCTCGTTGCCTGTCGCTCAAGCCAAGCCCCGCTCGACGTTTTGTGGAGGTGATACGTTTGTCATCCGTGAATACCAGGCATATCGCGCTGGCACTGGCCGTCTGGAGCTTGCTGGCGAGCACAGTCGCTCACGCTGCAGGCCCCGAAGAAGAGCTGCTGCGCCAGCAGGATCGCGAGCGCGCGTTGCGTGATCAGTTGGAAACACGCCCCGATGTGCGCTTGCAGTCGCCAACGCTCGACGAAGGTGGCTCACGTCTCCCTGCCAAGGAGACGCCCTGCTTTGCGATTGAGGACATTCGCCTGATTGGCGAGGCGTCGGAACAGTTTCAATGGGCACTCAAGGCTGCCAACCCCAAGGATGATCCTGCTGTCGGTCGTTGCCTGGGGGGCGCGGGTATCAACATGACGATGAAGCGCATGCAGAATGCGATCATCGAGGCAGGCTACGTCACGACGCGCGTCCTCGCCGAAGCCCAGGATTTGAACAGTGGTGTTCTGGTACTGACAATAGTGCCCGGGCGCATTCGCGAAATTCGTTTTGCGGAAGGCACCAGTCGTCGCGCCAACCTGTGGAATGCGATGCCCGCCAACCCTGGCGATCTGCTCAACCTGCGTGACATCGAACAGGCGCTGGAAAACTTCAAGCGCGTGCCTACAGCCGAGGCCGATATTCAGATCACGCCAGCCCGCGCAGCAGATGCCAAGCCTGGCGAAAGCGACGTGGTGATCAAATGGAGCCAGCAGTTCCCGGCCCGCGTCAGCCTGTCGCTGGATAACTCAGGCAGCAAGACCACAGGCAAATACCAAGGCAACGTCTCGCTTTCGCTGGACAACCTGCTTTCGCTTAACGATCTGTTCTACGCGAGCCTCAACCACGATCTGGGCGGTGGTGAATCCGGCCGACGTGGCTCCGACGGCAATACGTTTCACTATTCACTGCCATTCGGTTACTGGCAATTGGCGTTCACCACCAGCGAGTACAACTACGAGCAGTCGGTAGCCGGCACCACGCAGACCTACCAGTATCGCGGCGAAAGTCGTAATAACGACCTGCGCCTGTCGCGCCTGTTGTATCGCGATGCGGTGCGCAAGACCACGGCGTGGGGCGGGCTGTGGACGCGTTCTTCGGAAAACTTCATTGATGATACCGAGATCGGCAACCAGGACCGACGCATGGCCGGCTGGCAGTTCGGTCTGGATCATCGCGAGTTCATTGGCGCGTCGATTCTTGACCTGGGGGTCGCCTATCGTCGTGGCACCGGAGCCCATGACTCGCTTGAGGCGCCTGAAGACGCGCTGGGTGCAGGCACATCACGTTCGCAGATCATCACCGCCGACGCCCAGTTGCAAGTGCCATTCACCCTCAGTGACCAGCGCCTGCGCTACATCGGCAGCTGGCGGTCGCAGTGGAACCGGACGCCGCTAGTGCCGCAGGACCGCTTTTCGATCGGCGGACGCTACAGCGTGCGCGGCTTTGACGGGGAAAATATTCTGTCTGCGGATCGCGGCTGGACATTGCGCAACGAACTCGGTCTGGCGCTGGGGCAAACCGGCCAGGAGCTTTACACCGGGATCGACTACGGCGAAGTCAGCGGTCAGGCCAGCGAATTTCTGATCGGTAAACGCCTGGCCGGCGCTGTGATCGGTGTCCGTGGTGGCTACAAAGGCCTGTCTTATGACTGGTCGGTGGGCACGCCTCTGAAGAAACCCGATGGTTTCGAGACGGCCAACGTCACCACGGCTTTTACCGTTATCTGGTCATTCTGAGGTCATGCCATGCGCTTTGAATCGCTAGACATAACGGCCCCTGGCCTGATCGACGAGCCCTGGAACGAAGCCGCGGTACTCGGTTCGGTGACCTGGCTGTGGATGCACTCCAACGCTCATCGCGATGCACCGCTGCACACTTTGCCCACGCTGCTGCTGCCAGCGCTCAAGCATCGTCAGTTCGTACTTGGCAGCGAGGACGGTAAGCCGGTGTGCTACCTGTCCTGGCTTAACCTCGACGAGGCTGCGGAGCAGCGCTATCTCCAGCAATCACCTTTGGCCCTGAGCGAAGCCGACTGGAACTGCGGCGAGCGAATCTGGCTTAACGACTGGGTAGCGCCTTTTGGGCATACCGCCGCGTTGTCACGTGTACTGCACCGCCGGCTGTTCGCCAACAAATGCGGGCGCGCGCTCTATCACCGTGGTGAAGAGCGCGGGCTACGGATCAAGACATTTCAGGGCATTGGTGTGATCCCTGAACAGGCGAAAGCCTGGTTCGCTGCGCACCCGGTCGCCACCGCTATGGCATTCAAGACTTCGCCTTTATAAACGTTAGTTTCGCGGGGCTGGCTCCGCAGATGGAATTGCTATGAACAAGCACCTTTACCGAATCGTTTTCAACAAGGCACGTGGTTTGTTGATGGTCGTGGCGGAGAACGTCGCCAGCCAGGTCAAGGCACCCGGTACTCGCGCCAGCCAAGTGGCGGTAGCGCCCGGCTGCGTAGCGACGCTGGGCGCGCTGCGTTTCGCGTTGATGACTGCGATCGGATTGGTGTCCTTGAGCGCAGGACCGGTCTGGGCCGCTGGCACCATAGTCGCTGATCCCTCTGCCGCAGCCGGCCAGCGTCCGACCGTGATTGAAAGCGCCAATGGCACGCCACAGGTCAATATTCAGACGCCGAGCGCCGCCGGTGTTTCGCGCAATACGTACAACCAGTTCGATGTCGACAACCGTGGAGTTATTCTCAACAACAGCGGGGTGAACTCTCAGACTCAGCTGGGTGGCTGGATCGAAGGCAACGCGGCGCTGGCCAATGGCAACGCGCGGGTCATCCTCAACGAAGTCAACGCCAGCAATCCCAGCCAGCTGCGCGGTTATGTCGAAGTCGCCGGGCAGCGCGCCCAGGTGGTGATCGCCAACCCGGCCGGTATTACCTGCGACGGTTGTGGCTTCATCAACGCCAACCGTGCAACCCTGAGCACCGGTCAGGCGCAATTGGAGAACGGCCGCATCACCGGCTACACGGTGAATCGCGGCGCTATCAACATTCAGGGCAAAGGCCTTGATACCCGTGACGCCGACTACACAGACCTGATCGCCCGCACCGTGCAGGTTAATGCAGGCATCTGGGCCAATGACCTGAAAGTGACTGCCGGACGCAATCAGGTCAACGCCGACAACACGCAGGCCACACCTCAGGCCGGAGCTGATGGCGACAAGCCGACCGTTGCCATTGATGTGGCGCAGCTGGGTGGCATGTATGCCGGGAAGATCATGCTGGTGGGTACTGAATCAGGCGTCGGCATGCGCAATGCCGGGCAGATCGGTGCGATGGCCGGCGAAGTCGTGATCAGCGCCGATGGCAAGCTGCAAAACCAGGGGGCTATCAGCAGTGCAACGACGGCCCTTATCAATGCGACCAGCGTTGATAACAGCGGCTCGCTTTACGCCAAGGGCGACCTTGGACTCATCACCTCCGGCGATATCGATAACAGCGGGACGATAGCCAGCCAGAACAACACTACTGTCACCGGCAAGGCAATTCGCAGTACCAAGGGCTCGGCACTGGCGGCGGGCGCAGCTACGGACGGCAAATTGGGTAGCAGTGGCAACCTCACGGTACAGGCAGCTACTGTCACGGCCCAAGGCCAGAATCTGGCGGCGGGTGACATCAATCTTCAGGCCGATGATCTGGACCTCAGCGGCAGCCAGACTCAAGGTCGCAATGTCACCCTGACCGCCAACAACGGCGACGCCAATCTCAGCGGCAGCAAGGTCGATGCCAGCCAGACACTCATGGCCAGCGCGACGAAAACCTTGCGCACCGACAGCGCCACCGTCAACGCTGACAACCTGCAACTGAACGCAGGCGACTTGTCCAACGTCGGTGGCGAACTGGTGCAGACCGGCGTTGCCGATACCTCGATCAAGGCTGCAGGGACCCTCGATAACCGTAGCGGTCGTATCGCCTCCAACGCTGACAATGCCCGGCTCAGCGCCAGCCATGTCGATAACCGCAGTGGCACTATCGAGCACGCAGGCAAGGGCTCGCTGAATATCCAGGCCAACCGGCTGGATGGCAACGCAGGCAAGATCGCGAGCAACGCCAGTCTGTCGATCAAGGCTGCTGACGCGGTGGTTGATGATGGCCTGACCCAGGGCCAGCAGATCACGCTCGACACCACCAACCTGTCCAACCAGCGTGGTCGCATTCTGCAAACCGGTGCTCAGCCTTTGCAGATCAACGCCAGCCAGCAGTTCGACAATCAGAACGGACAGGTCAGCAGCCCGGGCGCTGTGGCGCTCAACGTCGGTACGCTGAATAACCAGAGTGGCAAAGTCATCGCCACTGACGGCGGCCTGCTGACCGTTACTGCGGGCGATCTGATCGACAACAGCGGCGGTACGCTGGCGGCCAGCGGCACCGCGCAACTGAACGGCGCACGTCTGGAAAATTCCAAAGGCACGGTCAGCGCCGGTGGCGAGCTGCAAGCGCAGTTCAGCCAACTGAACAACATTGGTGGCACGCTGGCGTCGACCCAACGCATGGCGATCATCGCCGGGCAGTTCAACAACACCAATGGTGTGCTGGGTTCGGTGCAGTCCGGCCTTTCGGTCAACGTAAGCAATGGCGCTCTGAACAACAATGGCGGACGCCTGGAAGCCCAGGGTGACATCACTGTTGCAGCTAAGGGTCTGGATAACCGCAGTGGTGTGATCAGCGGTCAGGCACTGGACCTCAACAGCAACGGTAATCTGGCCGACAACAGCGACGGCACACTCGACGCCCGTGCCACCCTGGACCTGCGCAGTGGCGAATTGCGTAACGCTGCCGGCTTGATTCAAGCCAAAGGCAAGCTGTTCATCGACACCGGCAGCCAGGCGCTGAACAACCTGCAATCCGGTACTACCAAAGGCATCAGCGGCCAGGATGCCGTGGAAATCCGTAGCGCCAGCCTCAACAACAGCGCAGGCTTTTTGAGCGCCAAGGGCAACCTGTTGCTCAACGCCAGCGACGTGGCCAACACCGACGGCGGCCAGATCATTGGTGAGAAAACCGTACACATCGAAGGCTCACAGCTGAACAACCGTGGCGGCCAGTTGCAAAGCCTCGGCGACGTCGAGCTGGTGCTGGGTCAGACCCTCAACAATCAGGGTGGGCTGGTCCGCAGTGCGGGCGCGTTGAGCCTGAGCACCGACGTGCTCGACAACAGCGCCACGCAGGGCACCAACCAAGGCCTTGAAGGCCGCAGCACGAGCCTGGCGGTCAACACCCTCAACAACCAGGGCGGTGCCGTACGCACCGATGAAGGTCTGTTGCTGGGCGTGAGCCAGACGCTGAATAACCAGAATGGCCTGATCTCTTCGACCGGCGACCTGACCATCAGCGACCGCGGTACGGCACAGCGTCGCCAGTCTGCAAACAACCTCGACGGTACGCTGATGGCGGGCAAACTGCTGTCGGTCAACAACCTCGACGGCACCTTGATTGCGGGCAAGCTGTTGTCGCTCAACGCGGCTTACTACAGCGGTACTGGCCGAGCCTTGAGCCTGGGTGACATCACGTTCAGGTTGCAGAGCGGCCTTGATTTAAGCGGGCAGATTCAGGCCAACAATAACGTTGATCTGAGCACCGCCGGGGCGCTCAACAACACCGGGCGTTTACTGGCGGGCAAGTCGCTGCTGGTCAGCGCACAGACGCTCGACAACAGCGCCAATGCCGAAATCAGCGCAGGCCAGGTTCGCCTGAACGTCGCTGACACGCTGACCAACCGTGGCCTTATCGATGGCCAGCAGGTGCGCGTGCAGGCCACGACGCTCAACAATCTTGGGACTGCGCGTCTGTATGGTGACCAACTGGCGATTGCCACTACCACATTGAACAACCTCGACGAAAACGGTACTGCGGCCACGCTCGCAGCACGAGAGTCGTTGAACATCGGTGCAGGCACCGTTAACAACCGCGAGCAATCGCTGATTTTCAGTGCTGGCGACCTCGCCATCGGCGGCGGCTTGAGCGCCGCAGATACTGCACAGGGTCGTGCTCAACTGCTGACCAATGCCAGCGCAACGATCGAAGCGCTCGGCAATCTCTCGCTGAACGTACAAAGCGCGCGCAACACCAACGAACATTTCAGCACTCGTGAAGTGGAAGTCAGCCGTACGCCAGAGCAGGAATTTCAGCTCACTGGCTCGACCAATCGCTATCAGGCCAATGAGATTTCCCTGCGTAACGATGAGGTCAATTATCTGGTCACCCCTGAGGGCCAGCGCGACAACTGGAATCGCTACGACTACACCCGCGTAGTCAATGAAACCCAGATTGCCACCTCGGCACCCGCGCAGATACTGTCCGGTGGAACGATGCTGATCAGCGCTGGCGATGTGCTCAACGACAAGAGTCGCATCATTGCCGGTGGGCTATTGCAGGCGGACGTTACCAGTCTGACCAACACCGAACTGTCCGGCCAGCGCACTACGGTCGACAGCGGGACGGTGACCAACTTCTATCGTATCCAGCGCAAGGGTCGCGACCGGCAAGGCTCGAATACGGCGGCTTACACTCCTGCGCCGTTGATCCAGGAGATATCCCTGCAACCAACTGTCTTCGCACAAAACTCTGCCGTCGCTGGCACCGGCACGCAGATCAGCGCGCGCGGGACCCAGGCAGTCGCCCAGCAGATTGCGTCCACCGGCGCGGTGAATGCGCCAGCGGCCAGAACCTTTCAGGTCGCCCCTATCGTGCAGGTCGCTGCGCAAACTACGCAAAACGCCCAAGGCGTCGCCGAACAGATCCGCACCGGTGGCCCGTCTCTTGAGTTGCCCAATAACAGTCTGTTTACCACCAACCCGCAGCCCAGCAGCAGCTACCTGATCGAAACCGATCCGCGCTTTGCCAGTTACCGTACCTGGTTGTCGTCGGATTACATGCTTGAGCGCCTGCAAGTCGACCCGGCCCTGACCCAGCAACGCCTCGGTGACGGTTTCTACGAGCAGAAGCTGATTCGCGAACAGGTCGCGCAACTCACCGGTCGACGCTTCCTTGATGGCTATGCGAATGACGAAGCCCAGTACCGGGCGCTGATCGACAACGCTGTGACCCTCGCCAATCAATGGCAACTGGTGCCTGGCGTCGAGCTGTCCCCCGAGCAGATGGCGCAGCTGACCAGCGATATCGTCTGGCTGGTGCAGAAGAAAGTCACCCTCGCCAATGGCGAAACACGCGACGTGCTGGTGCCTCAGGTCTACGTGCGCGTGCAGGAAAGCGACCTCAACGGCTCTGGCTCGCTGATTGCCGGACAACGCCTGAACCTGAACATCGCAGGCGACCTGGTCAACAGCGGTAGCCTGGCCGGGCGCAGTGTGATGGCGATTACCGCGCAGAACATCGAAAACCTCGGTGGTCGCATCCAGGCTGACAAGGTCTCGCTGACCGCTCGGGAAAACCTCGACAATCTTGGTGGGCTGATCGGCGCTACAGACAGCCTGGCGATCAATGCCGGTCAGAACGTCAATGTCATCTCCAGCAGTCGTGATAGCAGTAGCGCTCAAGGCACTCGTACCAACCTGTCGCGAGTGGCCGGGTTGTTCGTTAGCGGCGCTGGCGGCACCATGGACGTCAACGCGGGCAAAGACCTCAACCTGACCGGCGCTCAGGTGGTCAACGCAGGTACTGGCGGCAGCACATCGTTGCAGGCTGGCAATAACATCAACCTGACGACTGTCGGCGAAGCCCATCAGCAATCGGTTAACTGGAACGGCAGCAACTGGCGCAAGGATGCCAGTCAGACCGAAGTCGGCTCGACCATTCAAGGGCAGGGCGACGTTCGCCTGAGCGCAGCGCAGGACATCAACGCCCGAGGCGCGAGTGTCACCAGCCAGCAAGGTGCGATCATTGCCGACGCCGGGCGCGACGTGAATCTCACTGCTGCGCAAAACACCCAGTTTGCAGATGAGGCGCACAAGTTCAAGGGCAGCAACGGTCTGTTCTCCAGCAAGACCACCACCACACGTGACACTGTCAACCAGACTCAGGCGCAGGGCTCGACGCTGAGTGGCGAGCAAACCTATGTCCAGGCCGGTCGCGACATTAACGTCAGCGGCAGCAACGTGGTGTCTACCAACCAGACCATTCTGGCGGCTGACAACAACATCAACATCGAAGCCGCGACCGAGAGCAGCAGCGAACGTCATGACAAGTCGGTGAAGAAAAGCGGCCTGTTCAGCGGTGGCGGCATTGCACTGACGCTCGGCACTCAGCAGCAAAGCGTCAAGGACCTCACCACCAGCCAGACGGCAGCGGCGAGTACGGTGGGCTCGACCAAGGGCGATGTGCTGATCGAAGCGGGCAAAGGCTACCGCCAGGTGGGCAGCCAGGTTAGCGCGCCTGAAGGCAGCGTCGACATCACCGGGCAAACCATCAATGTCGTCGAGGCACGTAACAGCAGCAAGCGCGAACGCGAAACGCTGTTCAAGCAGACCGGTTTTACCCTGACCGTGACCAACCCGGTCATCAGCGCCATCCAGACCACTCAACAGATGAAGCATGCGTCGGAGAACACCGACGACGGGCGCATGAAAGCGCTGGCGGCAGCAACGGTACTGCTGGGCGGTAACAACGCCGCCACGGCGGTGGCAATGAACCCCGACATGGCGGGCGGCCTCAACATCAGCCTGTCACTGGGCACCAAAAAGAATGAAAGCAAAACCACCCAGACCAGCGACAGCGCCGCCGGATCGACCATCACCGCCGGTCAAGATGTGCGTCTGCGCGCGACCGGCGCAGGTGCAGACAGCGACATCACGGTACAAGGCAGCCAGATCAAGGCCGGGCGTGACGCCAGCCTGATGGCCGACGGCGACATCAACCTGCTGGCCGCCAACAACACCAGCCAACAAAACACCGACAGCAAAGGCAGCAGCGCCAGCGTGGGTATCGGCTTCTCGCTGGGCGGCACCAAAAACGGCTTTACCCTGGACTTGGGTGTCACCGGCAATAAGGGCCAGGCCGACGGTGACGAGCTGACCCATACCAACACCAAAGTGGAAGCTGGCAACCAGTTGCTGCTGGCGTCTGGCGGGGACACGCAGATCAAAGGCGCGGTGGCGA
>NZ_WIBD01000018.1:0-237381 GCF_009495975.1 Pseudomonas sp. SZ57 | reverse complement strand
GCCAATGTAGGCAAAGCCCGCAGCTCCGTTTCCGGCCCGACTTCGTCGGGTTCCTTCGCCCTGTCACTGATCCGGGGGGCGCCGCAACGTGCCAGGCTACCCCCGTATCAGCGCCAGGACTCAGCCGTCACTTACGTCGCAATTTGCGTCGTCAGTGCCATCGCGGTTGAAAAGCACTTTAGAGCAATTTGGATTTGGCTAAAGGCGCGGCTCTGGAACTGATGACTATCGTTCCCATGCTCCGCGTGGGAATGCAGTTCGTGACGCTGCGCGTCACACGGCGGTTTAGTAACATCAGGTGACTTGAGGTTCGACTCAAGTCAGCTTTTCACTCACATCTACCAGAACCGCTGCTGGGTCAAACGTCCCCACCACTTGGTGGCCAGTTGATCCGCTGAGGTGGCTGCCGCCATGCCCATGCGCTCTTGCAGGCTCTTGCGTTGCACGTAGTGCAGGTGGAACACGTCTGCATCCTTGGCCCGCTCGGCCAGGTACTCGTCACTGGTCTTGAGTTCATCGACCAGCAGTTTGTCGACCGCTGCCATTCCGAGCCATACCTCGCCCGTTGCTACTTCGTCGATGGACAGTTGCGGGCGGTAGCTGGCAACGAAGTTCTTGAACAGGTCGTGGGTGATATCCAGGTCCTGCTGGAATTTCTCGCGGCCCTTTTCGGTGTTTTCGCCAAACACCGTCAGGGTCCGCTTGTATTCACCGGCGGTCAGCACTTCGAAATCGATGTCGTGCTTCTTCAACAGGCGATTGACGTTGGGCAGTTGTGCCACCACACCAATGGACCCCAGGATGGCGAACGGTGCGCTGATGATCTTGTTGCCGATACACGCCATCATGTAGCCGCCGCTGGCCGCGACTTTGTCGATGCACACGGTCAGCGGGATGCCTGCCTGACGAATACGCGCCAGTTGCGAGGACGCCAGGCCGTAGCTGTGAACCATGCCGCCGCCGCTTTCCAGACGCAGCACCACTTCGTCCTTGTCGGTGGCCAGGGTCAGCAGCGCGGTGATTTCATGACGCATGCTTTCAGTGGCGGAGGCCTTGATGTCACCGTCGAAATCCAGCACGTAGACACGGGCCTTGGGCTCGGCCTGTTTTTTCTCTTTCTTCAGCGCCTTGCCCTGCTCCTTGCGCAGCGTTTTGAGGCGCTCCTTGTCGAGCAGTGACTGCTCAAGGCGTTCGCGCAGGCCCTTATAGAAATCATTGAGCCGGGTGACCTGCAATTGTCCGGACGACTTGCGACGGCCCTTGCCACGCATGGACGCAATGGCAACCAGTACCACAACGATGGCGATCACCAGCGTCACGGTCTTGGCCAGAAAACTTGCGTAATCGACAACGAAATCCACGAATATCCCTCATTAGTGTCAGGCCCTTACCAATCAAGGGCTGTGATGAATGCAGCATACCGACGCCCTGTGCGGCGCACCAGCCAATGACCCGTTACAAACCATTAAAACGATGATTTCAAACGAGCGTATGTTTTTTCATTGACAGTCCCCCGGCATCCCTCATAACCTCGGTGAACCTTCAGCGTACCGAGAAGAAACGGACGTGGGCAGCATCTACCTGATACGACATGGCCAGGCCTCATTTGGTGCCGACAATTACGACGTGCTGTCGCCCGTGGGGATTCGTCAGTCTCAGGTGCTGGGTGCCCATCTTGCCGAGCAAGGCCTGAGCTTCGATCGCTGCGTGTCCGGCGAGCTCATGCGCCAGAAAGACACCGCCCAACATATGCTGGGCCAGTACACCGAAGCAGGCCTCGATACGCCTGATGTGCAGCTGGACAGCGCTTTCGATGAGTTCGATGCCGAAGGTGTGATCAGGGCGTTGATACCGGCGATGCTCGAAGACGAACCACAAGCGCTGGATATTCTGCGCGATGCCGCCGCAAACCCTGCAGGGTTCCAGCGCTTGTTCAACCTGATTACCGGGCGCTGGCTGAGTGGCAACCACGACACACCGGGGCTGCAAAGCTGGCAGGCGTTCGTGGCCCGCGTCGAAGCAGGCCTGAAGCGGATTCTTCAGGCTGCCGGCCCGCATGAGCGTATCGCGGTATTCACCTCCGGCGGCACCATTACCGCCCTGCTGCATCTGATTACCGGAATGCCTGCATCAAAGGCACTGGAGCTTCACTGGCACATCGTCAACACGTCGTTGCACCAGCTTAAATTCAAAGGCAACGACGTGACCCTGGCTTCCTTCAACGGTTACACACATTTGCAACTGCTGAAGGCGCCGGAGCTCATCACCTATCGCTGAGCCCGGCCAATCGCGTCCTGCCGGACGCTGGCACTCACTCTAAAAGGATCACCACATGACCTCAGTAGCAGACGCCGTACAGACCATGAAAAACAAGTTCAACCCAGCTGCTGCTGCCGGTCTGGACCTGATCTTTGGCTTCGACATCACCGACGAAGACAAGCAATACGCCCTGATCGTCAAGGACGGCACCTGCGAATTGCAGGAAGGCAAAAACCCGGACGCCAACGTGACCCTGCTCATGGACAGCGAGATACTCAAGGGCATCGTCAGCGGCGAAACCGATGGCATGCAGGCGTTCATGGGTGGCAAGCTGCGTGCCGAAGGCGACATGATGCTGGCCATGAAGCTCAGCGAGCTGTTCCCGGTATAAACCTGCCGCGCAGCAGACTGTACTACCTTAAAACCGAAGCCCTGCCGGCTTCGGTTTTTTATGCGCACAAGTTTCTACAAAACAGTGATCAGAGCCACTGATTGCCCGGCAACACGCTGGCCTATAAAGCGGTCACGCGCTTGATCGCGGATTGGACGATCATTAGATTAGTCAATAGTTTGGGCTGACCAAAATAAACACAAGGGATACGTATGGCACTGACTGACCAGTCCACCGAGATTCGCAGCGGCGAAGAACTGGACGCCTCCCTGATCGACGCGTACCTGAAGGCGCACGTGCCGGATCTTCACGGCACGCCGACGATCAGTCAGTTTCCGGGCGGCGCATCGAACCTGACCTACCTGCTTCAGTACCCTGAGCGGGAACTGGTACTGCGTCGTCCACCCTTCGGACACAAGGCGCGCTCCGCCCATGACATGGGTCGCGAGTACCGCATTCTCAATCAGCTCAAGGAAGCCTTCCCCTACTGTCCCGAGGCGTATCTGCACTGCACGGACGAGTCACTGATCGGCTCGGAGTTCTACGTCATGCAGCGCGTCAAGGGGATCATCCTGCGCTCTGACCTGCCGCCGGAACTGGCGCTGGATGCAGCACAGACCGAACGGCTGTGCAAAAACTTCATCGACAAAATGGTGGACCTGCATCGCGTCGATTATCAGGCCTGTGGCCTGGGTGATCTCGGCAAGCCGCAAGGCTATGTACAACGGCAGATTTCCGGCTGGTCCGAACGCTATGAAAAAGCGCTGACCCCGGACGCTCCGGCATGGGAGCAGGTCAAACGCTGGCTGGTAGACAAAATGCCTGCCGACTCGCCCACCTCGAGCATCGTGCACAACGACTACCGTTTCGACAATGTGATCCTCGACCCGGCCAACCCGATGCACATCATCGGGGTGCTGGACTGGGAGTTGACCACGCTCGGAGATCCGCTCATGGACCTGGGCAACACCCTCGCCTACTGGGTACAGGCCGACGATCCAGCCCCGGTTCAATTGATGCGCCGCCAGCCGAGCAATGCGCCGGGGATGCTGACCCGCCAGGCATTTGTCGACTATTACGCCGAGCGCGCTGGCGTGCGCATAGACAATTTCGATTTTTACTACACCTATGGCTTGTTCCGTCTAGCCGGTATCGTGCAACAGATCTACTACCGGTTTTTCCATGGCCAGACCCAGGACAAACGCTTTGCCCAATTCATTCACATGAACAGGCTGCTGGAGCAGATGAGCCTGAGCGTGATCGAAAAATCCAGCCTCTGACCGCCAGCGCCAAGACAAGGAAATGACATGTCCAGAACCCAGCTCTTCGACCTTGATGGCAAGGTTGCATTCGTTTCAGGTGCCAGCCGAGGAATCGGTGAAGCCATTGCTCGACTACTGGCCCAGCAAGGCGCGCACGTTATCGTCTCGAGTCGCCGGCTCGAGGGTTGCCAGGCGGTGGCGGACGCCATCGTCAGCGAGGGTGGCAAGGCAACAGCCATTGCCTGCCACATCGGTGAGCTGGAACAGATAAGCAGTGCATTCGCGCAGATTCGCCAACAGTTCGGGCGCCTGGATGTATTGGTCAACAACGCCGCCACCAACCCGCAGTTCTGCAACGTGCTGGATACCGATCCCGGCGCCTTCCAGAAGACAGTCGACGTCAACATTCGCGGTTACTTTTTCATGTCCGTGGAAGCCGGCAAGCTGATGCGCGAAAACGGCGGCGGCAGCATCATCAACGTGGCGTCCATCAACGCGGTATCGCCGGGCGCCTATCAAGGCGTCTATTCGATGACTAAAGCAGCCGTGGTCAACATGACCAAGGTGTTTGCCAAGGAGTGCGCCGAGTTCGGTATTCGTTGTAACGCCCTGCTTCCCGGTTTGACCGACACCAAGTTCGCATCGGCACTGGTCAAGAACGACGCGATCCTCAATATGGCGCTGTCGCAGATCCCGCTGAAACGTGTTGCCGCTCCCAGCGAGATGGCCGGCGCGGTGCTTTACCTGGCCAGTGAGGCCTCCAGCTATACCACCGGCGTGGCGCTGAACGTCGACGGGGGCTTCTTATCATGAGGATCCCTCTGACCGGCAGAAAGAAAATGAATTAATTTTCCACATCTTTAATATATGGAATATATTTTCCGCATAACAACAATCCTTTCTGGAGAATGTCATGCGGGAATCCCTTTCTACATCGCCTGCGCAACTGGGTATCGGACTGATCGGCACCGGCTTCATGGGCCGTGCCCATGCGTTGGCGTTCGGCAACGCCAACGCTGCGCTTGATCTGCCTGCACGCATCCGGCTCTCCGCGCTGGCGGACGCCGACAGTGCACGCGCCGAGCTGTGCGCAAGCGCCTGGGGCTTCGACCGCAGCCACGCTGACTGGCAGCAATTGATCGATGATCCGTACGTGCAGATCGTGGCGATTACCACCCCCAATCACCTGCACTTTCCCATGGCCATGGCCGCCATCGCTGCAGGCAAGGCCGTGTATTGCGAAAAGCCGCTGGCCGTGAGCCTCGCCCAGGCCGATGAAATGCGCCGTAGCGCCAAGGCTGCGGGGGTCGTCACCCAGGTCGGCTACAACTACCAGCACAACCCGATGATCGGCCTTGCCAGAGAAATGATCGAAGCCGGCGAGCTGGGCGTGATCGTCAGCTTTCAGGGCGAGTTCAGCGAGGATTTCATGGGTAATCCGGCGTCACCCTGGTCGTGGCGCTGTGAAGCGGCGCATGCGGGCGGTGCGCTGGCCGATCTGGGCAGCCACTTGCTGGCGATGGCGCGTCATTTGCTGGGCGACGTCGAAGCAGTCTGCGCCGACTCCAGCACCGTACACCGTGAACGCCCGGCGAGCCTCGGCAGCCAGCAGATGCGCGCCATTGCAGTGGACGACCAGACGCACGCGCTACTGCGCTTTGCCAATGGTGCGCGCGGAACCTTCAGCAGCAGTTGGCTCAAACACGGCTACAAAAACCACCTGAGTTTCGAGATCAGCGGCACCAAGGGCACGCTGGCGTTCGATCAGGAGCGGCTTAACGAGCTGCGCCTCTATCGTACAGGCGCAGCCGGGCGCGATGGTTTTCAGCGCCTGCTGGCCGGCCCTGCACAACCGGGTTACGCCGCATTCTGCCCGGCTCCCGGCCACCAGTTGGGCTACAACGAGCTCAAGGCGCTCGAAGTACAAGCGCTCATCCAGGCCGTATGCGGTCAGCGCAGCCGTGGCCCGGACTTCGAGGAAGCGTGGCACATCGAGCGCCTGGCGACGGCCATTCGCGTGGCCGCTGCCGAGCAACGCTGGGTCGCGCTCACCGACATCTGACTTCCTGCAAACGTTGTACAAGGGGTAGAATGCGCCACGTTCGGGCAGCCATTCTGCCCCCTTGCCGTCCTCGCCATAAGCCCTCTGCCACCATGCCTTTTGAACTCAGCGTCGACCTGACCACCCTCGCCATTCTTGCCGTGGTCGCTTTCATAGCGGGATTCATAGATGCCATCGCCGGTGGCGGCGGACTGCTGACCACCCCTGCGCTGATGACAGCCGGCCTGCCGCCGCATCTGGTGCTGGGCACCAACAAGCTCAGCTCGACCTTTGGTTCAGCGACGGCCAGTTTCACCTTCTACCGTCGCAAGCTGTTTGACCCAGGCCAATGGCTGCATGCAGTGGCCGGTACTGCAGTCGGTGCTGCGCTTGGCGCGGTGATCGCCCATTACCTGCCAGCCGAATGGCTGAACCAGATGTTGCCGGTGATTGTGTTCGGTTGCGGGCTGTACTTGTTGTTTGGTGGCACGCCCAAGGCGCCCCTGGACAGCAACGCGCCGATCAAGAAGAAATGGCAGCTGCCGCAAGGACTGGGACTGGGTTTTTACGACGGTGTTGCAGGGCCGGGTACCGGTGCCTTCTGGACAGTCAGTACCCTGCTGCTCTACCCGGTGGATCTGGTCAAGGCCAGCGGCGTGGCGCGCAGCATGAACTTCGTCAGCAATGCCGTGGCATTGTCGGTGTTCATCTTTTCTGGCCAGGTGGATTACATCATCGGCCTGAGCATGGGCCTTGCGGTGATGCTTGGTGCCTACTTCGGTGCAGGCACCGCGATCAAGGGCGGTGCCAAATTCATCCGCCCGGTGTTCATCACCGTGGTCCTGGGCCTGACCGTGCGCCTAGCCTGGCAGCACTGGTTCGGGGGCGCCTGAACGCTCGGCCAGGTACGCCTCGATAAGGTAACGGGCAATTGACCGATTGGCCGGTAACGGCGGCAGGTCATCGACATGAAACCAGCGTGCGTCTTCGATTTCTTCTGCCTGTGGCACAATTTCGCCGCTTTCGTATTCGGCATGGAACCCGAGCATCATCGAATGCGGAAACGGCCAGCACTGGCTGCCCCGGTACTTGAGGTTCTTGATGCGTACCTGCACCTCTTCCATCACCTCGCGGTGTACGCAGTCCTCGGCAGACTCACCCGGCTCCACAAACCCGGCCAGTGCGCTGTACATACCGGTGACGAAACGCGGTGAGCGGGCCAGCAGGATTTCATCACCCCGAGTAACCAGCACGATCATGCTCGGCGAAATACGCGGGTACAGCCGCAGGTTATCGTGCTCGCAGAACATCGCCCGCTCCCCGCGAATCTGCACGGTGGGACGACCGCAGGCACCGCAGAAACGGTGTTCCCTCGCCCATGTGCTGACTTGCGCGGCGTAGCCGAGCATCTGGAAAACAGCGAAATCGCCTTCCAGCATGAACTGACGCAAGCCCTGCCAGGCGCAACCCTCGACGCTAAACGAGCGTTCCAGCACCAGCAGGTAGACAGGCTCACCGTCGAAATAGCCGATGCCGTGCTCGCTCTGCACCGGCAGGTCCTGCGCAGCCAGCCAGCTTCTGGGGAACAGCACCCCGTTGGCATCCAGCAAAAAACCCTGATCCCCCTGAACCACAGCCAAACCGCCAGGGGCCTCGACATCCAGAACTGCAGTTGTCCAACGCTCCGGGCGCGACATGGGAAACTCCTTAGCTCAGACTCGAGCCTTGTCATGTATCAATTATCGAAGACTGGTTTCTGCTTGCTCATCTGCGCAGCCATCGCCAGTTTCAGGTCAGGTGATTGCAGCATGGCTGCGTTCCAGATGGCAACGTGTTCTAGACCGTCATCCACTCTGTGATCACGCATGTAGCTGATCATTTGCTTGGTGCCCTCGATGGCGATGGGCGATTTGCCGGCTATTTCCCGAGCCACCGCCAGGACACCCTGCAACAGACCGTCCGGGTCATCGAAGGTGCGATTGACCAGCCCGATCCGTTGCGCCTCTTCAGCGCCGACGGTACGCCCGGTGTAGGCCAGTTCGCGCAATACACCATCACCGATGATCCTTGGCAGCCTTTGCAGCGTGCCGACATCGGCAGCCATGCCCATGTCGATCTCGCGAATGGCGAACTGCGCGTCGGCCGCCGCATAACGCATGTCACACGCGGAAATCAGGTCGATGGCGCCGCCCAGGCAATAGCCTTGAATGGCGGCGAGAACCGGTTTCCGGCAATTGTCCACGGCAGTGAACGAGGCCTGCATGTCGCGGATCTTGCGCCGCAACAGACGGGCATTACGCCCGGCATCCTTGCCCATCTGGCTGGCCACCGAGGCCAGCAGTGCCAGATCGATGCCTGACGAAAAGTGTTTGCCCGCACCGCTGAGTACCACGACGCGTACCTCGTCAGTGCACTCTATCCAGTCGAAAATGTCGATTATCTCCGTCCAGAACGACTCGTTCATTGCGTTGAGTTTTTCAGGCCGGTTGATTTGTACGTGAGCAATGCTGTCGGCCAGCTCGACCCGGAAACTTTGATAATCGGTCACGACGTGATCCTCAGGGAGATTGGGGTGTTCAGGTGCAGGACTATAACAACAGCACCCGATACATCGTAACCGGGCTGAACTGACATTCGCCGGACCCGCAAACCACCCGCCCGGCTATATTGGATATGGCCGCCCCCCTCAAATAGAGGGAACGGCCGCATCACCTTAAGGTCCAGTAATGAATAGCAACAAAACCTGTGCGGTTATCAGAGGGCGATACTTGAATACGTCAAAAGCGGCAACCGGCATTGAAGGCCTGGACGACATCCTTGCAGGAGGTCTTTCACGCAGTCATGTGTTTCTTCTTGAGGGAGAGCCCGGAACCGGCAAGACAACTGTGGCCCTGCAATTTCTGCAGGCCGGAGCGGCAGCGGGCGAAATATCCCTGTACATCACCCTGTCCGAGACTGAAAGCGAGTTGCGCTCGGGTGCAGCCTCGCACGGCTGGGAGCTCGACGAACATATCAATATCTTCGAACTGACGCCGCCTGAAAGCCTGCTCGACGCCGATCACCACCAGAGCCTGCTCTATTCCTCTGACCTGGAGCTGGGTGAAGCAACGCGGCAGATATTCGAGGTGGTCGAGCGCGTCAAACCCACCCGTGTGGTGATCGACAGCCTCTCGGAAATCCGTCTTCTGGCGCAGAGTTCGTTGCGCTACAGGCGCCAGATTCTGGCCATCAAACATTACTTCACCCGCTACAACGCGACGGTACTGCTGCTGGACGACCTGACCACCGAGGCGCTGGACAAGACCGTGCACAGCGTTGCCCACGGCGTTATCCGCCTCGAAGCACTGACACCTACCTACGGTGCCGAGCGCAGACGTTTGAAAATCGTCAAATACCGTGGCCAGAAGTACCGCGGTGGTTTTCATGACTTCAACATTGCCGAGAACGGTATTCAAGTCTTCCCGCGCCTGGTGGCTGCCGAGCACCGCTCCAACTACGCGCGCACTCAATTGAGCAGTGGCATCAAGGAGCTGGACGATCTACTGGGCGGCGGCATCGAGGGCGGCTCCAGCACCCTGATTCTCGGCCCGGCCGGGACCGGGAAATCGCTCATCTCGCTGGTTTTTGCCGCACAGGCGGTGGCGCGCGGCGAGCGTGTCGGCCTGTTCATATTCGATGAGGAAATGGGCCTGCTGTTCGAGCGCATGCTCAAACTGGGTATCGACCTGCGTGCGCTGCAGGAAACCGGCAATCTGGTGGTCGAACAGATCGACGCGGCAGAGCTGTCCCCAGGTGAATTCGCACACCGCGTGCGGCGCGCAGTCGATAGAAAGCAGATAAAGACCGTCGTCATCGACAGTATCAACGGCTATCAGGCGGCAATGCCGGAAGAAAGCGCGCTGGTTCTGCACATGCACGAGCTGCTGCTCTACCTCAACCGCCAGGGCGCCTCGACCTTCATGACCGTAGCGCAACACGGACTGGTGGGCGACATGCGCTCGCCGGTGGACATTACCTACCTTGCCGACAGCGTGATTCTGTTGCGCTATTTCGAAGCGCTGGGTCAGGTACGCCGTGCCATATCGATCATCAAGAAACGTACCGGCACTCACGAATCCACTATCCGAGAGTACCGCATCAGTTCCAGCGGACTGAAAATCGGCGAACCGCTGGCGGCCTTTCAGGGCGTGCTGCGCGGTGTGCCGTCATACATGGGTGACAAGAAACCGCTACTGGAGGATGACGACCTGTGAGTACTCCAGGTCTGTTGTCAGAGCGCGCGATCATTCTCGCCCCACGCGGGCGGGACAGCCAGATCGCCACGCGTATTCTCGACGAAGCGGGCTATCCGTCAACGGTAGCCCATGATGTGTCCGAGCTGGTCAGAGAGCTGAGCGCGGGCGCCGGCCTGGCGATTATCGCCGACGAGGCACTGCGCAACGCCGACATGACCCCGTTGCTCGAACTCCTCGGCCGCCAGCCGCCCTGGTCGGACTTGCCGATCGTTTTGCTGACCCATCACGGCGGACCGGATCACAACCCGTCGGCACGCATGGGCAACCTGCTGGGCAACGTGACCTTTCTTGAACGCCCTTTCCATCCCGTCACGCTGGTCAGTCTGGTCATGACGGCTGTACGTGGTCGTAGACGCCAGTATGAAGCCCGGGCGCGCATGGAGGACCTGCACGAAAGTGAAGGCCGCCTGCAGAACGCCCTGAAGGCTGGCAGGCTGGGCTCATGGGTGCTGGAGGCGGAACACCTCAAGCTGACCTGTTCGGACATCACCAAAAGTCATTACGGCCGTGATGAGCAGAACACGCTTGATTACCAGGAGTGGCTGGCCGCCGTCTACTTCGAAGACCAACCGAGGATGCAATCGGCGCTGCAGCGCAGCCTGGACACCGGTGTCGACTTGATCATCGAATACCGTAATGTCTGGCCGGACGGCTCACTCAATTGGGTGGATGTACGCGCCCGCGCCACTCGCAGCAAGAACGGCCTGGTCGGCTCCCTTGCCGGTGTGACCTCTGACATCACCGAGCGCAAACAGGCCGAGTCGCAATTGCGCCGCCTCAATGAAACGCTCGAACAACAGGTTGAAGAGCGAACCTCGCAGCTGCGTCACAAAGAGGAGATTCTCCGCCAGTCACAGAAAATGGAAGCGGTCGGCCAGTTGACCGGCGGGATTGCCCATGACTTCAACAACATGCTGACCGGCATTATCGGCAGCCTGGAGTTGATAAGGCGCCGGCTGGCGCGTGGCCGCATCGAAGACCTGAATGGCCTGATCGATCTGGGGGTCACATCGGCCAACCGCGCGGCCGCCCTGACCCATCGGCTGCTGGCCTTCTCGCGGCGTCAGTCGCTGGACTCCAAGCCGGTCGAAATGAACCATCTGGTCAATGCCATGGACGAACTGCTGCAGCGCAGCGTCAACGAGAGCATTCACCTGCAACTGCGTCTTGCGCACGATCTGTGGACCGCAGAAGCCGACCCCAACCAGTTAGAGAGCGCCCTGCTCAATCTGGTACTCAATGCCCGCGATGCCATGCCTGATGGCGGTACGCTGGTGGTCGAGACCTCCAATCAGCAGCTGGACAGATCGTTCACCAACGCCTACGAGAACCTGCTGCCTGGTGACTATGTCGTGCTGAGCGTCAGTGACAATGGCTGCGGCATGCCTGAAACCGTCATCAGTCGGGCGTTTGACCCTTTCTTCACCACCAAACCCATCGGCCAGGGCACTGGTCTGGGGCTTTCGATGATCTACGGCTTCAGCAAGCAATCGCACGGCCACGTCCTGATCAAGAGCGAGGTCGGCGTCGGCACTACCGTACAACTGTTTCTGCCGCGCTTTAAGGGGCTTGCGTCTGAGGCCGAGCAGAGTTTTCAGAGCAATGCCATTTATGCCGAGAATGGCGAAACCGTGTTGATTGTCGAAGACGACCCGGCCGTGCGTACGCTGGTCAGTGAGGTGCTCGGTGAGCTGGGCTACACCTTCATCGAGGCCGGAGAAGCGTCGGACGCGGTGCCGATACTCGAATCAGGACAGCGCATCGATCTGTTGATCAGCGATGTCGGGCTGCCAGGCATGAACGGCAGACAGCTGGCAGAAATAGCCAGACAACTGCGGCCGGAGCTCAAGGTGCTGTTCATCACCGGCTACGCAGAACATGCGGCGGTGCGCGGAGGTTTTCTGGACACAGGGATGCAATTGATCACCAAACCCTTTGCGTTCGATCACCTGACTTCAAAAGTACGGGAAATGATAGAAGCCTGAGCAATGCTCAGGCTTCAGGTAGCGCAGATTTGTCCAGTTGCCCGCCCACTCGTCATCAAGCCAGCAGTTTCTGAATCTGGGTATGCAAGGTGTCCATGGTGAAGGGCTTGGCGAGAATGGGTGCCTTCAACGCAATCGGGCTGCCCGAATCGAGTATCTCCGCCGGGTAACCGCTGATGAAAATCACCTTCAACTCAGGCCGCAGCATGATCGCAGGCTCGGCAATCTGGACGCCCGAAACGCCGCCCGGCAGCCGATAATCGGTGATCATCAGGTCGAGATGGGGTTTGGTCGCCAGAATCTCGAAAGCCTGCTCGCCGTTCTCGGCTTTCAGGACACGATAACCCTCACCCGACAGATAATCGGCCAGAAGCATCAGGATCAGGGGCTCGTCTTCGACGATTAGTACGACGTTTTCTGCATCAGCGCTCATTGAACTGCCTTTGATCTTATAAATAGCTGCCATTACGACCACGGCACGCGTGGGAGGTTGCGCCAACCTGCGATTAAACTTGACTGCCGGTGGCGGCGACCTTACAGAGGCAGACAGATACGAAACACCGAACCCTTGCCCTCTTCACTCTCCACTTCGATACGACCGCCGTGCGCCATGACGATCTGATCGGAAATGAACAGCCCAAGACCTAATCCGGCAACAGCGTGATTGCTCGACACCCGCTCGAACTGCTGAAAGATGCGCTTCTGGTTTTCGGCCGTAATGCCAATACCTTGATCCCTGACTTCGATGAACGCCTCGCTGTCCTTGCTGTACACATGCACTTCAATCGGCTTTCGCGCACCGTAACGCAGCGCGTTGGTGAGCAGATTGGCAACCACCTGCTCGATACGGAATTCGTCCCACACGCCGATTACCGGCTGTTCGGCAAACCGGGTGACGCTGGAATCGGCGGCAGCGATCTGTGCGGCAAAGCTTTCCAGCAGTTGCGTGACCAGTTCGCTGAGGTCAAACGGGCTCGGTCTGATCGACAGCTTGCCGGTGCGGATCCTCGATACATCGAGCATGTCTTCGATGAGGCGGATAAGACTCTGAATCTGTCGCTCATCGCGATCGACCATCGCGTGCAGCTTCTCCATGGTAAACGCCGCGGCGTTGTCCTTGGCCAGGTGCAGCTTGCGCAGCTGGGTCTCCAGAATAAGGCCGTTGAGCGGCGTGCGCACCTCGTGGGAGACGATGGACATGAAGTCATCCCGCATGCGAATCGCGTGTTCCAGCTCGCCCTGAGTCGACTGCAGACGCTTGAGCAAGGCTTCCTGCTCCTGGCGACTGCGCTCAAGCTCCTCGACCTGTATTTTCATGGCCTTGCGCTGTCGGTAGAGATCGACGAACACATTGACCTTGCTCTTTACCGCGTGAATATCCAGCGGCTTGTGCAGGAAGTCCACGGCACCGCTTTCATAGCCCTTGAAGGCGTAATTCAGCTCGCGCCCGGCAGCACTGACGAAGACGATTGGAATGCTTTTGGTCTTTTCCGTGCTGCGCATCAGCTCGGCCAGCTCGAAGCCGTTCATCCCGGGCATCTGAACGTCGAGGATGGCCATGGCGAATTCGTGCTGCAGTAGCAGTGACAGTGCTTCGTCCGCAGACAGCGCCTTGTAGACGATTCGATCGCCGCGCTTGATCAGCGCTTCGAGCGCCAGCAGGTTTTCCGGCAAATCATCGACGATGAGCAGTTTTGCCTGAATTTCACTTAACATGCGGTTCGTTCCAGCTCGACCAGCAAGCGGCCAATATCGTTCAGGGAAAGGAGGTAATCGGGCGAGTGCAGCGCCAGGCCCGCTTCAGGCATGGTAGACGCCTGGGCCTGCGCGGGGTCCTGAATCACCGTGAAACCACCGTACTTCTTGATCTGCAGCAACCCGTTCGCGCCGTCATTGTTGGCACCGGTCAACAGCACGCCAGCCAGTCGCGGCGCATAGGCATCAGCGGCCGAACCGAACAGAATGTCGATACTGGGCCTTGAATAAAACACCTTGTCCTCCTGACTCAGTGACAGGGAAAAGTCGGACTCCACCGAGACGTGATAGCCCGCTGGCGCAACGTACAAAGTGCCGGGCACTATGCTCTCCTTGTCGTCGGCTTCCTTGACCGGAATTGCCAGACGGTTCTGAAACACATTGGCCAACTGGCTGTGCCGATCATCAGGTAGATGCAGAACCATCAGGATAGGCAATGAAAACCCCCTGCGCAGACCGCTGAATATTTTCAGCAGGGCTTCCACGCCGCCCGCCGAGGCACCGACCACAATGGCATCGACCACGGGTAACGCGTGGCTGGGCGCTTCATCGCCAAACGTGGTTCTCATGATTTCCGGTAAATCCGCTCGGGTTTCACCAGCGCCTCGAAGTCGCCACCGTAGGCGGAAAATTCCAGCGTTTCCTTGCTGCCCAGCGCCAGAAAGCCACGATGACACAACGAATCATGAAACAACCCGAACGCTCGATCCTGAAGCTTTTTGTTGAAGTAAATCAGTACGTTACGGCAAGAAATAAATTGCGTTTCGGAGAATACACTATCTGTGGCCAGACTGTGATCGGCAAACGTGACGTTCTCGCACAGCGTCTTGTCGAAGATCGCATAGTCATAGGCAGACGTGTAGTACTCGGCAAAATCGCGCTGCCCTCCCGCCTTTCGATAGTTCTCGGCATAGGCCCGCACGTTGTCCATGGAGAAGATGCCCTGCTTGGCCTTTTCCAGCGAGCTGGGGTTGATATCGGTCGCATAGATGATGGTCCGCTCCAACAGCCCCTCCTCGCGCAACAGAATAGCCGTGGAATAGACCTCTTCGCCCGTGCTGCAACCGGCGATCCATACCTTGAGTGACGGGTAAGTGCGCAGCACCGGCACAACTTCGTTGCGGATCGCCAGAAAGTGCGACGGGTCACGAAACATCTCACTGACCGGAATCGTGAGAATCTGCAGCAGCTGCATGAACGCTGCAGGATCATGGAGCACACGCTCCTGCAAGGCGGAGATGGTTGCACAATCGAACTGACGCAGCGCATGGATCACGCGGCGCTTCACCGAAGCGCCTGAGTAGTCACGAAAGTCGTAGCTGTACTGAAGGTAAATCGCTTCGATCAGCAGGCGCAGTTCGATGTCCATGCTTCGATCAATGGGCATGGTACCGCCCGGGGCTGGCATCGCAGACGCCCCTCCATTCAAGCCTCATTCAGATACGCTCCATCTTCGGCAGCCAGACGCGGATCAGCGAAAACAGTCGGTCCAGATCGATGGGCTTGGCCAGGTAATCGTTTGAACCCGCCTGCAGGCAGCGCTCCTGATCATCCTTCATGGCCTTGGCCGTGACGGCAATGATTGGCAGCTTGCGCCAGCGCGGGTCCTTGCGAATCTCGATGGTCGCTTCAAAACCGTCCATTTCAGGCATCATCACGTCCATCAGGACCAGATCGATGTCTTCCACTTCATTGAGCCTGGCAATCGCCTCCAGACCGTTGCGGGCGATTTCCACCACCGCGCCTTTATGTTCAAGGGCACTGGTCAGGGCAAAGATGTTACGCACATCGTCGTCGACCACGAGAATCTTGCGCGCCTCGAAGACCTTGTCACGGCTACGCGCGGTCTTGAGCATCTTTTGCCGCTCGTTGGACAGTTGCGATTCGACCTTGTGCAGGAACAGCGTGACTTCATCGAGCAGCCGTTCAGGCGAACGCGCACCCTTGATGATGATCGAGCGCGAATACTTCATCAGCTCGGCTTCTTCATCGCGGGTCATGTTACGGCCGGTATAGACGATCACCGGCGGGAAGGCACAGATGTCTTCCATCGACATGCGTTTGAGCAATTCATTGCCGAGCATGTCCGGCAGCTTCAGATCGATGATCATGCAGTCGTAGACGTGATCGCGCAGCAGGTCCAGCGCCTCCTGGGCGAAGCCCACCGCAGTGATTTCAATATCATCGTCACCAATCAGGCGCGCGATGCTGTCACGCTGCAGCGCGTCATCCTCGACCAGCAGAATACGTTTGACCTTCTGCGTCAACTTGGCTTCCAGCTTGGCGAACACGTCCTTGAGCTCTTCACGCGTGGTCGGCTTGACCGCGTAGCCAATCGCGCCCATATGCAAGGCGGCTTCCTGGCGATCTTCGACCGATATCACGTGCACCGGAATGTGCCGGGTGGGCGCCAGTTCCTTGAGACGCTGCAGCACGGTCAGGCCCGAATGGTCCGGCAGGCGCATGTCCAGCAGGATCGCATCCGGCGTATAGCGGGATGCCAGATTGAAGCCATCGTCGGCAGCATGCGCCACCAGACAGTCGTAGCCCAGTTCGTGGGCGAGATCGTAGAGAATCTGGGCGAATCGCACCTCGTCTTCGATCACCAGAATGCAGCGCCGCTGGAAAGGTGCCTTGTCGCGGTCGTCGGCAAATACCGGCACCGGCGTATCCATCGGCACGGGTGCCGGAACAGGCTGCGCAATGACCGGAAGCACAGGGGCATACGGCTGCAGCGCAGCAGGCGCTGGCACGATTGGCAGATCGCTGCCCGGCTCGCGGTCGTCTTGCTCGACGTAATGCTCCGGCAGCACCAGGCTGAAAATACTGCCCTGCCCCGGTGCGCTGGTCACACTGATCGACCCGCCCAGCAATGCCGCCAGATCTCGTGAAATCGACAGCCCCAATCCGGTACCGCCATAACGCCGGTTGGTGGTGCCATCTGCCTGACGGAACGCTTCGAAAATACCCTGCTGATGCTCCTCGGCGATACCGATGCCCGAATCACGCACGATGAACGCGATACCCGCGCCCGGCTGACGCGAAACGACCATGCTGACCGAGCCTGCTTCAGTGAACTTGATCGCGTTGGACAGCAGGTTCTTGAGGATTTGCTCAAGACGCTGGCGATCCGTGAACAGCATGGTGGGCGCACCGGCCTGGATGTCGACGGTAAACGCGAGTTTCTTCTCGGCGGCCAGCGGCTGGAAGAGCGTCCGCAGACCTTCGACCAGTCGGGGGACGCTGCTGTTTTCCGGGCGCACTTCCAGCTTGCCGGCCTCGACCTTGGAAATATCCAGAATGTCGTTGATCAGGTTCAGCAGGTCATTACCCGCCGAATAGATCGACTCGGCAAACTTGACCTGTTCGGCGGTGAGGTTTTCGCCCGGGTTCTCGGCCAGCAGTTTGGCGAGAATCAGCGAGCTGTTGAGCGGCGTGCGCAGCTCGTGGGACATGTTGGCGAGGAACTCGGACTTGTATTTGCTGGCGCGCTGCAGCTCGTCCGCCCGCGCCTGCAACTCGGCCTGAGCGATATTCAGTTCTTCGTTGTTGCGATCCAGCGCATCGCGCTGATCGGCCAGCGCCTGACTCTGATCGGCCAGTTGCTCGTTGGTTTGCTCCAGCTCGGCCTGCTGGGTCTCCAGATGGGCCTGGGATTCCTTGAGGATGCGCGACTGCTCCTCCAGTTCCTCATTGGCAGTGCGCAGTTCTTCCTGCTGCACCTGCAGCTCTTCGTTGAGCTGCTGGGTCTCGGCCAGCACTTCCTGCAGACGCTGGCGATAACGGGCGGCTTCGATAGAGGTGCCGATGTTGTCCGCCACCAGTTCAAGAAACTCGACATCCCGCTCGGTCAGGGTGCGCAGAAAGCCCAGTTCGATCACGCCGTTGACCTGATCGTCGTTGCTGGTCGGCACCACCACCACGCTGCGCGGCGAACCGTCGCCCAGGCCGGACGCAACCTTGAAGTAATTGTCAGGCAGTTCATCCAGCGTAATGATGCGGTCCTGCTGGGCGGCCTGCCCGACAATGCCTTCATCACTGTGAATGGTCTGATCCTGCTGCTCCTGTTCGCGGGAGAAGCCATACGAGGCGACTCGCGTAAGGCCGCCGTGGTCCTGGCGGATGTAGACAGCCGCCACCGACGCGCCCAGATGCTGGGTCAGAAACTGGAGAATATTGCGGCCCAGCATGTTCAGCGTCAGTTGCCCCAAGACCTGCTCGGCCAGCTCGCTCTGACCATTGCGCAGCCAGGCCACCTTCTGCAGGCGCTCGGCGTTGACTTCCTGGAGCCTGAGGTTTTCGCTGTAAGTATTCGACAGCGAGAGCAGATCCCTGCGGCCGATATAGGCCAGAATTGCGCTGACGATCACCACGAATATTAGATAAAGGCTGACGGAAAGAATCGTACTGCGCGTGACTTCCGCATTGCGGGTCAGGCGAAGTTGCTGCTCCATCTCCACGGCCTGATCATATTCGGTGCGGATCTGATCGGTGATGCGCTTGCCACGTCCGGCCAGCACCGGCGTCTGATAATCGCCGTTGGTGCGCCGTAAGGTGATCATCTCCTGGGCGAACGCATTCCACTCCTGCTGCAGCGTGGACAGACGTCTGAACCGATCCAGTTGCGTGGGGTTGTCGTCTACCAGTTTCTCCAGCCCCTGCAACTCGGCGAGCAACAGCGGCTTGGCGACCTCATAGGGGTCGAGAAAATGCTGATCACCCGTCAGCAGAAAACCGCGCATGCCGGTTTCCATGTCTATCGACAGTTTCATTGAGCGGTTGGTGTTGTTGATTACCCGGTCAGTGTGCTCGACCCACTGTATTGCAGTGAGCAGATAACTGATCAGCAAAATGAAGAAAACTGCGCTCAGTACACCGACACCCAATGGCAAGCCAACGTTACGACCCAGCAATTTTCGAAAGCGTTGTTCATCGACAACAGACGTCCGATTCATGAAATATCCCTGACGAGTGGATCAAAACCGTAGAGTTTGCCGTAAACCTACGAAAAACACTCTTATTTCCGACATAGAGGATTGAAATTTCACACATAAATGGGCGATAAGCTCACGCCTGTATTCATTAATGACGCCAACCCGTGATTCGCCCTCGCGATTTACGGTATTTGTGCCTCGATTGAACTTCCACCCGGTTTTTATTTACTGATACAAGGACTGTATCAACAGCCGACAGGCCCTCGCTCGGTTACCCTGAGTCGACGGGAAAGGATGCGCAAAATTCCACACTGTCTGCGCTATCGCCATTATTCAGGTTTAAGGAGTCAACCATGCCCGACACAGCCCGCACCATTCTCGTGGTCGAAGACGACGCCATAGTGCGCATGCTGATTGTCGACGTGCTCGAAGAGCTGGAATACAAGGTACTGGAAGCCGAGGACGCCACGTCGGCACTGGCCTTTGTTGCAGACGATTCCAATCACATCGACCTGCTGATGACTGACCAGGGGCTGCCTGATATGAAGGGCACCGCACTGGCCAAGAAGGTCATCGAACTTCGCCCGCAATTGCCGGTGCTGTTCGCCAGCGGTTATTCCGAAAATATCGACGTGCCGCCAGGCATGCACTCGATCGGCAAGCCGTTCTCCATCGACCAGTTGCGTGACAAGGTAAAAAGCATTCTTGGAAACAGCCTTGACTGACATCGACGCTGCCCTCAACAGCACTGAAAAGCCTGCCAGCACCCGCTTATTGATCATCGGCTACGTATGGCCAGAGCCGCGTTCTTCGGCTGCCAGCGGGCACATGATGCAACTGATTCAATGCTTTCTGGAGCAGGACTGGCAGATCACCTTTGCCAGCCCTGCCACCGAAGGCGAGCACCGCGCCGATCTGCTCGGTCTGGGCATCCGCGAAGTGCATATCGCGCTCAACGACAGCAGTTTTGACGTATTTGTCAGCGAATTGCAGCCTGACGTCGTGCTCTTCGATCAGTTCATGATCGAGGAACAGTTCGGCTGGCGCGTCGAGCAGCAGTGTCCCGACGCACTACGCATTCTGGAAACGTCGGATTTCCAGAGCCTGCGCCACGCACGTCATCAGTTGTTGAAGGATTCGCTTAACAGCGATTGCGCCGAGACCGGACCGTGCAGCGCCGACGTTTCAGCGCCGCAGCTTTTCCGGCAGATCGCATCCAGTGATCTGGCGCAGCGCGAAATTGCTTCGTTGTATCGCTGCGACCTCAACCTGATGACGTCGGATGTCGAAATCGCCCTGTTGAGCGGCTCTTTCGGCCTGCCCGCCGCGCTGCTGCACTGGTGTCCGCTGATGATCGACGGCGCGCCCGACAGCTTCCGGCCTTTTGCACAGCGTGCGCACTTCCTCAGCATCGGCAACTTCCGCCATGCGCCCAACTGGGATGCGGTGCTGTGGATGAAAACCGCTATCTGGCCGCTGATTCGTCAGCAACTGCCTGACGCTCAGTTGCACATCTACGGTGCCTACACGCCACCCAAGGCCTCGGCGCTGCACAATGCCTCGCAGGGCTTTCATGTGAAGCACTGGGCCGAGGATGCGCTGGAGGTCATGTCCCATGCGCGAGTGTGCCTCGCGCCATTGCGCTTCGGCGCCGGCATCAAGGGCAAGCTGATGGACGCGATGCTCTGCGGAACGCCGTCAGTCACGACGCCGGTGGGTGCGGAGGCCATGAGCGGCGGGCTGCCGTGGCCCGGCATCATTGCCGACAACCCTGCGGAAATCGCGGGCGCTGCGGTCAGGCTGTATCAGGATCAGAACCTCTGGCTTGAAGCGCAACAGGCGGGTCAGGCGTTACTGCAGGCGCGCTTTCAGCATCGGCAGCACTGTGCGAGCCTGATCGAACGCATCGACACCCTTCGCAACGGACTGGCGGAGCATCGTCTGGCGAACTTCACCGGCGCCATGCTGCGGCACCATCACCACAAGAGCACCAAATACATGGCGCAGTGGATCGAGGCGAAGAATCGCAACAAGGATGAAAAACCGGCTTAGGCTCAATGAGAAAAGTCGGCGAGCGAAGGTCAGGCAAGGCAAAAACAGGCGAGGAACGGCCGGGGTCGCGTTCGACTCTACGGTTTGTAAATGAGCATTCCGATCGGACTCGCGCACGAGCCTGTTTTTAACGCAGCATCACCGAGCGCAGCCACTTTTCCTGCAGAGCCTAGGCCGGTTTGCGCAGCAAATAGGTATCCATGATCCACCCCTTGCGCTCGCGTGCCTCGCTGCGCAGCCGCTTGATCTTCTCGCAGACCTCATCGAGCCGGCCGGCCACCAGTATTTCGTCCGGCGTGCCCAGGTACGCGCCCCAATAGATGTCCAGCCCCTGCCCCGTATAACGCTCGAATGTGCAGTGCGCGTCGAGCATCACCACGACGTTGCCGGGCTGCTGCCGCGGAGCTGTCGCCATGCGTCGGCCGGTGGTGATATGAATCGACTCGCCGATGCGATTGAGCGGGATCCGGTGCCGCGCGACCAGGCTCTGGACGCTGGTTATGCCGGGAATCACCTGATACTCGAAAGCCTCCTTACCCCGCGCCAGGACCTGGTCAAGGATGCGCATCGTACTGTCGTAGAGCGACGGGTCGCCCCAGACCAGAAACGCGCCGACCTGATCCACACCAAGCTCATCGGTCAACAACCGCTCGAAGAGTATTGCGCGCTGTTCGTGCCAGCCCTCGATGCCGCGCTCGTAGGCCTGCGGATCATCTTCACGCCGAGGATCCTGGACTTGCACCAGACGGTAGCGTTCATGAGTGATGTAGCGCTGACAGAGCTCTTTGCGCAGCCTCAGCAACTGATCGTCGACATAGCCCTTGTCGAGGATGAAGATCACCTCTGCACGGTTCAGGGCCGCAACGGCCTGCAGGGTGATCTGCTCGGGATCCCCGGCCCCCATGCCGATCAGCAGGATCTGTTTCATCGGTCAACGTCTCCACTGGCAGAGGCCCGGTCGTAGGCGATTTTTGCCAATGACCGGGCATTGAACTGAAAAATCAGGCACATTACTCTTCTGGCAACGGATGAACATGACATCGCCAATGAATAAAACAACAAGAATTGCCGACCCTTCCTACGAATTGATGGACGACCACAACGGTCTGTCGATCATCTACCGCGAGCATGGTTTCCCCTGCCCGCTGGTGCGCTGGCATTTCCACAAGGAATATGAACTGCACCTGATCGTCGCCAGCTCCGGCAAGGTGTTTGTCGGCGACTACATCGGCAATTTCAATCCTGCCAGCCTGTTCCTTACCGGCCCCAACCTGCCGCATAACTGGATCAGCCAGATCGACGACGGCGAAGAGGTGCCCAAGCGCGACATGCTGGTCAACTTTACCGATGAGCTGCTGGAAAGTGGCAATCAGGTGTTTGCCGAACTCAAGACCCTGACACCGCTACTGGAGCGCGCCCGCTACGGCATCGAATTTCGCTGCAAACGCACAATTCGTCAGGCGATGAAGCAAATGCAGAAGATCGCCGACTCGCGAGGCATCACTCGCCTGGGTCACTTCTTCATCCTGCTCGAGCTGCTGGCCGCCAGCGAAGATTACCAGTTGCTGTCGGGCACGGCGGTTGCCCATACGGCGGACGAGCACAGCGTGGATCGCACCAACCGGGCGGTGGACTATATCTTCGCCCACTATGGCCGCGAGCTGCCGCTGGAGGAAGTCGCCGAGTATCTGGGCATGAAACCGACCTATTTTTCCCGGGTGTTCAAACAGGCTACCGGGCGCTGCTTCGTGGAGTTCGTCAATCGTCTGCGCATCAGCAAATCGTGCGAACTGCTCGCCGACGGAGACAAACCGGTCACCGATGTGTGCTTCGAGTCCGGATTCAACAATATTTCCAACTTCAATCGGCGTTTTCAGCAACTCAAAGGCATGACCCCGTCGCACTACCGCCGCCTCGCCGTTCAGCGTCTGACCGAACAAAACCTGTACTGATTTGCCCCGCCCTCGCCCTCATCGTCTACGCTGGAGTTGCGCCGAAGCCGCCCTATAGGCGATTCGGCGCTATTGCGTTTTCGCACCCGAGTGCAAAAAAGTATCAGTCAGAGTGCGGCGCAGGATTTGTCTTTCAGACCGAACGCCGGTGTAATCAATGCACATCTTCCTCACCTCCGGAAGAGAAAAAAACAATAACCATCCTTCTACAGTCCTTTGGGCGTGGAAGAGGAGTGATCAATGAAGAACTCAGCAAAACTTCTGCTCGCCAGTTCCGTCCTCAGCACCTGTTTCGTGTTCAGTGGCAGTGCCACAGCGGGGACCGTGACCATCGCCACGGTCAACAACAGCGACATGATTCGCATGCAACGCCTCTCCAAGACCTTCGAAGAACAGCACCCCGATATCAAGCTCAACTGGGTCGTGCTGGAAGAGAACGTCCTGCGTCAACGCCTGACCACTGACATCGCCACCAAGGGCGGCCAGTTCGACGTGCTGACCATCGGCATGTACGAAGCCTCACTCTGGGGTCAGAAAGGCTGGTTGCAGGAAATGAAAGACCTGCCTGCCAGTTACGCGCTGGACGATGTGTTCCCTTCCGTGCGCGACGGCCTGTCGGTAGACGGCAAACTGTTCGCCCTGCCGTTCTATGCTGAAGCCTCGATCACCTACTACCGCACCGACCTGTTCAAGGCCGCCGGCCTGACCATGCCCGAGCGCCCTACCTGGACCCAGATCGCCGAGTTCGCCGGCAAACTGACCGACAAGTCCAAGGAACAGTACGGCCTCTGCCTGCGCGGCAAGGCTGGCTGGGGCGAGAACATGGCGCTGATCACCACGCTGGCCAACGCCTATGGCGGACGCTGGTTCGACGAGCAGTGGACGCCACAGTTCGATCAGCCCGAGTGGAAGAATGCGCTGAATTTCTACGTCAACACCATGAAGCAGTCCGGCCCGCCGGGCGCCTCCAGCAACGGCTTCAACGAAAACCTTGCGCTGTTCAACAGCGGCAAGTGCGCCATCTGGGTCGACGCCAGCGTGGCCGGTTCGTTCGTGACCGACAAGAAGCAGAGCAAAGTGGCTGACAGCGTCGGCTTCACCTACGCCCCGCACGAAGTGACCGACAAGGGCTCGTCGTGGCTGTACTCGTGGTCGCTGGCGATCCCGACCAGCGCCAAGAACACCAAGGACGCTGCCGAGTTCACACAGTGGGCCACCTCGAAAGAGTACGCCAAACTGGTTGCCGATACCGACGGCGTGTCCAACGTACCGCCGGGCACCCGCGCCTCGACCTACACCGACGAGTACAAAAAGGCTGCACCGTTTGCCAACATCACGCTTGAGTCGTTGAAGAAGGCCGATCCCAAGTCGCCAACCCTCAAAACCGTGCCTTACGTCGGCATTCAACTGGTGACCATTCCCGAGTTCCAGGCCATCGGCACCAGCGTCGGTCAGCAGTTCTCCGCAGCACTCATAGGTCAGTCCACCGTGGATCAGGCCTTGCAGAATGCGCAAACCGCTACCGCGCGCGACATGAAACGAGCGGGTTACTCGAAAAAGTAACCGTCACGCACGAGGGCGAAAGCCGATGCTTTCGCCCTGCCGCTCAACTGCGCAACAACTCTGGTGCAATCCGGTTCGGAGCTCCCCATGAATACCTCAGCCTCCCCTGAACGCACGGACCTGTCCGGCGAACAGCAACCGCTCAAAAGCCGTCGATTCAAGCCGGGCTGGTTTCTGGTCAGTCCTTCCGTGGCGCTTCTGCTGGTGTGGATGATTGTGCCGCTGGGCATGACCATTTACTTCTCGCTGATCCGCTACAACCTGCTCTCCCCCGGCGAAAACGAATTCGTCGGCCTGGAGAACTTCCAGTATTTCGTGACCGACAGCGGCTTCTTGCCGGGTGCCGGCAATACATTACTGCTGGTCGGCAGTGTGCTGGCGATCAGTGTGATCCTCGGCGTGCTGATTTCGGCGCTGTTGGAAGCCAGCGAGTTTTTCGGTCGCGGCATCGTTCGCGTACTGCTGATCTCGCCGTTCTTCATCATGCCCACGGTCAGCGCGCTGATCTGGAAAAACCTGATCTTTCATCCGGTGTCCGGCGTACTCGCAGCGGTGTGGAAGTTCTTCGGCGCCGAACCGATTGACTGGTTCGCCCATTACCCGATGCTGTCGATCATCATCATTGTGTCCTGGCAATGGCTGCCGTTCGCCATTCTGATCCTGATGACCGCCATGCAGTCGCTCGACCAGGAGCAGAAGGAAGCAGCGCGGCTGGACGGCGCAGGTCCGCTGGCGATCTTCTGGCACCTGACCCTGCCGCATCTGGCGCGTCCGATCGCCGTGGTGGTGATGATCGAAACGATCTTCCTGCTTTCGGTATTCGCTGAAATCTTTACCACGACCAACGGCGGGCCGGGCTTTGCCTCGACCAACCTGGCTTACCTGATCTACATCCAGGCGCTGCTGCAGTTCGACGTCGGCATGGCCTCGGCGGGCGGGCTGATTGCCGTGGTCATAGCCAACATCGCGGCGATCATCCTGATCCGGATGATCGGCAAAAACCTCACCGACAAGTCATGAGGACCTTGCCATGATGACCCTCAAACAATCACGCCGTCTGCAAAGCCTGCTGCTCGGGGCCCTGTCCTGGATCATCGCTGCGCTGGTGTTCTTTCCGATCTTCTGGATGGTCCTGACCAGCTTCAAGACCGAGATCGATGCATTCGCGACACCGCCACAGCTGTTCTTCACCCCGACGCTGGAAAACTACCTGCATATTCAGGAGCGCAGCGATTACTTCCATTTTGCCTGGAACTCGGTGCTGATTTCTTTCAGCGCCACGGTGCTGGCCATGCTGATCGCGATTCCTGCGGCGTATTCCATGGCGTTTTTCGAGACCAAGCGCACCAAGAGCACACTGCTGTGGATGCTCTCGACCAAGATGCTGCCGCCGGTGGGCGTGCTGATGCCGATCTATCTGCTGGCCAAGACCTTTGGCCTGCTCGATTCGCGGCTGGCGCTGATCATCATCTATACGCTGATCAACCTGCCGATCGTGGTCTGGATGATTTACACCTACTTCAAGGATATCCCCGGCGAGATCCTCGAGGCCTCGCGGCTGGACGGGGCCAGCACCCGCCAGGAGATCTTTCGCGTGCTGATGCCGATCTGCAAGGGCGGCCTGGCTTCCACCGCGTTGCTGTCGCTGATCCTGTGCTGGAACGAAGCATTCTGGTCGCTGAACCTCACCTCGTCCGCCGCAGCGCCGTTGACTGCCTTGATCGCTTCCTACTCCAGCCCCGAAGGGTTGTTCTGGGCCAAGCTGTCAGCGGTATCGACCCTGGCGTGTGCGCCCATTCTGATTTTCGGCTGGATCAGTCAGAAACAACTGGTTCGCGGCCTGTCGTTCGGCGCTGTGAAATAGCCCGGCCCAAAGAACAAGAAGGAGTCAAACATGGCTAACCTGAGCATCCGCAATCTGCAAAAAGGCTTTGACGGTCACCAGATCATCAAGGGTATCGACCTGGATGTGAAAGACCGCGAGTTCGTGGTCTTCGTCGGGCCTTCGGGCTGCGGCAAATCCACCCTGCTGCGGCTGATCGCCGGGCTTGAAGAAGTGACGTCGGGAACCATCGAACTCGATGGCCGGGACATCACGCAGGTCACCCCGGCCAAGCGCGACCTGGCCATGGTGTTCCAGACCTATGCGCTGTATCCGCACATGACCGTCGGCAAGAACCTGTCGTTTGCGCTGGACCTGGCGGGCGGTGACAAGGCCGAGATCAAGAAGAAGGTCGATGAAGCCGCACGCATTCTGGAGCTCGGGCCGCTGTTGGAGCGCAAGCCAAAGCAGCTGTCCGGCGGGCAACGCCAGCGTGTCGCGATTGGCCGGGCCATCGTACGCAACCCGAAGATTTTCCTGTTCGACGAGCCGCTGTCCAACCTCGACGCCGCGCTGCGCGTACAGACCCGCCTGGAATTGTCGCGCCTGCATAAAGAGCTGCAGGCCACCATGATCTACGTGACGCACGATCAGGTGGAAGCCATGACCCTGGCCGACAAGGTTGTCGTCCTCAACGGCGGCAAGGTCGAGCAGGTCGGCTCGCCGCTCGAGCTGTACCACCACCCGGCCAACCTGTTCGTTGCCGGCTTCCTCGGCACACCGAAAATGGGCTTCCTCAAGGGCACGATCAGCCGGCTGGACAGCACCAGTTGCGAAGTCGAACTGGATGCCGGCACGCGTATCAGCCTGCCGGTCAATGGCGCAGGACAAAGCGTCGGCGCTGCGGTAACGCTGGGCATCCGCCCGGAACACCTGAACCTTGCCCAGGGCGACGATTGCCAGTTGCAGGTGATTGCCGACGTCAGCGAACGTCTTGGCAGCGATACCTACTGTCACGTGCGCACCCGTTCGGGCGAGGCGCTGACCATGCGTATTCGTGGTGACCTGGCCAGCCAGTACGGCGAGACGCTGAACCTGCATCTCGACAGTGCCCAATGCCACCTGTTCGACGCTCAAGGTCTGGTGATTGCCAAAACCTTGCAGACCGCCGCAGCCTGAGTTCCGGAGAGCCCGTCATGAAACTGAACAAAAACAATCTGTCCCAACTGGGCGCCGACATCGCCCTGCCCGCCTACACCGTCGACAACACTCGCCAGGGCATTGCCCACATCGGCGTCGGCGGCTTCCACCGGGCGCATCAGGCGTTTTACACCGATGCGCTGATGAACAGCGGCGAAGGCTTTGAATGGAGCATCTGCGGCGTGGGCCTGCGTCCTGAGGACAAGGCCGTGCGCGATGCACTGGCGCAACAGGACTACCTGTACACCCTGTATGAACTGGGTGACACACCCAACACCCAAACCCGCATCATTGCCTCGATCAGCGGCATGCTGCTGGCCGAAGACAGCCCGCAGGCGCTGATCGATAAACTGGCCAGTCCGGACATCCGCATCGTCTCGCTGACCATCACCGAAGGCGGTTACTGCATCGACGACAGCAACGATCAGTTCATGGCCCATCTGCCGCAGATCCAGCACGACCTGGCAAACCCGGATCAGCCAAAGACGGTATTCGGCTTCCTTTGCGCCGCACTGGCTCGACGCCGCGCGCAAGGCACACCGGCCTTCACCCTGATGTCCTGCGATAACCTGCCACACAACGGCGCAGTGACCCGCAAGGCATTGCTGGCATTTGCCACGTTGCGCGATGCCGATCTGCATGACTGGATCAAGAAAAACGTCAGCTTTCCCAACGCGATGGTGGATCGCATCACGCCGATGACCAGCGCAGCCCACCGTCTGCAACTGGCCGACGACAAACACATCGACGACGCCTGGCCGGTGGTCTGCGAACCGTTCGTGCAGTGGGTGCTGGAAGACAAGTTCGTCAATGGTCGCCCGGCGTGGGAGAACGTCGGCGTGCAGTTCACCGATGACGTGACGCCCTATGAAGAGATGAAGATCAAACTGCTCAACGGCAGTCATCTTGCACTGACCTACCTGGGCTTCCTCAAGGGTTATCGTTTTGTACACGAAACCATGAATGACCCGCTGTTCGTGAGCTATATCCGCACCTACATGGACCTGGACGTGACCCCGCAACTGGCGTCGGTGCCAGGTATCGACCTGGAAGGTTACAAAGACACCCTGATCGATCGCTTCTCCAACCAGGCGATTGCCGATCAGCTGGAACGGGTCTGCTCGGACGGATCGTCGAAATTTCCCAAGTTCACCGTTCCGACGATCAATCGTCTGATTCTGGACGAAGGCAACCTTGCGCGCGCTTCACTGGTGGTCGCCGCGTGGGCGCTCTATCTGAAAGGTGTCGACGAGAACGGCGCGACCTACAAAATTCCTGACCCGCGAGCCGAGTTCTGTCAGGCGCTGGTGGCTGATGACGCGCTTATTACTCAGCGCTTGTTGGGAGTGGAAGAAATCTTTGGCTCGGCCATTCCGCAATCGGAAGCATTCGTGGCGGCCTTCGAGCAGAACCTCGATGATCTGCGCACACTGGGTGTGAGTGGCACACTGGAAAAACTTTTGGTTGCCAAGGCCTGAGGGACTTCCCATGTTTCTTGGAATCGATTGCGGGACCCAGGGCACCAAGGTGTTGGTGCTCGATACCGAAAGCGGCACCGTACTGGGCGAAGGCTCGGCGCCGCACAGCCTGATCAGCGACCACAACGGTCGCCGCGAACAGGACGTACAGCAATGGCTGGACGCGCTGCAACAGGCGACCCGCGATGCACTCGCAGCGGCGGGCATTTCCGGCCAGCAGATTCAGGGCATCGGCGTCTCGGGCCAGCAACATGGCCTGGTGCTGCTCGATGCTCAGGGCCAGGTACTGCGCCCGGCCAAGCTGTGGTGTGACACCGAGTCGGCACCGGAGAACCAGCGCCTGCTGGACTACCTGGGCGGCGCGCAGGGGTCGCTGCGACGCCTTGGCCTGGTTATCGCCCCAGGTTATACCGTGTCCAAGCTGTTGTGGACCAAGGAGCAATACCCGGATCTGTTCGAGCGGATCGACAAGGTACTGCTGCCCCACGACTACCTCAACTATTGGCTGGCCGGCCGCTGCTGCACCGAGTTTGGCGACGCGTCGGGCACCGGCTATTTCAACGTGCGCACTCGCGAGTGGGACCTGCCATTGCTCGCGCACATCGACCCGAGCGGTCGTCTGGGCAAGGCACTTCCACAGCTGTTGCAAGCCCACGAACCGGTGGGCGTACTGCGTCCCGAAGTCGCCAGACTGCTGAGCCTGAACCCAGACGCGCTGGTCTCCAGTGGTGGCGGCGACAACATGATGGGCGCGATCGGCACAGGCAATATCCAGCCGGGGTTGATCACCATGAGCCTCGGCTCTTCGGGCACGGTGTATGCCTACGCCGAAGAGGCGCGGGTCAGCGAGCATGAGTCGGTCGCGACTTTCTGCTCATCCTCCGGCGGCTGGTTGCCGCTGATCTGCACGATGAACCTGACCAACGCGACGACCGCCATTCGCGAGTTGTTCGCCCTCGACATCGCCGGCTTCAATCAGGCGGTCGCCCAGGCGCCGATCGGTGCCGAAGGCGTACTGATGCTGCCCTTTCTGAACGGCGAACGCGTGCCCGCCCTGCCCGATGCGACCGGCAGCATCGTCGGGCTGGACAGCACCAATCTGACCCAGGCCAACCTGTCTCGTGCGGTGGTCGAAGGCACTACCTTCGGCCTTCGCTACGGGCTGGACCTGTTGCGCGACAGCGGTATCAAAAGCGAAAAGATACGTCTGATCGGCGGTGGCTCCAAAAGTGCCGTGTGGCGGCAGATCGTGGCCGACATCATGAACACACCGGTGATCTGCACCGACCACTCGGAAGCCGCCGCACTGGGCGCCGCCATTCAAGCGGCCTGGTGCTGGTCGCGCGCCAACGGCAAGGCTCAGGACCTGCAGCAACTCTGCGAACGCTGCGTGAGTCTCGACCAAGGCAGTGAGACGCATCCTGTGGTGCATAATGTGGCCGCCTATCAGCAGGTCTATCAGCGTTATCAGGCGCAATTGCGCAAGGTTTGAAGCGTTTTTTCATGGAGCACTTATGTTTCTGGTTTGTGGCGAAGCACTGTTCGATATTTTCACCCGTGCGGATGACAGCGGTTCCCTGAACAGATTGGGGTTCGATGCGATTGCCGGCGGCTCTCCGTTCAACGTTGCGATTGGCCTGCGCCGTCTGGGCGTGGACGCAAGCTTCCTTGCCGGGCTGTCCACCGATTACCTGGGCCGCCGTCTGCGTGCCGTGCTGGAAAAGGAAACGGTCAATACCGACCACCTGATCGACTTCGACGCGCCTACCACTCTGGCCATGGTCGCCGTGGGCAGCGATGGATCGCCGACTTACAGCTTTCGAGGCGACGGCTGCGCAGACCGCCAGTTGCGCCTGGAAGACTTGCCGGAACTCGACGGGCAGGTACGCGGCATTCACGTCGGCTCGTTTTCACTGGTGGTGCAGCCGATTGCCGACACGCTGTTGGCGCTGGTCGCCCGTGAAAGCAGCACACGGCTGATCTCGCTGGACCCCAACGTGCGCCTCAACCCGGCACCGGATATTCAGCGCTGGCGCAGCCAGGTCGCAGCGTTCGCCGAGCATGCGCACCTGATCAAGGTCAGCGACGAAGACCTGCACCTGCTGTACCCGGACAGCGATCCACAAAAGATCGCCGAAGGCTGGCTCGGCAAGCGTACGCAACTGGTCATCATCACTCGCGGCACACAAGGTGCCAGCGTCTTCACCCGCCAGCACGGCACCTGGTCGGTGCCGGCAAAAACCGTGGTCACCGCCGATACCGTCGGGGCTGGAGATACTTTTCAGGCCGCGCTGCTGACCTTCCTCAGTGAACGCCAGCTCAACACGCCACAAGGCTTGTCGACGCTGTCACGGGAAACACTGGACGAGATGCTGAATTTCGCCGTCGGCGCGGCCGCACTGACCTGCACAAAGGTCGGGCCGGACTTGCCGTACAGGCATCAATTGGGGTGAGAAGGCTTAAACGCTACCTCCATACACCCGCATCAACTGCGGTGTATGGACGGTAGTCTTCGTGAGCAAGCTCACTCCCACCCATTAAATGCATGTCTGAAGGGAGAAAGTATCGATACTTAACTCCATCGGAAAGCATTCCCTAGGTGGGAGTGAGCCGGGCGACGCTTCGCTTGTTCACGAAAAGGCCATCAAAGTCGCCTAACAAACATCAAGCTACCATACCGGCCTTGATGCCTCTGATGCGGGTGTTGATGTCATCCGCAACGTCGTTCTGCTTGTCCTTGAGCGCGTCCTGCACCTTCTGGTCAATCGCCAGTTGGTCCTGAGGTGCCATGGCGTCGTAGTCTTTCTGGGTAATACCCGTCAGCTTTTCGCGCACTTTCTCTTCGGCTGTCTGCTTCAGAGAGTCCATGAATTTCTGTTGTACCGAATCCGTCGATGACGTGTCAGTGGTGCTGGTGGTGCCAGCCACTGAACCGATGACACCGTTGTCACGGTCAGCCGTCTTTTCCGACAGTGACGTATCACCGGCGGACTTCAGGTTGATCATCATCCGTGCAAAGGATTCGTTGTAACCGCTGTTTTCCTGCTTGCTGTCTTGCGATGTCGAACTGCTGGTCTGCGCTGTAACCGGTGCCGAACCTGATGTCAGGCCAGCGGCAGCGACCGAGCTGAAGGCGTCCTGGGACACTTCATCCACGGTCTTGCGCCCGACAACAGCCCGGGAAACAAGCTGCTCAAGCGCACTCGTGCCAATAATCATCTCTCACCTCCTGATGAACCTGTTGCGCAGGTTCACCAGCAAGTCCAGTGCCAACTGCCTTATAAATCCATAACCTGTTGATTTTACAAGTTTAAATAAAATCCGGACAAATCGACCGCGTCAAAGAACGGATACAGCCTGCCGTCTGCGGCAAGCACTGGCCGAGCGTCAGCCTGCAGCACGGCCGGTGTTGATAGTCAGCAGCTCAATCGGCAACGGCTCGGAAAAGTAGTAGCCCTGCGCCTGCGTGGCGCCGATCTCGCGAAGCAGCTCAAGCGTTTCAAGGTCTTCGACACCTTCGGCCACCACGGTCAGATCGAGGGATTCGGCCATGCGCACAATGGCACGCACGATGGCGCGGCTGCGCACACTGGAGGCCAGGCCGAAGATAAACGACTTGTCGATTTTCAATCCGCTGAAGTGGTATTGATGCACGTAGCTGAGCGAAGAGAAGCCCGCGCCGAAATCGTCGAGCATGACCGACATACCCTGCTCGGCCAGGAGCTTCATTGACAGACGTGCCTGCTCGGGATCGGCCACCAGTGCGCCCTCGGTGAGTTCCAGACACAGCCGTTGAGGTGCAACATTGTGCTCGGCAAGCAACGCCAGCACTTCCGCAGCGAATGCCGGACGGGTGATGCTGTAACTCGAACAGTTCACATGCACGGGTGGCCAATGACCGTTCTCGGGTTGCGCCAGAATGGAAACCACACGCTTGAGCATGTACAGGTCCAGGCGGCCAATCAGGCGCAGTCCCTCGAGCGCCGGCAGAAAGCTCTCTGGCCCGACGATTCGTCCATCCGGCATGCACCAGCGGATCAACGCCTCGAACGCCAGCAATTTTCCGCTATTGACGCAGATCACCGGCTGAAAATAAGGAATCAACTGATCCGTACGTTTCAGCGCCGTGCGCAACGCACCTTCCTGCTCGACCTGGTCCGACACCTCGCGGCGCAACGCCTGATTGAACACCGCGAAGCTGTCCCGCCCACCGTTCTTGACCCGGTACATGGCGGTATCGGCATCGCGCAGCAGGTCAGCCGGTTCCTGATGGAAGCGGCTGTCGGCGCCCACCACACCGATGCTGCAGGAAGAGAACACCGTGTGATCATCGATCACGAACGGCTGCTCGAACGCCGTCAGTATTCGCTGGGCGATCTCCGTCCCGGTCTGCAACGGCGTGTCAATGCTCAACACGGCGAACTCGTCGCCACCCAGCCGCGCCAGCAGGTCCCGTTCGCGCATGCAATTGCGCAGGCGCTCGGCGGCCTGCACCAGAAGGATGTCGCCGCAGTGATGCCCCAGGCTGTCATTGATCATCTTGAAGCGATCCAGATCGATGAACATCACGATCACTTGCTGGCCATTGCTGCAGAAGTCTTGCCAGGCCTGCCTCAGCCGATGTTGCAAATGGCTGCGATTGGGCAGCCCGGTGAGTGAGTCATGGGAGTTTTCGTGCTGCAGCCTGGCGTTGGCCCGGTCCAGCTCACGGGTCCTGTCTCGAACCCTGGCTTCAAGCAGAACATTGGCAGTATGGATCGCTTCTGCCGCGCTGCGCCGGGACAGTGCCGTATCGATGTGACGAGAAACAAAGGTGAGCAGCTCCTGATCGCGCAAGGTATAGCTCACGTCCTTGGAATAACTCTGCACCACCAGCACGCCGCGAACCTGTCCGCCGTCGAACAGCGGAATACCCAGCCATGAAGAGCAACGACCGGATTGTCGCTGTACCTCGATCTCGCCAAGGCCTTCCAGCCTGCGAGCTTCCTCGTAATCGATCAGGCACGGTCGCCGCTGGCCTATAACGTACTCGGTAAACCCCCGCTGCCCGCGCCGTGAGCGCGGCGGCGCGGGCTTGAACTCGTCAATGTAGTACGGAAAGGTCACTTCGCCCGTCGCACTGTCGTAAAGCGCGATGTAGAAATTGAGCGCCACCAGCAACTCGCCGACGATCATGTGCAGGCTGCGAAAAAGCTCGTTCATGTCACCGGGCTGACTGGAAAGCTCGGCAATCTGGAACAACGCATTCTGCAGATGCTCGGCGCGCTCGCGATCCCTGACTTCCTGACGCAACGCGTCGTTGGCTGCAGAAAGCTGTTGCGTGCGCAGGGCCACTACCTGCTCGAGGTCCGTCCGGTGTAGCTGGCGGTCCAGTGCCATGGCCACATGGCGCGACACGACGGCGAACAATGCCCGATCCTGAGCACTGTAGACACGAGACACGTCATAAACCTGCATCGCGACCATGCCAAAGACTTCGTCCGATGCATTTTTCAAGGGCGCGCCCATCCAGAACTCGGGCAGACGTCCGACGCAGTAGAACCGGTTTTCGGCCTTGGCCAGCTCGATACAGGCGGCATCGAGAAACAACGGCTGCCCGCTGCTCAACACATATCCGGTGAGCGACATTCGATCAGCGTCGATAAACTCGAACGTCTCGTGTGCCATCGCTTCGTCATCGAAGCGGTCAATGTAATAAGGATAGGTGATCTTGCCGCTTTGCCGGTCATACAGCGCAACGTAGAAGTTCTCGGCATCGATCAGGGTCCCGAGTTGCTCATGAACGCCTTGCAGAAAAGCACCGCGGTCCAGCGTAGTGCTGGCCAGCAGGCTGATTTCATACAGAACCCGCTGGGTGTTCTGCGCCCGGATCAACGCCGCGGTCTGCAACAGCGAGCCCAGCCTGACCGCCAGATCCAACAGCAAGGGGTGGTCTTTTTCAGCCATCGGTACCAACACCCAACCCAGCACGCCCTCACCCTGCCCCGCGACCCGGCAATGCAGCTGCAATTGAGTGCAATACGTCTCGAAGTCTTCAGCGGCGATGTGTGCAGGCCAGACAACGGTATCGTCGCCCTGTCCAAGCAGGCATTTCAACTCGCCGGCGGCGTATGCAGCCCAGGCAATGGCGCCTGTCTGCTCCCTTGCGGCGCTGATGAGTGCTTCGATGGAGGCGTGACAGGAGAATCGGTCTCGGTTAGCCGTCACCGCGCTCCCGGGAGTGCGTGAGGTGCAGGCTACGCTTGGGCAAAGGCCCGTGGCCAGAAGTGAGACTGTCATGGAAGCATCCAGATGCATGAGCCGACGGCGGTCATCCTTAAAACCATGACCAAAGATTACAAGCGTGACAGGGCATTGTTGCAAAGTTCATACCTTTTTGGCAGATCCTTCGGCTTCCCGATGATGCTTGTGTGACGCGGGGCACTACATGGCAGCCCCATGGGTCAGATTCAGGTGCATTGCCGGACAGCAAGGTCATTGAGCGAGCCTCGGCTATGCTGTCGTACGGCGTTACACTTATCCCCATTGAACAGGTGACAGTAATGGTCAAGACATACAGCTACGCAGCGCAATCGGCTCAGGACACACTCAAGCCCCATCAATTCGAACGTCGCTCGCCCGGCGCTGACGATGTTCAGATCGACATCCTTTACTGCGGCGTGTGCCACTCCGATCTGCATACTGCGCGCAATGAGTGGCACAACACACTCTATCCTTCTGTTCCGGGTCACGAAATCGTCGGCCGGGTCACGGCGGTCGGCTCCGACGTCAAGCAATTCAAGGTCGGCGACCTGGCTGGCGTCGGCTGCATGGTCGACAGTTGCCAGCAATGTGCATCGTGTGCCGAGGGCGACGAGCAATACTGCGAGAGCGGCTTCACCGGCACCTACAATGGCCCGGTGTTTGGCGGCGAGAACACCTTCGGCGGCTACTCCGACAAGATCGTGGTCAAGGAAAAGTTCGTCCTGCGCATCTCTCATGATGCCAACCTGGCTGCCGTCGCGCCGCTGTTGTGCGCAGGTATCACCACCTATTCCCCATTGCGCCACTGGAAGGTCGGCCCGGGCAAGAAAGTCGGCATTGTCGGGCTTGGCGGTCTCGGCCACATAGGCGTCAAGATCGCCCACGCCATGGGTGCCCATGTGGTGCTGTTCACGACCTCCCCCAACAAGCGCGAAGATGGCTTGCGTCTGGGCGCCGACGAAGTGGTGGTATCCAAGGACGCGGCACAGATGGCTGCTCAGGCCAACAGCCTGGACTTTATCCTCAACACAGTGGCAGCGCCGCATGATCTGGACGCCTTTCTGTCTCTTCTCAAGCGCGACGGCACCATGACACTGGTCGGTGCGCCGGCAGAGCCGCATCCGTCACCTGCTGTGTTCAACCTGATCTTCAAGCGTCGCAGCCTGGCTGGCTCGTTGATCGGCGGCATTCAGGAAACCCAGGAAATGCTGGACTTCTGCGCCGAGCACGGCATCGTTTCTGACATCGAAATGATCAACATGCAGGACATCAACGAGGCTTACGAGCGGATGCTCAAGGGCGACGTCAAGTATCGTTTCGTCATCGACATGGACAGCCTCAAGCAGGAAGCGGCTGCCGACTCGAACGCTGCCTGATGCGCACCTGGCAGCCAAGGACGGCTGCAATTTGACATGCCGTACGTCGCCCCCGGTGAACCGATCGCCGCCAATCGCCCACTGATGTCCATACTCTAGGTGCAGGACTCTGCTTACAGGCATCGGCAACCCGCCTGCTGTGCGACTCGATCTGGCTGTTTCACGCTACGGCCTGAGCGGCGCCCGCCAAAATGAACTATTTATTACATTTTGGTGACTACTACTGACTGTCTTTGAGTCTCAAGTTCACGCAGTCCTTGCAGATACTCATGTCAACGGACGTTTAACAGGTGAACGGATTATGAAACAACGCGCGACAGTCATCTGCAAACGTGACGGCCAGGTCCTTTACGTGCGCAAACCGAAATCCCGCTGGGCATTGCCCGGCGGCAAGATTGAAGCGGGTGAAACGCCCTTCCAGGCCGCAGTGCGTGAACTGTGCGAAGAAACCGGGCTTGCCGACCTTGATCTTCTGTACCTCGATGTGTACGAAAAGGATCAAGTGGCCCATTACGTTTTCACCGCCCAGGTCCCAGCCTCCAGCGAGCCATCGCCGCAGAACGAAATTGCCGCCTGCAAATGGCTTGCGCCGCAGAAACTTGGTGACCTGAAAGCCAGCAGTGCGACCAAAACCATCGTCAAGTCATATGCCAACGAGTCCGAAGGCGTTTCCGGTGCCCGGAGCCACGTTACAGGGTAATCGGGACAATCGGGTTGAACGGTATGGCCTGATGCTGTTCTGAGACAGCAGACGGTTCATTACTTTCTTCCCCGTCTCAGGAGACCCCTATGACTCAGACCGCCCTGGTTGTTGGCGCAAGTGGCATTGTCGGCAGTGCAATCACACAGTTGTTACTGGACAACGATTGGCAGGTTGCCGCCCTCTCCCGTAGCCCGTCAGCGCGGCCCGGCGTGATCCCGGTAGCTGCAGACCTGCAGAACCCGGAGTCCGTGCGTGCGGCTCTGGCTGATGTGAAGCCCACCCACGTGTTCATCACTACATGGTCGCGTCAGGCCACTGAAGCAGAAAACATCCGCGTCAACGCTGCAATGGTGCGTAACGTGCTAGACGCTGTGCGGCCCGCTGGCAGTGTCAAGCATGTTGCGCTGGTGACCGGCCTCAAGCATTACCTCGGCCCGTTCGAAGCGTATGGCAAAGGCACCCTGCCGCAAACGCCGTTCAGGGAATCGCAGGCGCGCCTGGATATCGAAAACTTCTACTACGCCCAGGAAGACGAAGTCTTCGCTGCCGCCGAGAAGGATGGCTTTACCTGGAGCGTCCATCGCCCGCACACCGTGACCGGTGTCGCCGTCGGCAACGCGATGAACATGGCGACGACCCTGGCCGTCTACGCCTCGATCTGTAAAGCCACCGGCCGACCTTTCGTATTCCCGGGCTCACGCGTGCAGTGGGACAGCCTGACCGACATGACCGATGCGCGGCAGCTGGCCCGTCAGCAACTGTGGGCCGCGACCACACCTGCAGCCGCCAATCAGGCGTTCAACATCACCAACGGCGATGTGTTCCGCTGGAGCTGGATGTGGGGACAGATCGCCGAATACTTCGGCCTGCAGCCAGCCGATTTCCCCAGCGAGCCAGCCCCGCTGGAAACGCAGATGGCCAACGATCAGGCGGTCTGGGATGACATCGTTCGCGAGCATCAGCTCAAGGAAAGTGACATCAACCGCCTGATTTCGCCATGGCACAGCGATGCCGACCTCGGCCGTCCGATTGAAGTTGTCACTGACATGTCGAAGAGCCGCAAACTGGGCTTCACGGCGTTCCAGGCCAGTGACGATGCGTTCTTCGACGTGTTTGAAAAGCTGCGTCGTGACCGCCTGATTCCCTGAGGCAACCTGCCCTCTCGTGCCAATGCTCGCGTTGGCACGAGAGCCGGCACTGGCTGCGGGTAAAGCGAGCACAACAAAAAAGGGTCAACCTCTCGGTTGACCCTTTTTTTACCGCCCAGCAGAGCGGATTTTGTTTGGTAGGCGCGATTGGACTCGAACCAACGACCCCCACCATGTCAAGGAGAGGAGCAATACCCCCTAGCCCATACAGGCTATGGCCTTGAGAGAACGCCCATTCACATCATGAGGCGTCAACATGGCTAACATCCGCTCCCTACCATCAGGCAACTGGAACGCTCAGGTCAGATTGAAAGGGAAACCCCCTCAGTCGAAGACATTTGCTACACAGGCTGAGGCTCAGGCATGGGCTGACAAGCTTGAGGCTGTCATCAAGGACCATAAGCACCACACCATCTTCACATTGGGCATGACCTACTGTGACTCCCACCTCAAGGGCAAGGGTTCCTACACTCATGCTGTCCAGATCGTTGAGCAACTAGCTCACGCCTTCCCTCAGTCAATTCATGACATAACACCCAAGCTAGTGAACGATTTCAAACTGATGCGCTTACAGACCGTCAAGGCAGCCACATGCAGACATCAACTAGCGTTCCTCTCTCGGTTCTTCAAGTACGCTAAACGTGGCTTGCTGATAGACATACCTAACCCTGTCTGTGATATCACCCTACCTAAGCCTGACAAGTCCAGTGACAAGGTGGTGACTGCTGGTGAGCTACGTCTAATCCTCAATGAGCTATCACCCACAATGGCCCTGATAGCAGAGCTTGCATATGAAACAGCCATGCGTCGTTCTGAGATACTGAAGCTGACAGTTAACTGCCTGCATTTGGGACAGAGGATTGTGGACGTAGTAGATGGCAAGAATGGTACACGCTCAGTGCCCCTGACCTTACGTGCGATAGAGCTTCTGGAAGAGGCTCAGAGACTCGCCATAGCAGAACGCATACAACGAGGCAGACTGTTCTCAGTAGCGCCTCACAGCGTCTCACAGGCCATCAGGAGAGCCCGAACAGCAGCTAACCTTGATAGTAATGTCAGACTACACCAGCTCAGGCATACAAGAATAACCAATGTAGCTAAGAGAGGGTTTAACAACGCTCAGATAATGATTGTGTCGGGGCATAGGGACACAAGGTCTGTCGCCAGATACTCTCACCTGAATGCTAAGGATGTCTTACACCTGATTGACTGAGGCCCTACAAGCTCGCTGGTGAGGCGTTAGAGTACAACCCTCACCAGTTGCAGGCTTTGCTTATAGCGTGCCTTACAGAGCCTCACAGAGGGCATAGAGACACCCACAGTATACCAATCAAGCAAACTAATTAGCCCCCTTTGAAAAATAGTTTGAGGACTTTTGCCTGAAATTTAGGTATAGGTATATGTGAGTGTGAAAAATATCTCAATTAGTTTGAGGGGAATTCTCTAAAAACGAGGTCTAGTATTATATAGACTGTGAGTACACCCCAGCAAATAATGACTTTACGGCATGTGAAAATAATTTGAGGACTTTTGCCTAAAAATCAGGTCTAGTATGTGTAGGAGAAGCTTTTCTCAATTTAGTTTGTCCGGTTTTCCCTGAAAATCAGGTATAGTATATTACAAGACAAAGTTTTCTCTTAGCGCCTCCCCTCTCATTAGCTCCACCCTCTAGCACCAACTCCCATTACTCGCCATTACGCGATGTAGGAACACAAGACTTCCTCCTAGATAATATCACGCCCAATCACAGTGGGGGATATAGGGGGTTGCCTTTACTAACTCACTTATAGGTAAGACTAAATGTCTATTACTTTAGAACAGATTGTTGCCTTGCAACATAACCAGCTTAACACACTACCAAGAAAGATCATTTGGCTCATGGTTCGTAATCAGGCTGATGTCTTTGGTTGGTCTACTATCTCAAGCGCTGACTTCTGTATTGCTACAGGGCTCCCCAGACGCTCTGTAGAAGGCGTTCTCAAACATCTGGTAGCAACAGCAATGGTTGAGCGTAGAAAGACTGGCAAGGCCCATTCAGCTCGCTATCAATATCGTATCATCACTCTCTAACCCTCCAAGAAGGAACACACACATGCGTACATACAAACACGAAGACCTTGTAGCATTGGCACAAGAAACAGGACGCTCCCTTGAGGAAGTAAAACAGGTTGCTCATAACTCAGGCTGGGTACTAGAGCAGGAGGCACGCCCTCTCCGAGCCCTTGACAGTTCCAAGGATGCAGTAGCCATTATGAAGCAAGTTAAGCAAGCCACTCTTGAGCGTCTCTATAAGAATGATCCGCTGATTCGAGAGAGCCTTGATACGCAGGTAGCAGTGCAGCAAGCACGCCTTGATCGAACCACCAATAAGCCTAGTAATAACCAGTATGATAGCGAAGGGAACTTCACTGGCGTAACGAGAAGTATCATAAGTGGGCCAGCAGCAACTGGTAAGAACCAAACTGATGCCATGAAAGCAATCAAGGCAAGCGTCTATAAGCGTCTAGGAGTTCAAGAATGAACTATTACATCTCAGAGGGTGAGCGTCAGTATCAGGAACATCGTAAGGCTCAGCTCAAGGCCATGATTGAACAGGCAGAGGTGAGTAACAATAGCCTTGTAGGTGAAGTGAAGACTTACAAGGGAGTTAGCTACCAGATGCATCAACGTGGAAGCTATGTCTGTGTAGGCCTTCCTAAGAATTCACCGTTGGAAGGTACATTCACATCAGCATTTGCTTTGCATAAGATCATTGATGACATGGAAGTACGCAACTCAAGCAAATGAAGACAATTATTAGCTGGTTGGTTACAGCATTCATCGTGTATGCCATCTGCCTAACCATCCTTACTATTGCCAGACTCGCCCTAGCAGTTATGGCATGTACAGCATGAAGCACATATATGAACTCAGATGACGACTACATCAATATCCCTGACCTAGAGTATCGAACAAAACACCTTATCCCTACAACCATCAAGCGAGGACTAGCAAAGGAACTGATAGCGGCTAAGGGTAATACCAAAGCCATCTCTGCCCTCTCTTTACAGTATCGACTCTCGTCACAAGCAGCAGGCTACATCTCCAACCTACAGCTAAAAGACATTGAGCAATCTCAAAAACGGCGATAAGGATTCTATGAAAGAGAAAACACTGTTCATTGCTGAAGCCCTTCCGGGCAGTGGCAAGTCCACCAAGTTTATTCAATCACTGCCACAGCTAATCATAGACAACAATATTGTTTATGCAATGCCCACGAACAAGCTTATCAAGGAGTTAGCATTAGACATAAACGTCAAGGCTGGCATTGCTCCGATGGTCATTACCTCTGAGACTGTAGACCATGTGACCTTGCACCTTGAGCGTGTGTTGGCGTTGAACAGTACCCCCTTGATCATGATTACTCATGAGGCGCTACGTAGAGTAAACCCTAAGCTCCTTGATGGCTGGGAGCTTGTGGTAGATGAGGTACCTAGCGTCTCTGACTGTAAGGCCCACCTATTCGATAGTGGCAGTTACCTTGGAAGCATTGCGAACTATCTAGATATCAGTCCCAGCAAGAAGGCATCACTCAAACCTGAGTACACCTCTCTGATTGAAGGTATGATTAAATCTAAAGATAGTAGCGCCCTAAGCAATACTGCCATTGACGTATTGAAGGCTTTGACTGAACCTAAATGCAGCGTAGAGGTAGAGGCTCTATCTGCTAAGGGTAAGCGCTTAGTACGCATCGTAAGCTACAGAGACTTCTTACCAGCCTTCTCGTATGCCAACAGTGTTCATATTCTCGCCAACAACGTCAGAGACACGCTACTGGGCATTCATGCCACCTACCAAGGCTGGCAGTTTGAACCATCTATATTCACACCAGAGTTTGATGGTTATGGCAAGCGTGTTGAGCTACACCCCTTCCTTACAGGCAAATACTCTAAGACTCAGAGCATGATGCAACGTAACGGAAAGAGTGCTGATGCTTGGGATGATGGAGTTCAGCTAGCTGACTGGTTGCATTGCGTAACTGCAATGATTGGGAATGAAGAAAGCTTAGCCTTCATGCATGAATGGGTTAAGTATAACTTCAAGAGCAATGTAACCACACTACCAATCGACAGCAGGGGAATTAATGGTTATCAAGATAGACGTATTGCTATCTGCCTTCAGCACGGCAATGTAAGTCCTGATGATGCCCTAAGCTTTCATAGCTTGAGTGATATGCTGGGCGTACCTGCACAAGAGATTAGAAAGGCCATTGAGTTTGAACGCTTCTACGAAAGCACACTACAAGCCATTGCTCGTACTTCCCTGAGAGACAGAGATAATATGGAACCAGTTCTGCTATTCGTACAGAACATGGATATGGCGAATTACCTTCAAGGCTTACTTGGAAGACTGGCCGTCATCAATACTGAATTGGTAATGACTCCTTGGGAAAAGGAGAAGTCAGACTTGAAGAAGGCTAAGGCCATGCTACAAGCTGAAGCCATCTCTCTGTTCATTGAGAAAAGCGTGAGCCGAAAAGATATTGCTGAAACCTTAGGCGTACCATACAAATCCATCCTCAATTGGACAGCAGGACTTAAACAAGCAGCATAATTCCCAACGTCGGCATTACTTTTTCCCAAAAACTCTTAAAGACTCCTTAAGAGAAATTGGGAAATTTCTAAGAATACCTTAACGTCAGCAAGCTGACAGGTGCTACTCCCTTCTTAGGATATTAAGCAAGACACCATCCTTAGACTACCATCTATCGATGGACCTTCCTTAAAAGCAAAAGCAACGTCAGCATAGCTGACAAGAGCACGCATAAAAGAGAGAATCAAAAGCGGACTACCAACCAGCATGTATTGCTCTTGATCTTTCTTTATTGCGTATGCCACTACGTGGCGTGCTCTTGCTTCTGCTGTCACGCAGTGACTCCTGCTGAAAGCCCACTACTACCCTCACACACTTAAAGAGAACAACATGAACATTCAAGACGAACACAAACAGCAATATGTAGAAGCTTACTCACACATTGAGCTAGCCAAGACACTTGGAGTTAGTCTAGCCCTGCTAGATACGCATGCAGAAAATCAAGGATGGAAAGAGGAGCATCGACTCTACTGGTTCGACAAGTCACTTGAGTCATTAAAGTATGCGCTTAACGAAGGGAGCATACCAGCTGTCAAGGAACTGCTTAAGATTGCTGGTGTAACCAGACCAGTGGGTAGACCAAAGAAACAAGACATTGAAGGCCATTTAGCTAAAGAAGCCAAAGTGACCGAGGAATGGGAAGCAGACTTCCGAAGACTGACCCTAGTGTCACCAAACTGAGAGAATTATTTATTAAAAGAGGTGGGGTGCATTGTTCCTAAAGCTCTAGGACCACACTCACCTTTCTTTAACATACTTTCTGACGAGATACAGAGTGAGCATATACATAGCCACTTGTCTGATCAGGAACACCACAAAGAAAACAAGCAATGCACTCAACACCTTACCCTTGAATACTGCTATCGCAACACACGCAAAAAGGAAATTAATCAAAACCCAGTTACACAAAACCCCCACAGGATGATAGCCTGCTGTTGCTTTCATAACCAACTTCATACTCTTCCTGCGCTCATCATCCATAGCACTTCCTGCCCGACAGATTAGACATTTGCAACCAGCGAATGGCTCTTGTGAGTGTTCAACTCAGTTGCGTACTCTAACTCTATAGCTATCGATTCTCTATAATATAGGCCATTAAATTCGCCCTACCTGTTTCTATCAATATCTGCTGTCCATATCTATTCTCTAACCTCCTGAGACCTGGTAGCAAGTAATTGCAACAATCAACAGCAATCAATACTTTCGACACGCCCCCATCACGCAATATGCACAACCTCACCATGTGAGACCGGCAACCACCCTCTTCCATAGCGCTGTGGAATAGACGTCTGTTTACTCCGAGCAGGTCTGCTATCTCATCTCCGAATTTTCTCTCTCTCCATAGCAGCATCAGACTTTTGAGAAGATTTTGCACAGTACCTCCTACACCTCAGACAAGGGATGGCCTTGCGCCATACATACACCACGTCAATAATTTTTCATAGAAATTTCCGACCAGCAATGCATAAGAAAGGACAGCCCCTAACCCCCTGCCTACCCCTCTCGCCTTGATGAGCCCACGCACACAGAAATAGCCCTGCCCCTTGAGCGTCAAGAAAATTCCACAGAGGGGTTGGGTAGCGTCCAGCCCACAGCAGGCACGTAGCTCAGTTGGTTAGAAGCTTGCCATTGTGAGGCCACGAACAATGAGCACCACCTTAACAAGAAGGTAATCAGGCTATATAGATCAGTAGGTTAGCTATGGTCGTTCACATTTACTCGTGTGAATGCCACTGTGAACGTTCGTGTGAACGATGATTTGAACGAGAACGGACGTTCCCATTGCAGTGTGTGAACGATGCCTATAGATTGTGAACGTTTTCTCAAGGCAAGAAAAAGGGGAACCCTTTCGGATTCCCCCTCTCACCGCCCAGCAGAGCGGATTTTGTTTGGTAGGCGCGATTGGACTCGAACCAACGACCCCCACCATGTCAAGGTGGTGCTCTAACCAACTGAGCTACGTGCCTGCTGTGGGTCGGCATTCTACGGATATTCGATTGCCTGTCAAACGCTTTTTTGCAGTAACTCTCTGAATACGTGAATTTTTTAAGGCTCCTGCCAGTGATCACGCGCCATCGGATTCCTTTCGTCTTTCCAGCACGCTGATCGAGCGGCCTTCTTGTGTTCACGCACCTTTCCAAACCTTACCTAGCACATTTACCAGTATCACTCATCATCCGGCCGCAATAGCCTTGCTAGCGTCATAGGCGTCGAACTATGCGTTACTCAGGAGAAAAATCATGGACGATGAAGTGTCCGCACTGGTGGTTGATAACGGCTCAGGCTCGGTTCAGAGCAACAATGAAAGCAAATCAGCCTCCGCAGACGGGGCCGCTATCACGAATCGCTATGCAAGAGTGGGAAGTGACGGGATCGTCATTATCATTCAAAACATCCCGGGCCCGCCCCCGACGCCTGACTGGAAACCGTGCAAGGCCGATACTAAAGAGGGCTCAAAGTACTGACACATGAACATTGTCGATGACAGCGTCCAATCTACTGCCTGCTGAAATCCAGACAGAGCGCCTGTTGATTCGCGTTGCAAAGCCAGGTGACGGCATCGTGTTCAATCAGGCTGTTGCCGAATCGGCTGAGCATTTGCAGAAATGGTTGGCCTGGGCAACGCCGACTCCTGGTATCGATCAGTCCGAACTGATCTGCCGCCATGCCTACGCCCGGTTCCTCCTGAATGAGGATCTCAGGGCGCTTCTATTTCTGAAAAACAACGGCGCATTAGTAGGAAGCAGCGGCTTGCATAACGCCAACTGGCAGTTGCGAAGCTTTGAAGTAGGCTATTGGGGCAGAACTCAATACCTTGGCGCCGGCCTGATAAGTGAGGGCGTTGCAGCATTGGTCAGCTATGCGCTGGACAACTTGATGGCTAATCGCGTGTTTCTGACAATGGATGAAAGAAACCTGGCGAGCCAGAGACTCGCCGAGCGGGTCGGATTTGAGTACGAAGGCACGCTTAGACAGGATCGCATGAGCATTCAGGGAGGACTGCGCAACACGCGCGTCTACTCGATCATTGGCAACTGACAGCAAAACAAAAAAGGGCCAGCCTCTCGGCTGACCCTTTTTCTTACCGCCCAGCAGAGCGGATTTTGTCTGGTAGGCGCGATTGGACTCGAACCAACGACCCCCACCATGTCAAGGTGGTGCTCTAACCAACTGAGCTACGTGCCTGCTGTGGGTCGGCATTCTACGGATATGCGAATGCCTGTCAATCTGTTTTTTTGCTAACCCTATGAAATACAGCGTTTTTTGCCAATCGACAGACAAGGGCTCTTTTGGCCTGCTGCTGGCAGAGCTTTTATATCTCGGGTACGATTGCCGCCATCGTCAAGAATATTAAACGGAGTCTCAGGATGGCAAACACGCCCTACCCGCAGTCCTATTATGCGGCTTCAGCCAATGCGGCCCCGGAACGTCCGGCGCTGCAGGGTGAAGTCGAAACTGACGTGTGTGTCATCGGAGCCGGTTACACAGGTTTGTCCAGCGCGCTGTTCCTGTTGGAAAACGGATTTCGGGTCACGGTGCTGGAAGCGGCCAAGGTAGGCTTCGGCGCATCGGGGCGTAATGGCGGGCAGATCGTCAACAGCTACAGCCGCGACATCGATGTCATCGAGCGAACCGTGGGGCCACGCCAGGCGCAATTGCTCGGGCAGATGGCCTTCGAAGGCGCGTCCATCATTCGCGATCGGGTTTCCCGTTATGGCATTCAGTGCGACCTGAAAGATGGCGGTGTATTCGCAGCGCTGACCAGCAAGCAACTGGCGCATCTCGAAGCCCAGCAGCGGCTTTGGGAGCGCTACGGGCATACCGGCCTCGAGCTGATGGACAAGCGCCGGATCAATGAAGTCGTGGCCTGTGATCAGTACATCGGCGGCTTGCTGGACATGACCGGCGGGCATATTCATCCACTTAACCTCGCACTGGGTGAAGCCGCGGCCGTTGAAACACTGGGTGGCACCATTTACGAACAATCAGCGGCGATTCGTATCGAGCGCGGGGCAAACCCTGTGGTGCATACGGCGCAAGGCAGGGTCCGGGCCAAGTTCATTATCGTGGCCGGCAATGCCTACCTGGGCAATCTGGTCCCGGAGCTGGCGGCCAAGTCGATGCCGTGCGGCACTCAGGTCATCACCACCGAGCCGTTGAACGATGAACTGGCCAAGACACTTCTACCGCAGGATTACTGCGTCGAAGACTGTAATTACCTGCTGGATTACTACCGCCTCAGCGCCGACAAGCGCCTGATCTTCGGCGGCGGTGTGGTATACGGCGCCAGAGATCCCGCCAATATCGAAGCCATTATCCGGCCGAAAATGCTCAAGGCATTCCCGCAGCTCAAGAACGTGAAGATCGACTACGCGTGGACCGGCAACTTCCTGCTGACCCTGTCTCGCCTGCCCCAGGTTGGACGACTGGGCGACAACATCTATTACTCGCAGGGCTGCAGCGGACACGGTGTGACCTACACCCACCTGGCCGGCAAAGTACTGGCCGAGGCGCTGCGCGGTCAGGCAGAGCGCTTTGATGCGTTCGCCGACCTGCCCCACTACCCGTTCCCCGGCGGCCAGGTGCTGCGCACCCCGCTGACTGCGCTGGGCGCGTGGTATTACAGCCTGCGTGACCGACTCGGTTTCTAGGTTCGCTGAACGTAAAACGGCACCTTATCGGTGCCGTTTTTGTTCCTGCCGCGTTGATTTCATTTAACGCCGCGTGCCAGCGTTCTTTTCGCCTCGCCCGCCGCCTGTTCCTGCCCTGATATGGATAACGCTTCGGCCGCCTGCAGCCAGCGCTGCGCATCGACATTGGCCGGCAACTGCCGGGGCGACTGAATCAGCACCGCCCAACTGCCCGCGTCTTTCCAGGCCGACGTAAAGCTGCTGAAACTCATGGAATAGCGACGATCCATGCCTGCGTTGAGCAGCACGGTTTCCTTGATGCGGTTATAGCCGATCAACACCGCATAACGCGGCCCTTTCCACAACGCAGAGCCCTGGGTGAACCGCATCATGACCGGATAACCCGCCGAGACCTGGGTCAGCAGATCCTGCAACTGGCCATCAAGCGGGTAAACCATGAAACCGTACTCACGCGCGACCTTCTGCATGTTCTGCTCGAGCCGGTCCTCGGCACCCGGCAATTGCAACGGCTTGTCGAGCAAACCAGGCGTCGTCTGCACCTGCTGATTGGCCAGCATGCTAGCCAGCACCATGGGGCCGCTTTGATAGGCATTGCCCCGAAAGAACGGAATCGACGTCAGCTCGACCCGGTCCGGAAGGCGTTTCATCTCCGGCGTAACCATTGACGAACAACCGGCAAGGCCCATCAGCAAGGCCGCAATCAGCCATGAACGCAGCGCACCGGAAGTACCGGTAAAGAAAGAAACCGACAGCATGTTCACTCACTTCAACTGTTGTCGGGCAACCCGCGACCCGACCTGAGCACCGATGATAGAGCTGACCGGGTCTCGGGGATAGCCGTGCGTGGCACCTCGACCAACAGAATGGCGAAAATAATTCATAGCCCGATGCCACTGGTCAATTAACCGAAACATGCCCCGTACTAGACTGTCAGTTATCAAGACCGCAACAAAAAGCAGGAATGTGGAGGCACTTATGAGCCTGGAATTAACAATAGTGATGCTGATCGCTTCGTGGCTCGCCGTCGCCAGCGCGATGCTGTGGGGGGTGATGCGTGTATCCCGTCGCCGTCATCAGCCGCGCAGCGTCGAGCCGCGTGCGGCACAACCGGCTGTACTTGCAAAACACATCAAGGCCCCCGCTGTAGCAGCCAGCTGATTTACAGGAGTACGAGCAGCGTTTAGCTGATCTGCCCTCCTCAGCGTATTTGCCCGCACCTTGAATGCAAAAGGTCGACCCTGCTGCCAGGGTCGACCTTTTTTACAGCTTCGCCAGTTATCAGTGCGTGGACACCTGGGCAACCGCTTTCTTGCGTCTTGCCCTGCGTACCAGCATGTTCAAGGCTTCAACGGCTGCCGAGAAGGCCATGGCCGCGTAGATGTAACCTTTGGGTACGTGGGCGCCGAAGCCTTCGGCGATCAGCGTCATACCGATCATGATCAAAAAGCCCAGAGCCAGCATGACCACCGTCGGATTGTCGTTGATGAATTTCGCCAGCGGGTTGGCTGCGACAAGCATCACCACGACCGCAGAGATGACCGCGATGACCATGATCGGCAGGTGTTCGGTCATGCCCACGGCAGTGATGATACTGTCGATGGAGAACACCAGGTCCAGCATCAGGATCTGTACGATCGCCGCGCTCATGCTCAACATCACCACCGAACCCAGGGCTTTCTCTTCCTCGGTCTTGATGTCCATGCTGTGATGAATTTCCGTGGTTGCCTTCCAGACCAGGAACAGACCACCAGCGATCAGAATCATGTCCTTCCAGGAGAACGCCTGACCGAAGACCTCGAAGACCGGCTCTGTCAGTTGCACGATGTAAGCAACGGTACTGAGCAGGCCCAGGCGCATCACCAGCGCCATGCCGATACCCAGCTTGCGAGCCTTCTCGCGCTGATGCTCAGGCAGCTTGTTGGTGAGAATCGAGATGAAAATCAGGTTATCGATGCCCAGTACGACTTCCATCACCACCAGTGTCGCCAGCGCGATCCAGGCTGCCGGACTTGTCGCGAGTTCCAATAGGTATTCCATAGATCACTGCCCTGCCTGCGCCAATAGTTGTAAGTCAGATTTCTTTATCAGACGTGTTTTCGGTTTCAGCCGAGTTTGGTGGTGGTTCCTGCAACGAAAGTTCCTGCCTGGCCTCGTCCAGTGCCTTGGTCGCGGCTTTATGGGTGTCATCGACCACCTGTTTTGCACTGTCAGCGGCGGCGTTCACCACATGCTTGGTGGAAGACTCTAGCTGATCGCATCCCGTCACCACCAGCAGCGAACCGCTCAGTAGTACAGCGTAAAGGACTTTGTTCATGGGCTCCTCAATCAGTGAAACCGGGCGGCCTGTTCAGCCCGGCGTTGGAGCGGATTCTAGACATCTTGAAACATAAGGAAAATTCGATTTTATAAGGCATATACTTCGGTTTTACCGAATCGGCAGAAAATATGCTCAATTACCGCCAGCTTCACTACTTCTGGGTTGTGGCCAAGACCGGCAGCATTGTGCGCGCCTGCGAACAACTGAATCTGACCGCGCAGACCGTTAGCGGGCAGATCAGCCTGCTCGAGGCGTCACTGGGGGTCGATCTATTCCAGCGCGTCGGTCGGCAACTGGAAATGACCGAAGCAGGTCGCCTCGCCCTGCCCTACGCCGAACAAATGTTCCAGCTCGGCAATGACCTGGAAAACCTGCTGCGCTCGCAGCCGGATGAACAGCAATTGCTGTTGCGCATTGGCGTGGCCGACGTGGTGCCCAAGTCCATTGTCTACCGCCTGATCGCTCCGACCATGACGCTGGATGAGCCCATCCGCATCACCTGTCGCGAGGACAAGCTGGAACGACTGCTGGCAGACCTGGCCATCCAGCGTCTCGACCTGGTGATTTCCGACAGCCCTATGCCGCCGCATCTGGACATCAAGGGCTATAGCCAGAAGCTGGGAGAATGCGGGGTCAGCTTTTTCGCCACACGTGAAATGGCGGAGCGTATCGGGAACGATTTTCCGCAGTGCATGCACGGCGCTCCCCTGCTGATTCCAGGTCAGGAAACCGTGGTTCGAGGCAGACTGATGCGCTGGTTTGCCGAACAAAGCATTCAGCCGCGCATCATTGGCGAATTCGATGACAGCGCGCTGATGAAGGCGTTTGGCAAATCCGGCAGCGGCGTGTTCGTTGCGCCCAGCGTGATCGCCGATGAGGTGCAGAACCAGTATGGCGTACAAGTGCTTGGCCATACTGACGCGGTGACCGAATCGTTCTATGCCATAACCGTGGAACGCAAGGTCAAGCACCCCGGCGTTGTTGCCATTGCCGAAAGTGCTCGAAACCAACTGTTTACCGATGCAGGCTAAGCCGGGAGCGGCCCCGGATCACGCCTGATCAACAACAGCGCCAGCACAATCGCCAGCACGATGATGCCCGCAGCGGCAAAACCGACGTTGCCCAGCCCCAGGTGATCAATGACCCTGCCGCCAATCACCGCGCCGATGCCAATGCCGAGGTTGGCACCAGCGATGTTCAGTGACGCCGCGAACGCAGGTGCTTGCGGCGCGGCCTTGATCAGTCGCACATGACTGACCAGAAACAAGGCCGCCTGGGTGATGCCCCAGACCGCCAGCGCGAGTGGCAAGGCCACCACCGAATGGATGCTCGGCACTACCGCGACCATGCCGACCACCATGAAGGCGCAGAACACCAGGCTGGCAATCAACGGATGACGGTCGACCATGCGCCCACCCAGCGAGTTGCCCAGCAAGCCGACAGCGCCAAAGCCCATCAGGCACCAGCCCACCAGAGCGCCGTCGAAACCGGCCAGACGCTCGAGCATGTCCGCCAGGTAGGTATACGCCGTGAACATGCCGCTGAACACCAGCACCGAGAGCAGCACATGCCCCTGCATCATCCGGCTGCGCAAGATGCCGAACTGCTTAAGGATCGATACCGGGTTCTGCTTGGCAGCCGTCTTCGGCAGATAGACCGTCAGCAACAGTGCCTTGGCGAACGCCAGAACGGCCAGCACCAGAAAGGCCGTGCGCCAGCCGAATGCGTCCGAAATCAGAGTGCCGATGGGAATGCCGAACACCGTGGCGCAAACGATGCCGAAACCGATTCTGGCAATTGCCCGGCCGGCAAACTGCGGACCGACAATGTCCACGGCGGTCTCGCTGGCCAGCGCCCAGAACACCGGCAACCCCAACGCCGGAATCAGCCGGGCGATACCCATCACGGCGATATTGGGCGCCAGCGCCGCCAAGACATTTGCAAAGCCGAACAGCACCAGGATGCTGACAAACAGGCGCTTGCGCTCGAAGCGCGAAAAATACGCGGTCAGAAAAGGACCAAAGGCGGCGACGGTGAATGCAAACAGCGTCACCAGCAGCCCTGCCTGCGAGACCGTGACATTCAGGTCGCGGGCAACGGCTGGCAACAGACCGACGATAACGAATTCTGTGGTCAGCACGGTAAACCCGGCGGCTGACAGCAGAAGGATGGGCAACAACATGAATACTCCAGAACAACAACAGACGCCGCTGCAACAGCGCGGCCTGCGGGAGGGGGATTAAAACAGCTTGAAGGTGACTGTCACGCCAATGCTGCGCACTGGCATGCAGTTAGTGAAGCAGAGCCCGAAAAACGAGGCGGAGACTCTGATAATTCTCGTTCCCACGCTCCGCGCGGTAATGCATTTCGTGACGCTCTGCGTCACCCAATCCATGCCAACGCGGAGCATTGGCACGAGGGTCAGTTGGCTTTGTGTATAACGCCGAGGGCCGAGAACATCAATGAGGCTTCAGCCCCCACTGTTTAGAACTTGCCCATGAAATCACGCTTGCCGATTTCAACGCCGTTATGGCGCAGCAGATCGTAGGCAGTCGTGACGTGAAAGAAGAACTGCGGCAAGGCGTAGCTGAGCAGATAGGCCTGACCGTTCAGGCGTTTTTCCTTTTCAGTGCCGGGACGCAGGACGATTTCGATGCCTTCCTTGCCGTCGACCTGATCCGGGGTGATGCTGCCGATGAACGCGAGAGTCTTGGCAAGCAGTGCCTGCAACTCGGCAAAGGTGGTTTCGGTGTCATCGTATTGCGGGATCTCGACGCCTGCCAGGCGCGCTGAGGCACCTTTGGCAAAATCGACGGCGATCTGCACCTGACGGGTGAACGGCAGCATGTCCGGGAACAAACGTGCCTGCAGCAATGCTGGGGGCTGAATTTTCTTCTCGGTCGCGTAGGCTTCGGCTTTGGTCAGAACGTCGCTCAGCGCGTTGAGCATTTGCTGAAAGACAGGAATGGAAGCGGCGTACAGGGAAATAGACATGACATATCCTGATTGAGAAAGGCGCAATTATAGACTCACATGACGCCAAACGCCGTGACACTTTTCAGCGCTCCTGCAGATCCGTGCAGCAGACACTGGCAATAATGTCCGCCACGCCCTACGCTGATCCACCGCCATCACTCAGGGAAGCGTCATGTCCATCGAATCGTCCTCCACCGAATCCTCCCCGAATGCCGAGGCGCTACAACTCAACGGCACCGAAGTGCGCATTCTGGGCTGCCTGATCGAAAAACAGGCGACCAATCCGGAAACCTACCCGCTGACCCTCAATGCACTGGTGACTGCCTGCAACCAGAAGACCAGTCGTGACCCGGTCATGAACCTCACCCAGGGGCAGGTCGGCCAGAGCCTTCGAGCCCTGGAAGGCCGCGGTCTGACGCGGCTGGTCATGGGCAGTCGCGCCGATCGCTGGGAGCACAGGGTCGACAAGGGGCTCGAGCTGGTCCCGGCGCAGGTGATACTCACGGGTCTGTTGCTGCTGCGCGGGCCGCAGACCGTCAACGAGCTACTGACCCGCAGTAACCGCATGCACGATTTCGAAGACAGCGAGCAGGTCGTCCACCAGCTGGAACGCCTGATCGCCAGAGGTCTGGCGATGCTCGTGGCGCGCCAGTCGGGCCAGCGCGAAGACCGTTACATGCATCTGCTCGGTGACCCGGAATCGCTGCAGGAGCTGCTTGCCGCTCGCCAACAGGCACCGGAGCGACATTCGGCAAGCCCGGCGGCCAACTCGCGTATCGATGAGCTGGAGGCACGGGTTGCGGCCCTTGAAGAACGCCTGGCCAGACTGGAACACGCCGAGGCGTAATGTGCCCTGCCCGACCCGACGGCTAGCCGGCTCTGGCGAAGGCTGCCGCCTGCTGATACTGCTCATCGGTCGGGCGCACGCCGGTATAGAGCACAAACTGCTCCAGTGCCTGGATCGCCGCCACTTCATCACCACTCACCACACGCTTGCCCAAGCGACGTGCAGCCTGGATCAGCGGCGTGTCGGCGGGGGTAGCCACCACATCGAAAACCGTTTCAGCGGCTTCGATGGCTTGCAGGTCAAACGACAGCTCGTCAGCTTGCGCGCCCTGCATTCCTAATGGAGTGACATTGACCAGCAAGGGTGGCCGCGCGCTGCCCAGCTCCGCTTGCCAGCGAAAGCCGCACGCCGCTGCCAGACGCCGGCCAGCCTGCTCGTTGCGGGCCACGATCAGCCCCTCGGTGAAACCCGCATCGCGCAGCGCGAACGCAACCGCCTTGGCCATTCCCCCGCTTCCACGCAGGGCAAACGCGCTGTGCGGCACCGCATGGCTCTCCATCAGTTGAGCGACGGCGATGTAATCGGTGTTGAACGCCTTCAGATGCCCGTCGGTGTTGACGATGGTATTGATCGACTGGATAGCGGCAGCCGAGGCGTCCAGTTCGTCGACCAGTTCGATGCAGGCCTCCTTAAAGGGCATCGAAACTGCGCTGCCACGAATCCCCAGCGAGCGTATGCCGGCCACGGCGGCGGCAAGGTCATTGGGGGCGAAGGTCTTGTAATAGAAGTTCAAGCCCAACTGCTGGTAAAGATGATTATGGAAACGCACACCAAAGTTGCCGGGACGGGCGGCCATGGACATGCACAATAATGTCTCCCTGTTAGCAGTGACGGACATCGGGTGTTTCCTCCAGACGGTAATGGCTTGAATCTTCGATAGAAGCGTATGCTACGCACCAGTGAGCGCGAGGACATACGCGGCACACCTTACATAAAATTTACTCAGCACTTTCGCAGATTCTTACAATTTCGGTGTCATAGTGTTATCCCGTGGCAGTGCTTGAGAGTGATGCAGGCGCGCGACAACGGGTTGAGAGCGAGGAACAGTCATGATTCGTCAAATCCCCAAGATCGCCTTGTTTGTAGGTGCCCTGGCCCTTGCTGGCCAGGCGAATGCTGACCGTGGCTGGGGTGGCCCTGCCGTGGTAGGTGCTATCGTTGGCGCTGCCGTTGTCGGGGCGGCGGTATCTTCAGGTCGCGACAGAACGGTGTACGTCGAGCGCGAGCCGGTATACGTGCAACAGCAGCCGGTCTACTACGCGCCGCCACCGGTCTATTACCAGCCGGCCCCGGTCTATCAGGTTGTCGAGCGCTACCCACCGCCTCCACCGCCAGGCTACTACCATCGTTACGGGCCACCGCCAGGCCCCGGCTATTACTACGGCCCGCCACGCGGCCGCTGGTAACAGAACAAAAAAACCCGCCTTTTCAGGCGGGTTTTTCGTTGCTGTGCTCACATTATGGGCTGCCAATGCAATGCGCCAAACCCTCGTTGTTATCAATGACCACTATTGAGAGCGTCGATTTCTGACTTGCCCGTCCGCCCTCTACAGTAGCGCCATGGATTGAGGAGGCACTTATGACCAAGGTACACATCATGTCCGTCGTCGGTAGCGCAGTTCCAGCCCCGCTCAGAGCGCGCGGCCTGTTGGCCTGCTGGTACCTGATTCAGGATGGCGAACCCGTCAGCGGCCCGCTCGCGTCATTGCCTGTTGCAGAGGCCCTGTCGCGGCAAATGCAGTGCCAGCCCCTCAACAGCTGACTTCTTCTGCAAACCTCGTGCGTTGCTCCGCACATCCCTTGCCCGCCTCTTCGATGGCGGGCTTTTTTTTGCCACGGAAAAAGCCGGTGATCAGACTCAGCCGCGCTCGGCCATGGCCGCGTTGACCTGACAGCGATGGGTCAGTTTCTGCAGGCGTTTCTCCAGCGCCATGAACACCACGCGATCGGTACGGCCGCTGTCGAGTTCATCGATCAGGTCATTGGCGACCTGACGCAATTCATAAGCCAGCACCACGCGGTCATCGTTAAGATCCTGTTTATGTGACTCGAACAGGCGATGCAGGTAATCCTGTAACGTGTATTTCAAGCTGTGCCGGTCACTGGCGCGCAGATGGGTCAGGTTGAGGCTGATGCGACCCTGCAGTTCGCTCAGCTCGCCGCACAGGTACTGCATGCGCCGCGCGTAGCCCACTTCCCGGTCACGTATCTGCTTGTGCGCCAGTTGCGCTTCCTGCTTGCGCTGGATGGCCGGTACTGCCACGGCCGCCATCAGCCCGACAATCAGGCCGATCGCCTGCATCCAGCCCGCCCAGTCGCTTGGACGTGAGGTAAAGCCGACACCCAGCAGCAGAATGACGATCAATGACGCGATGATCACCAGTACTGCGTAATCCTTGCTGACAAACCCCTTGAGCATTGCATGACTCCTGAATCGGTGACCTGAATGGCATGGAATGCTAATCGGTGCGGGCCTTGCGCACCACGAATATTCAATTGAGATGTGGTTTTTGGCAGGTTGCAGAGCAGAAAGCGACTTAACAGCAACTTAATGAACGACCGATTGCGTCATTTATTGCGCAAACGCCTACCCCAGCCCATCGACATACGGCAAAGTCTGCTCATAAAATGCAGCGTTTTGACGCGATCCCTTCCATTTACCACCTTTTATCGAGTGAGCCTTGCTCTTGAAAATCCGTCTGTCTCTCTTGGGCCTATTATTTGTACTTACCGGCCCCGTGCTTTCTACCCCTACGCTGGCAAACGAACCTGCCGTCCTGAGCCGTGATCCTTCCAACCTGCACCTTGCCTCGGGCAGCGCAATGGTTATCGACCTGCAGACCGACAAGGTGCTGTATTCCAGCAACCCGGATGTGATCGTGCCGATTGCCTCGGTCACCAAGCTGATGACCGCGATGGTCGTGCTGGATGCCAAGCAGCCGATGGACGAAGTCATTCCGGTGAACATTTCCCAGACCCCGGAAATGAAAGGCGTCTTCTCCCGCGTCAAACTCGGCAGTGAAATGAACCGTCGGGACATGTTGCTGATTACCCTGATGTCCTCGGAAAACCGCGCGGCGGCCAGCCTGGCGCACAGCTATCCGGGTGGCTATCCGGCGTTCATTCTGGCGATGAACGCCAAGGCCAAGGCGCTGGGCATGAAACACACGGCCTACGTCGAACCCACCGGTCTGTCGGTGTACAACGTGTCGACCGCGCGCGACCTCACCAAGCTGGTGATGGCGGCGCGCAAATACCCGCTGCTCAGTGAACTGAGCACCACCGAGCAGAAGACCGTGACCTTCCGCAAACCGACCTACACCCTCGGTTTCAGCAACACTGATCATCTGGTGCGCAAGGACAACTGGGACATCAAGCTGACCAAGACCGGCTTTACCAATCAGGCCGGTCACTGCCTGGTGCTGCTGACCAGCATGGCCAACCGCCCGGTTTCAGTGGTGATTCTCGATGCGTTCGGCAAGTACACGCACTTCGCCGACGCCAGCCGCATACGCAAGTGGATGGAAACCGGCCAGAGCGGCCCCGCGCCCGAAGTGGCCCTGCAGTACAAGAAGGAAAAGAACCTGGTCATGAGACAGACCGGTATTCAAGCCAGAGACTGAGTGGCGCAAGCAACGAAAAACGGTCGCGATGCTTGCACATCGCGACCGTTTTTTATTTGCCCGAGCAACACTCAGTTGTATTGAGTGACCAGCTTGGTATTCAGGTAGGCCTCAATGGCTTCGGTGCCACCTTCGGAACCGTAACCGGAATCCTTGATCCCGCCGAACGGCACTTCCGGCAAACCAATACCCTGATGGTTGATCGACAGCATGCCCGCTTCGATATAGGTGCTCAGCGCCTGGGCAGTCTTCATCGACGTGGTGAAGGCATAGGATGCCAGCCCGAACGGCACGCGGTTGGACTCGGCGATGGCCTCCTCCAGCGTGTCGAACGGCACCAGCAGCGCGACGGGGCCGAAAGGCTCCTCGTTCATGATGCGCATGTGCGGCTTCAAGCCACTCAACACGGTCGGCTCGAAGAAATAGCCCGCCCCCTCGACAGCCTTGCCACCGGCAGACAACGTCGCGCCACCACGCACCGCGTCATCGATCAGATCGACCAGCGCAGGAATACGTCGATCATTGGCCACCGGCCCCATGGTGGTGCCTGCCTCCAGACCGTTACCGACCTTGATTTCGCGAGTCAGGCCGACGAATTTCTCGGTGAACGCATCGAGGACCTTGCGCTGCACCAGAATCCGCGTCGGCGACACGCAGACCTGCCCGGCGTTACGGAACTTGGCGGTGGCCAGCACGCGAGCGGCGAGGTCGATATCCGCATCATCGAACACCAGCGCCGGTGCATGACCGCCCAGCTCCATGGTCGCCCGTTTCATGTGCTTGCCAGCCAATGCGGCCAGTTGCTTGCCGACCGGCGTGGAGCCGGTGAAGGTGACCTTGCGGATGACCGGATGCGGGATCAGGTAACCGGAGATTTCTGCCGGGTCACCGTAGACCAGGCCAATGACGCCGGCCGGCACACCGGCATCGGCGAAGGCGCGAATCAATTCGGCAGGCGACGCCGGCGTTTCTTCCGGGGCCTTGACGATGATCGAGCAGCCCGCAGCCAATGCCGAGGACAACTTGCGCACTACCTGGTTGATCGGGAAATTCCACGGTGTGAACGCAGCGACCGGGCCGACCGGCTCCTTGATGACTTTCTGCTCGATGGACACGACCCGTGATGGCACGAGACGGCCATAACTTCGACGCCCTTCTTCGGCCAGCCAGTCGATGATGTCCGCCGCCGACAGGGTTTCCATACGCGCTTCGGCCAGCGGCTTGCCCTGCTCCTGCGTCATGATTCGGGCGATGCTGTCTGCACGCTCGCGAATCAGGTTCGCCGCTTTCTGCATCAGCTTGTAGCGATCATAAGCCGAGGTCGCGCGCCAGGTGGCAAAACCACGCTCGGCGGCCGCCAGGGCTTCGTCAAGATCGGCGATACCGGCATGCGCCACAGTGCCCAGCGCCTCGCCCGTCGCCGGGTTGATGACTGACAACGTGCGATTGTCGCGGCTCGCGCGCCACTGACCATCGATATAAAGCTGTACGTCTGGATACATGAACAATTTCTCCATAAGTCGCTGAAAGGAACGGTGTGGCCGATGGATCAGACTCGCTGATCAGCACCGGCCATCGGCAAAAATGCCAAGCGCTACGGCTCGTCGATTTTGCGACGCGTCGTGACGCGCGTCGACAGGCTCACAACACGTTTGACGCCGGTGGTCTCATAGGCCTGCGCTATGCTGCACTTACGACGATACTTTACTTACATAGCCTGGACTCAAGTCACCAGTCAGGGATGACGTGATCATGAACGTACAGTCTGCCGCACTGCATCATCATACGCCCCGCCTGAATGTCATTGAGCCACGCGGTCTGGAGATTCGCGCGATTGATTTTTGGCGCAACCAGGCCACGGACACGCCGACAGTTCTTATAAACCGCGTGGCTCATGATGCTGCCGGGCATCCGGTCAACTGCTGGGATGCAAGGCTCTGGGAAAGCCAGGCTGCCGTCAATCTTGCTACTGTGTTTTCCCTGAGTGGTCAGGCGCTTCTCAGCGACAGTGTCGATGCCGGTTGGCGGCTGATGTTGGCCGGTGACAGCGGCGCGGTCGTGGCTGGCTGGGATGGCCGTGGGACTGAGCGGAGCGTGCAGTATGACGCCCTGCTCAGACCCGTCGCCATCATTGAAAACGGGCGCTGCGTCGAGCGGCGGCAATACGGCGGGCCGGATACCAAGGGCCATAACCAGTGCGGCCAATGTATACGCCATGATGACCCGGCTGGTTCGCGAATGGATGACGAGTTCGCCCTGGCGGGTGGCGTGCTTGAACAGACGCGGCATTTTCTCTTCAATCCCGAAAATGTCGACTGGCCAGAACCGCTGACAGAACGTGACGCCCTGCTCGAATCTGGTCCAGGCGCGACTACGCGCTGGGCACACAGTCCGCTTGGCGATGTCATCTCGCAGACGGACGCCCAGCGTAACGTCCAGACCTTTGTCCATACTGTGGCAGGTCATGTTGAGGCCACTTCACTTGGCCTCCCCGGACAGACAGAGCGAGTTCTGGTTCACAGTATCGATTACGACGCTCAAGGCTACGTAACCTCGGAAACGGCTGGCAACGGTGTTGTGACCAAGGCGTTGCATGACGCCGCAAATGGCCGTCTGATTGAACTCAAAGGCACACGGGCAGATGGCCAACTGCTGCAACATCTGCTGTATGACTACGACCCGGCGGGCAATGTCCTGCGTATCGATGATCGCGCCCAGCCGACACGGTGTTGTGCCGGTCAGCGTATTGAGCCGGTGTCGACTTATCAATACGACACGCTTTATCAGTTGATCCAGGCTACCGGCAGGGAGGCCAAGAAACTCAACCAAGGCCCTGTTTTTCCATCCTTCCAGACTCCCCTCGATGCGACGCAGTTGGCCAATTACACGCAAACCTACTGTTATGATGCGAGCGGCAATCTGTTGCAACTGACTCACACTGGCACCCAGTCCCACTCGCGCACTCTGGTCACTTCGCAAACCAGCAATCGCAGCTTGCCGGTTATCAACGATCGACCGCCGGATGAAGCGGCCATCGCTGCCGCATTCGACGCCAATGGCAATCTAAATGAGTTGCAAGCCGGGCAAGCAATGAGCTGGGACTGGCGCAATCAGTTGCAGCAAGTGCGGCCTGTGGTTCGGGAAGCGGGTGACGACGACAAAGAGCGCTATGTCTACGACGCCAGTGGGCAACGCCTGCGCAAAATCCATACGACCAAGGCGAAAGCCGTTGTCCACAATGCCGAAGTGCGCTACCTACCAGGTCTGGAGGTGCACAGCAACAGCGCCACAGCCGAGACTTTGCACGTTATCGTCACCCAGGCCGGGCGCAACGAGGTACGGGTGCTGCACTGGCAGGCGGGTCAACCCGAAGGACTTGAAAACGATCAGGTTCGCTACAGCTTCGCCGATCATCTGGGGTCCGGCACCCTGGAGCTGGATAAAAACGCGCACATCATCAGCCAGGAAAGTTACTACCCGTTTGGTGGTACCTCGTGGTGGGCAGGACGCAGTACGGTTGAAGCCAGCTATAAAACCATTCGTTATTCCGGCAAGGAACGCGATGCGACGGGGCTGTACTACTACGGCCTGCGCTATTACGCGCCGTGGTTGCAGCGATGGATCAATCCGGATCCGGCGGGCGCAGTGGACGGGATGAATCTGTATCGTTTTGTCAGGAATTCGCCTTTGCGGTTTGCTGATCAACAAGGGGCTGCTCCCCACGACGCGCCCCTCACAGTCGTCGCAGACGACCTTTCCGAGTTCGAACCTGAGCAACTATCCAAAATGTATGAAGCCAGGGATGTTGCCGTTTCGTTATTGACGTTCACGCGTTCCGAGCTGTTAAAAGCATCACCAGGTGAAGACGTAAAGGAGGCATTCGACGCAACCTTTGGGGCGCTGGCCCCCAGCGCTCGCGCCGCTACGAGTATCGACGTGGAGGATTCCTTACGGCAGATGCAGGAGCTCATTGAGGGCATCGGCAGTCCAGAATCCGATCTGACGCTGTTTCTTTTTAATGGACCTGAAAGCATTCTCGCATCGACTGATTTTCAAGGCGAGTTTCAGGAAGCGGTCGAACGGATTGGGGTGTCAGCCTCGCTGCTTGCCAACTACGATGTGCTGAAAGTTGCACGAGCCCTTATTCACGAGGCCTCCCATGTCCGCCTGAATACAGTGGATGCGTTTTATTATCCGACGGACGCTGGCAACCCCCTCCTCGATGGAGCGGATACTGCACAGGTCGAGGCGTGGTCCAGCGGGATCCTAAAATCATTAAGAGAAATCTCGACGAATGGCCCCAACGAAGAACAATTTGATCCTGCCGACTATATAGCCGCTATGCAGGCGTTGACCAAGAATGCGCGCACCCCGACACAGCGAAAACAAGAGTTCTTGAGCAACACAACGACCCGGACTTTATTATTGCAGATGAATGCCGACACGCTTTCGTCGCTGGTCATGGCGACCGGCCAGCCTGCCCGATATGCGCAAACACGGATGAATCAGTCTGGAAATTAGACGATCAATGGCAGTACCTGCTTGTGCAGATACAAAGTGCCATTGACGCCAAAAAAACGGTGCCTGTTTGGGCACCGTTTCAACAAAAAGGCGTTGTCGGGGCAATTACAGAATCGGCTTGCCGCCCGTCACTGCATAGCGCGAGCCGGAAATGTAACTGGCTTCGTCCGAGGCCAGCAGCACATAGATCGGCGAAACTTCCACCGGCTGCCCCGGGCGCCCCAGCGGTGTCTCGCTACCGAAGCTTTTCACATCTTCGTCGGTCATGGTCGCCGGAATCAGTGGCGTCCAGATCGGGCCGGGAGCAACACTGTTCACGCGGATGCCCTTCTCGCCCAGCAACTGCGCCAGACCGCCAGTGAAGTTGGCAATCGCGCCCTTGGTGGTCGCGTAGGCCAGCAGCGTCGGCTTGGGCATGTCCGAATTCACCGAACTGGTATTGATGATCGAGCCACCTCGCGGCATATGCGGAACCGCAGCCTTGCAGATGCGAAACATCGCGGTGATGTTGATATCGAAGGTCTTGACCCACTCTTCGTCGGAGATTTCGTCCAGCGTTTCATGCGTCATCTGGAACGCAGCGTTGTTGACCAGTACATCGATGCGACCAAACTCTGCAACGGTCTTGCTCACGATGTCTTCGCATTGCTGCTTCTGCGCCAGGTCGCCCGGCAACAGCAGGCATTTGCGACCCGCCTCTTCGACCCAGCGCTTGGTTTCTTGCGCGTCCTCATGCTCGTTCAAGTAGGAGATCGCGACCTGCGCGCCTTCACGTGCGAAGGCAATCGCGACTGCACGGCCGATGCCGCTGTCCGCGCCGGTGATCAGCGCGATCTTGCCCTGCAGACGTCCAGAGCCCTTGTAGCTCTTTTCACCGCAATCGGGATAGGGGTCCATCTTGCCCTGCAGGCCTGGAACGTCCTGTGGCTGACTGGCAAATGGCGGCTTTGGGTATTCTTCGTTCATTTGAATAAATCTCTTTAAATAAAACGTTGTGGCTGAAGTGCTGATGCCCTTGTCGATCGCCTGTAGCAGATAAGACAAGGGCTCTCAGGCCAGGCCTGGTCAACTGCGCTTATCACGCACCTGGCTTGAGCACGACCTTGGTCCAGCCTTCATCACGCGCATCGAAGTGCTTGTAGGCGTCAGGGCCTTCTTCAAGTTTCAGGCGATGGGAAATGATCTGCGACGGTTTGGCGCGACCGTGGTGGATCAGCTCGGCAAGGCGACGGTTGTAAGCCTTGACGTTGGCCTGGCCGGTGCGGATCTGCTGGCCCTTGAACCAGAACGAACCGAAGTCGAAGGCCATCTTGCCTTCCTTCGCGAGGTCGCTTTTGGCGCCCGGATCCTGCGGCACGAAAACGCCCACGACACCGATCCCACCCGTCGCCTTGGTCGAGGCAACGAGGTTGTTCATGGTCACGTGGTTGGCCTCGTGGCCATGACGGTCGCAGCACTGATAACCGACGCACTCACAGCCTCGGTCAGTACCTTTGCCATCGGTCAGATTGAGGATCTGATCCACTGCGCCCTGCTCCAGCGAGTTGATCGGCGTCGCGCCCATCTTCGCCGCGAGTGCCAGACGATCTGGATGGTTGTCGACCACGAACACCTGCGAGGCGCCCTTGATCATTGCCGAGTGAGCGGCCATCAGACCGACCGGACCGGCACCATAGATGGCAACGCTTTCGCCAGGCAGCAGCCCGGCCAATTCGGTGGCATGCCAACCGGTCGGAAAGATGTCCGAGAGCATGACGTAATCCTCTTCACGCTCGGCGGCATCTTCGGGCAACAGCAGGCAGTTGAAGTCGGCATACGGCACACGCAACAGCTCGGCCTGGCCACCTTCATGATCGCCCATGTCGGCAAAACCGTAAGCCGCACCCGCGCTGCCAGGGTTGGCAGTCAGGCAATAACCGGTCAGGCCCTTCTCACAGTTTTCGCAAAAGCCGCAGCCGATGTTGAACGGCAGGCACACCCAGTCGCCCACCTTGATACGGTCGACGCCGGCGCCGACTTCAATCACCTGGCCGAGGTTCTCATGGCCGAAAATGCGCCCGGTCTCGAAAGACGTACGGCCTTCATACATGTGCAGGTCCGAGCCACAGATATTGGTGGAGGTCACTCTGACAAGAGCATCTGTTGGCTTCTGAATCTTCGCATCCGGTACGTTTTTGACACTGACGTCACGCGGACCGCCATAGACGATGGCTTTCATGTTCGGAGTCTCCTTGGTGAAAAATTCGATGGGGCTTCTTAGGGCTCACCGAATATCTGTCACAACCAGAAGACGCCTGTTCAAAGCGATTGCCTTCGCACCTGACGAATGGTCGTCGATGAGCGCGAGCTAGAGCTGTGCGTGCGCCTCGATCCCGGTAAACGAGGTGAACGACAGGCCCGATATTCGCCGCAAATAAAGGATTTGCACGCACAATCTTATGGTATACCATCAGACGAAATACAAAGACATCTGCTCCGGGAGTCGTTCATGAGCTTTGAAATTCGCAAGATCGTCACGTACACCGAAGAAACCTTCATCGAGGGCGGCAAGGCCACCGACAAGCCGGTCACCATGATCGGGCTGGCGGCGGTGATCAAGAACCCCTGGCTGGGCCGTGGTTTCGTCGAAGACCTGAAACCGGAGATTCGCGCCAACTGCTCCGCACTGGGCGAGTTGATGGTCAAACGCCTCACCGATGCGATTGGCGGTGCAGAGAAAATCGAGGCCTACGGCAAGGCTGCCGTGGTCGGCGCGGAAGGCGAAATCGAACACGCATCGGCCGTGATCCATACCCTGCGCTTTGGCAATCATTACCGTGATGCCGTCAAGGCCAAGAGCTACCTGAGCTTCACCAACAAACGCGGCGGCCCGGGTACGTCGATCCAGATACCGATGATGCACAAGGACGATGAAGGGCTGCGCTCGCACTACATCACCCTGGAAATGCACATCGAGGATTCGCCGCGTGCCGACGAAATCATCGTAGTCCTTGGTGCCGCCAACGGTGGACGCCTGCACCCGCGAATCGGCAATCGCTATATCGACCTGGAAGAGCTGGCGGCCGAAAAGGCCCAGTAACTCATGAAGGGCTCGTGGCCCGATCACCTTCAACCTCTGCGCAGGAGCGATCCATGATTCAGCTCACCGCTGAACACACCCCGGCGGGTACCAGCTATCTGGCTACCGGCCAAGGTCACCCCGTGGTGTTGATTCACGGGGTGGGCCTGAACAAGGAAATGTGGGGCGGCCAGATCGTCGGTCTGGCCACGCATTACAAGGTCATCGCCTATGACATGCTCGGCCATGGTGCCAGCCCCCGCCCCGACCCGGAGACGGGTCTGCCGGGCTACGCCGAACAACTGCACGAGTTGCTGACGCATTTGCAGTTGCCGCAGGCGGCGGTCGTCGGTTTCTCGATGGGCGGTCTGGTGGCGCGTGCGTTCGCGCTGGAGTTCCCTCAGCACCTGTCGGGGCTGGTGGTGCTCAACAGCGTGTTCAATCGCAGCGCGGAACAGCGTGCCAGCGTCATTGCGCGCACCAGCCAGGCGGCCGAGCATGGTCCGGACGCCAACGCGGGCGAAGCGCTGTCTCGCTGGTTCAGCCGTGAGTATCAGGCAGCCAGCCCGGCGCAGATTGCGGCCATTCGGCACAACCTGGCCAGCAACGATCCGCAGGGTTACCTGACCACGTACAAGCTGTTCGCTACTCAGGATATGTACCGCGCCGAGGATCTGGGCGATATTCGCGCACCGACGTTGATCGCCACGGGCGAACTTGACCCGGGATCGACGCCGCAAATGGCCCGCGAACTGGCCGCGCGTATCCCCGGTGCCGACGTCGCGATATTGCCCGACCAACGCCATATGATGCCGGTTGAATCGCCGCGTCTGGTCAACCAGGTGCTGCTCGGTTTCTTCGAAAAGATCGGCCTCGACAAACCGGCGTCCGCTCACCATTCGATCAAGGGGATTGTTGCATGAGCCTTACCCGCTTTCAGATGTGCATCGACGGTCAGTGGGTCGATGCGTTGTCCGGCAAGACCTTCGACAGCCTCGACCCGGCGCTGGCCGAACCCTGGGCGCAACTGCCGGATGCTGACGAAGCCGATGTCGAACGGGCCGTTCAGGCCGCCCAGAAAGCCTTCGAGGGTCAGGCCTGGCGCGGCTTGACGGCCACGGCACGCGGCAAGCTGTTGCGTAAGCTGGGCGACCTGATTGCCGAAAACAAGGAGCAACTGGCGCAGCTGGAAAGCCGCGACAACGGCAAACTGATTCGCGAGACCCGCGGGCAGGTCGGCTACCTGCCGGAGTTCTTTCATTACACCGCAGGGCTGGCTGACAAACTCGAAGGCGGCACCCTGCCCCTCGACAAGCCGGACCTGTTCGCCTACACCGTGCACGAACCGATGGGCGTGGTGGCCGGGATCATCCCCTGGAACAGCCCGTTGTACCTGACCGCCATCAAGCTGGCACCAGCACTGGCTGCTGGCAACACCATCGTCCTCAAACCCTCGGAACACGCCTCGGCGACCGTGCTCGAACTGGCGCGTCTGGCACTTGAAGCCGGCATTCCGCCTGGCGTGGTCAACGTCATCACCGGTTACGGCCCGACCACTGGCGCAGCCCTCACCCGGCACCCGCTGGTGCGCAAGATAGCCTTCACCGGTGGCGCGGCCACTGCGCGACATGTGGTGCGCAGCAGCGCGGAGAACTTTGCCAAACTGTCACTGGAGCTGGGCGGAAAATCACCCAACATCATCTTCGCCGACGCCGACCTGGACAGCGCCATCAATGGCGCCGTCGCCGGCATCTATGCGGCGTCCGGGCAAAGCTGTGTTTCCGGCTCGCGACTGCTGGTGCAGGACGAAATCTACGACGAGTTCGTCGAACGCCTGGCCGAGCGCGCCAGCCGGATTCGCATCGGCAATCCGCAGGATGAAGGCACTGAAATGGGCCCGATGGCCACTGCCCAGCAACTGGCTGTGGTAGAAGGCCTGGTGGCCGACGCGCTGGCCGAAGGTGCACGCCTGCGCCTGGGCGGCAAGCGACCGACGCTGGACAGCAAAGGCTGGTTCTATGAACCTACGCTGTTCGAGTGCGATCACAATTCGATGAAGATCATGCAGGAAGAAGTGTTCGGCCCGGTGGCTTCGGTGATTCGTTTCAAGGACGAAGCCGAAGCGCTGGCCATCGCCAACGACTCTCAGTTCGGCCTCGCCGCCGGAATCTGGACCCGCGACCTGGGACGTGCGCACCGTCTGGCGCGGGATATTCGCTCAGGTATCATCTGGGTGAATACGTATCGAGCCGTGTCGGCCATGGCGCCTATCGGTGGTTTCAAAAATAGCGGCTACGGTCGCGAGAGCGGGATAGACTCCGTGCTGGCCTACACCGAACTGAAAACGGTGTGGATCAACCTTTCGCAGGCGCCCATGCCTGATCCATTTGTCATGCGTTAAAGAGGCCGCTGCGATGATAGAACCCGGTATTTACAAAGAAGTCATGGCGTCATTCCCTTCGGGCGTGACCATCGTCACCACCCTGGACGCTGAGGGCAACCTGTTCGGTATTACTGCCAGCGCATTCAGTGCGCTGTCCATCGACCCGGCACTGGTGCTGTTCTGCCCCAACTACGAATCGGACACTTACCCGGTGTTGCGCGACAGCAAAAAATTCGCGATTCACCTGCTGTCTGCCGATCAGCAGGCAGAAGCCTATGCGTTCGCCAGCAAAGGCAAGGACAAGACCAAGGGCATCGAGTGGCAGTTGAGCGAGCTGGGCAACCCGCTGCTGAGCAACGCCACCGCGATCATCGAGTGTGAACTGTGGCGCGAATACGATGGCGGCGATCACGCGATCATTGTCGGTCAGGTGAAAAACCTGATCCTGCCCGCGACACCGGTCACACCGATGGTTTATCACCGGGGCAAGATGGGTGCACTGCCAGCCATCGTCTGAGGCGGCTCGGGGCGGTTTTGGTGGTTGCAGGCATGGGCGTGATAAACTCGGCCGCGACCCGGGTTCATCCGTCCGGGCCATGCAGCAGCCCGCGCAGTGTGCGGGTTGCCGACATGAGCGAGACTTTATTTCCAGTCACGTTTTTACTTTGACAGCCCCATTCCGAGCACACCTGATGAAACGCCTGCCTCTCGACGACACCTTCAAGGTCAACCGCAACCCCGTCACGCTGCGCGAGATCGTGCTGGACAAACTGCGCAGCGCAATCATGAACTTTCAGCTGCTGCCGGGTGATCGTCTGGTCGAGCGTGATCTGTGTGACCGCCTCGGTGTAAGCCGCACCTCGGTGCGCGAAGCACTGCGCCATCTGGAATCCGAAGGTCTGGTCGAGTTCGCCGATGCCAAGGGCCCGCGTGTTGCAATCATCACGCTGGCTGATGCGTGCGATATCTACGAACTGCGTTGCGTGCTGGAAGGCCTGATCGTTCAGTTGTTCACCCTGCGCGCCAAGCCCAAGGACATCCGTGCACTGGAAAAAGCCCTGGAGGAAAATCGTCAGGCGCTCAAGGAAGGCGAACTGCAGCAGGTGATCGACTCGGTCCAGGGTTTCTACGATGTATTGCTGGAAGGCTCGGGCAACCATGTGGCCGCGACCCAGCTACGCCAGTTGCAGGCGCGCATCAGCTACCTGCGCGCCACCTCGGTATCCCAGGAAAACCGCCGCGGTGCCAGCAACAAGGAAATGGAGCTCATGGTCGAAGCGATCAAGAGCGGCGACCCACTGGCAGCGCATCAGGCGTCGGTCGATCACGTACGCAACGCCGCGCGCGTGGCGCTGGAATATCTCAAATCCAAGCAGGACGAAGACAGCAAAGTCCGCGACATCGTCGCCCCCGTCGCGCTGAAAGAACCTCGCATAGGTCGCTGAAATGGCCACACCGCGCTTCTGTCCCCAATGCGGTAGCGCTGATCTGGTTCAGCGTGTCCCGTCGGGCGATACACACGTGCGGCTGGTCTGTGGCGGCTGTCAGTACATTCACTACGTCAACCCGAAGATCATCGCGGGTTGCATCATCGAGCAGGAAGGCAAGTACCTGCTCTGCCAGCGTGCCATCCCGCCGCGCCCCGGCACCTGGACACTGCCTGCCGGCTTCATGGAAAGCGGCGAAACCACCGAGCAGGCGGCGCTGCGCGAAGTCTGGGAAGAAACCGGTGTACGCGCCGAGATCCTTTCGCCCTACTCCATTTTCAGCGTGCCGCGCATCAGCGAAGTCTACATCGTGTTCCGTGCCATCGCGCTGGAGGTAACCGGCCGGTTCGGCCCGGAAACCATGGACTACAGATTCTTCACCCCCGAAGACATCCCGTGGGACAGCATCTATTACCCCGCCATTCGCCAGATACTGGAACGCTATATCGAAGAACGTCAGGCGGGTGTCTACGGTATTTATATCGGCAACGACGATACCGGCAAGGTGCACTTCATCCGGTGAACGCCTGAAGCTTTCAGCTCGCAACTGAACGCTTAAAACTGCCCCTCGACGATCACGATCTCGGCCTTTGAAGCGCCCTGCCTGTGGCTCATCGCATGCTGGTACTCGGGCGACCGATAACAGGCCAGCGCCTTCTCGTAGGATTCAAATTCGATAATCACCGTGCGCTGCGGCGTATCACGCCCTTCGATCGCCTCGGAACGCCCGCCGCGCGCGAGGAACCTGCCGCCGAACAGCTCGAAAGCCGCGGGCGCGCGCTGGGTGTATTCGCTGTACTGCTGGGGGTCGGTCACATCAACGTGTGCAATCCAATAGGCTTTCATCGCGATCTCACTGTTTCATTGATAGGCAATCTGTGAAATATTCTGTCTTATGGTATACCACGATTCATCCACCCATAAAACCGGGAAACTGACTATGGCGTTCGATCGCATCGAAGACATCATTGAAGACTACCGCCAGGGCAAGATGGTGTTGCTGGTCGACGACGAAGACCGGGAAAACGAAGGTGACCTGCTGCTCGCCGCCGATTGCTGTTCACCACAGGCAATCAGCTTCATGGCCCGCGAAGCGCGCGGCCTGATCTGCCTGACGCTGACCGACGAACACTGCCAGCGTCTGGGCCTGGAACAGATGATGCCCAGCAACGGCAGCGTATTCGCCACGGCGTTCACAGTGTCCATCGAAGCCACCACGGGGGTGACCACCGGTATCAGCGCGGCAGATCGTGCGCGTACTGTTCAGGCCGCCGTCAACCCGCGCGCAGTAGCGGAAGACCTGGTGCAGCCAGGGCATATCTTTCCATTGCGCGCGCGTGACGGCGGCGTGCTGACCCGCGCCGGCCATACCGAAGCGGGCTGCGACCTGGCCCGCCTGGCCGGTTTCACGCCAGCGTCGGTCATCGTTGAAGTCATGAATGATGACGGCAGCATGGCCAGAAGACCTGACCTGGAAGTGTTCGCCAAAAAGCACGGCATCCGTATCGGCACCATCGCCGACCTGATCCATTACCGCCTGAGCACCGAACACACCATCGTCAGGATTGGCGAGCGCGAACTGCCGACCGTGCACGGCACCTTCCGTCTGTTCAGCTACGAAGACCGCATCGAAGGTGGCGTGCACATGGCCATGGTGATGGGCGATATCCGCCGTGACGCCGCCACGCTGGTGCGCGTGCATGTTGTCGACCCGCTGCGCGACCTGGTCGGTGCCGAATATAACGGCCCTGCCAACTGGACGCTCTGGGCCGCCCTGCAACGTGTCGCGCAGGAAGGTCACGGCGTGGTGGTGGTGCTGGCCAATCACGAATCATCCCAGGCGCTGCTGGAGCGCATTCCGCAGCTCACCCAGCCGCCGCGCCAATACACCCGCTCGCAATCACGCATTTATTCCGAGGTCGGTACAGGCGCACAGATCTTGCAGGACCTGGGGGTCGGCAAGTTGCGCCACCTTGGTCCACCCCTGAAATACGCCGGGTTGACCGGCTACGATCTGGAAGTGATTGAAAGTATTCCGTTTCCCGGCTGACCAGGTAAACACCTGGCACGCGAGCCCGATAATCCGCCGCCTGCAACCCCAGGCGCTGATCAGAAAACCCACCGTGAAGGCGTTTTGACAGGGCAAAACGCTTGCAGAAAGTTTGGAATACCATAATATGACATTCCATAAATACAAGATCTGGTCAGACGCGCCCGGCAAGGGACAGCACCAATAACAGCACCTGACCCGTACAAGGTTTCAAGGCCCATTGGACCTACTGCTCCCGATTACGCGGGCAAGAAAAGCCCGCTCAAAACACAACAAATGAGGGCGTAAAAATGGTGTTGAACAAACGTGCAACAGCAGTCCTGGCCGCTGGCGTGCTGGCTTTTTCGAGTGTCGCCGCTATTGCCGCCGAGAGCGTCAACTTCGTGAGCTGGGGCGGCTCCACGCAGGACTTCCAGAAGGAGGCCTGGGCGGCTCCATTCAGCAAGGCCAGTGGCATCACCGTCGTGCAGGACGGTCCTACTGACTACGGCAAACTCAAGGCCATGGTCGAAAGCGGCAACGTGCAGTGGGACGTTGTCGATGTCGAAGCCGACTTCGCCCTGCGCGCCGCCAGCGAGGGCCTGCTGGAGCCTCTGGACTTCACCACCATCAAGCGCGACGAGATCGACAAACGCTTCGTGACTGACCACGGCGCCGGTTCGTTCTTCTTCTCCTTCGTGCTCGGCTACAACGAAAGCAAAGTCGGCGGCAAGGCGCCTGGTGACTGGGCCGCGATGTTCGACACAAAGACTTACCCTGGCAAGCGCGCGCTATACAAGTGGCCAAGCCCCGGCGTGCTGGAACTGGCCCTGCTGGCCGATGGTGTAGCCCCCGACAAGCTTTACCCGCTGGACCTCGACCGCGCCTTCAAAAAACTCGACACCATCAAGAAGGATATCGTCTGGTGGGGCGGCGGTGCGCAGTCCCAGCAACTGCTGGCCTCCGGTGAAGTGTCGATGGGGCAGATGTGGAACGGTCGGGTCTACGCCCTGCAACAGGATGGCGCCCCGGTGGGGGTGAGCTGGAAGCAGAACCTGGTCATGGCGGATTTTCTGGTCGTTCCCAAGGGCGCAAAAAACAAGGACGCCGCGATGAAGTTCATCGCCAATGCGACCAGCGCCAAAGGCCAGGCGGACTTCTCCAACCTCAGTGCCTATGCCCCGGTCAATACCGAGAGCGTTGCGCGCCTGGACTCTACGCTGGCACCTAACCTGCCGACCGCGCACGTTGCCGATCAAATCACTCTCGACTTCGCATACTGGGCCAAGAATGGCGCTGATATCGCGACACGGTGGAACGAATGGCTGGTCAAGTAAAGATGGCAGCGGTTGCTCCTCGTCAATCCATGCCGGCCGGGGGTGCTACCAGCACCGCTGGCGCGGCCAGCCAGAAGGTGTCGGGCATGCAGGCATCCCCTTCCCTCGCACAGCGCTGGCGCGGCAGCCGTAATCTGCTTCCGGCGCTGATCTTCCTTGGACTGTTCTTCTTCGCCCCGCTGATCGCCCTGCTGCTGCGCGGCGTGCTTGAACCGGTGCCGGGCCTTGGCAACTATGAGCAACTGTTTGCCAACTCGGCCTACTCGCGGGTGCTGCTCAATACCTTTTCCGTAGCGGGCCTGGTGACACTGTTCAGCCTGCTGCTGGGCTTCCCGCTCGCCTGGGTGATCACCCTGGTGCCGCGCGGCTGGGGACGCTGGATTCTGAATATCGTGCTGTTGTCGATGTGGACCAGCCTGCTGGCCCGCACCTATTCGTGGCTGGTGCTGTTGCAGGCCTCCGGGGTCGTCAACAAGGCCTTGATGGCCATGGGCATCATCGATCAGCCGCTGGAAATGGTGCACAACCTGACCGGTGTGGTGATCGGCATGAGCTACATCATGATTCCGTTCATCGTCCTGCCGTTGCAGGCGACCATGCAGGCCATCGATCCGATGGTGCTGCAGGCGGGTTCGATCTGCGGGGCCAGCCCATGGAGCAATTTCTTCAGAGTGTTTCTGCCACTGTGCCGTCCGGGGCTGTTTTCCGGAGGTCTGATGGTGTTTGTCATGTCGCTCGGTTACTACGTCACCCCGGCGCTGCTCGGCGGCGCGCAGAACATGATGCTGCCCGAATTCATCGTCCAGCAGGTGCAATCGTTCCTCAACTGGGGGCTGGCCAGTGCCGCCGCTGCGTTGCTGGTGCTGATCACGCTGGTGCTGTTCTACTTCTACCTGAAGCTCCAGCCGGAATCACCGGTCGGCGCCAGCAACGCGAGGTAAACCGCCATGCTCCTGACACCCAATGCCATGAGCCCCGGCTTGCGTACGGGCCTGTACCTGACCACCGCCCTGATCGCGCTGTTCCTGTTGCTGCCGATCCTGTTCATCGTCCTGCTGTCGTTCGGTTCATCGCAGTGGCTGGTGTTTCCGCCGCCCGGCTGGACGCTGAAATGGTATCAGCAGTTTTTTTCCAACCCGGACTGGATGGCCGCGGCCATGTCCAGCTTCAAGGTCGCGATCCTGACCACCCTCGCGTCGGTGGCGCTGGGCCTGCCCACTGCCTTCGCGCTGGTGCGTGGCCGGTTTCCGGGGCGTGACCTTCTGTACGGCGTCTTCACACTGCCGATGATCGTGCCGCTGGTGATCATCGCTGTCGCGGTCTACGCGCTGTTTCTCAGGCTCGGTTACACCGGCACGCTGTTTTCCTTCGTCGTCAGCCATGTGATCGTTGCCTTGCCGTTCACCATCATCTCGATCATCAATTCGCTGAAGCTGTTCGACCAGTCCATCGAGGATGCCGCGGTCATCTGCGGCGCCTCACGCTTGCAGGCCATCTACAAGGTGACCTTTCCCGGCATACGCCCGGGCATGATGGCCGGCGCGCTGTTCGCGTTTCTGGTGTCGTGGGACGAGGTGGTGTTGAGCGTGATGATGGCCAGCCCGACCCTGCAAACCCTTCCCGTGAAAATGTGGACCACCCTGCGTCAGGACCTGACGCCGGTCATCGCCGTCGCCTCAACGCTGCTGATCGCCCTGTCGGTGCTGATCATGTTCATCGCCGCGACCCTGCGTCGCCGCAACGAAGCCAGGAGTACTTCATGAGTGCCGTGATCAAAGACCCCGCCCATCAGCACCAGAACACACTGGTCAGCCTGTGTAATCTGAACAAGCACTACGGAAATTTCGCCGCTGTCGACGACATTTCCCTGGACATCCAGGACGGTGAATTCCTGACCTTCCTGGGCTCCAGCGGCTCGGGAAAAAGCACCACGCTGTCGATGCTCGCCGGCTTCGAAACGCCCAGCTCGGGCGAGATTCTGGTAGGCGGCAAATCGCTGGTGAATGTGCCGCCGCACAAGCGTGACATCGGCATGGTGTTCCAGCGCTACTCGCTGTTCCCGCACCTGTCGGTGCGCGACAACATTGCCTTTCCGCTGGCGATCCGCAAATTGCCTGCGGCCGAGCGCGAGAAGAAAGTCGATGCGATGCTCAAGCTGGTTCAGCTCGAAGCCTTCGCTCATCGTCGACCGTCGCAACTGTCAGGCGGCCAGCAGCAGCGGGTCGCCATCGCCCGAGCGCTGGTTTACGAGCCGCGCATCCTGCTGATGGACGAGCCTCTGGGCGCGCTGGACAAGAAACTGCGCGAAGACCTGCAGGACGAACTGCGTCAGTTGCATCGCCGGCTGGGCATCACCATCGTTTACGTGACCCATGACCAGGAAGAAGCCATGCGCCTGTCACAGCGCATCGCCATCTTCAGCCATGGCAAGATCGTCGGTCTGGGCTCGGGCTATGACCTGTATCAGGATCCGCCGAATGCCTTCGTCGCCTCGTTTCTCGGCAACTCGAACTTTCTCAGGCTCAAGGCCCAAGGCAATGCCGTGGCGACCTTCGAAGGCAGCACACTGGCGATTCGCCTGACCGCAGGGCTGAAGACCGATCAGGACGTGCTGCTGATGGTGCGCCCGGAGAAAGCCCAGGCACTGAGTGTGTCCCAGGCAGCCGCCATGCCGCTCGAATCAGGCTGGAACGAGGTGAACGCCACGGTCACTGAAGTGCTTTTCCTCGGCGAGAGCCAGACGTGCTCGGTGGTCACTGCCGGAGGCACTGCCATGACCGTCAAAGCGCTTTCCGCGAACGGCATGTCGCTCAAGGCCGGCGACCCGGTGCGCGTGCGCTGGGCCGCCGCAGACGCATGCATCTACACCGAATGGACAGACAGCGACCTGAACAAGGCAGCCGGCACCCACTGACAGGGCGTGGCGTGCCTCAGTGGTTGACGGGCGAAGGATGCAGGGCAAGGTAGTCGCGCAGAAACTCCACCGTGACACGGACCTTGGCCGAACTCATCAGCGGTGAGGTGTGCACCGCCCAGATGTCTGCATCCTGGCGGTACTCCGGCAGCACCTGAATCAAACGGCCCTCGGCCAGATCAGTCCGCACATCCCATAGCGAACGCAGCAACACCCCGCGCCCGTCCAGGCACCACTGACGGGCGATTTCGCCGTGGTTGGTAGACAGGCTGCCGGTCACCTTGACAGTTTCGGCACCCTGCGGCCCGTTGAGGTGCCAGATGCCGAACGGCCGGTCGCGCTCCTTGATCACCAGGCAATCGTGATTGGCCAGCTCGCCAAGATTAAGCGGCGTGCCGTGAAGGTTGAGGTAGCCGGGGCTCGCGCACAAGACCCGCCAGTTGCTGGCCAGATGCCTGGCGCGCAGGTGCGGGGCGATTTCGTTGCCGACGCGGATATCCAGATCGACTCCCTCCTCGATCAGATCGACCAGCCGGTCCTGAATGTCCAGACGGATATCCAGCTTCGGATAACGCGCCGCCAGTTCCGACAACGCCGGCGCGACGAAACGCCGGCCGAAGCCCTGACTGCTGACGACCCGCAACAAGCCACTCGGCTCGCCATGCAATGCCGCCACCTCTTCGCCCATCTGCTGCACTGAATCGAGCATCCCCCTGGCCCACTCGTAGACGCGCTCGCCATCTTCGGTAATCGACACCTGCCGGGTCGAGCGGTGCAGCAACACCACACCCATGCCCTGCTCCAGCAAACGGATGCGCTTGCTGACGTAAGCAGCGGACATGCCCAGCTCATCCGCAGCCCCGACGAAGCTTGAGCGCCGGGCCACATGAACGAACACATTCAAATCATCAAGGCTGGGGTATTTATTCACGATTCGTGTTTTCTCAGTGCATTAATCAGCTGATTATCTTTATATCGTGCGCTTATAGCATGGATGGCCTGTGCAACTCATTCATCGCACACCCGTAATGGATCGATTCAGAGAGAGCGCCACCATGAACAACAAGAAACTGCGTATCGCTGCCATCGCCGGTGACGGCATCGGCCTGGAAGTGCTGCCCGAAGGGGTACGCGTGGTGCAGGCCGCCGCCGCACGGCACGGGCTGGAACTGGAGTTCGAGTACTTCGAGTGGGCCAGCTGCGATTACTACCTGAAACACGGCAAGATGATGCCGGACGACTGGTTCGAACAGCTCAAAGGCTTTGACTCGATCTTCTTCGGCGCCGTCGGCTGGCCGGAAAAGGTCCCGGATCACATCTCGCTGTGGGGCTCGCTGCTCAAGTTTCGTCGCGAATTCGACCAGTACGCCAATATCCGTCCGGTGCGGCTGTTTCCCGGCGTGCCCTGCCCGCTAGCCAATCGCAAACCGGGCGACATCGACTTTGTCGTGGTCCGGGAAAACACCGAAGGTGAATACTCGTCGCTGGGCGGGATCATGTTCGAAAACACCGAAAACGAATTCGTGCTGCAGGAATCGGTGTTCACCCGTCGCGGCGTCGACCGCATTCTCAAATTCGCTTTCGAGATGGCCAGCAAACGCGAGCGCAAGCACGTTACTTCGGCGACCAAATCCAATGGCATGGCCATCAGCATGCCGTACTGGGACAAACGCACCGAAGCGATGGCCAGCCAGTACCCCGGCATCAGTTGGGACAAGCAACACATCGACATTCTCTGCGCCCGTTTTGTGCTGCAACCCGAGCGCTTCGACGTGGTGGTGGCGTCCAACCTGTTCGGCGACATCCTCAGCGACCTCGGCCCGGCCTGCGCAGGCACCATCGGCATTGCGCCGTCGGCCAACCTCAACCCCGAGCGTCACTTCCCTTCGCTGTTCGAACCGGTTCACGGCTCGGCCCCGGACATCTTCGGCCAGAACATCGCCAACCCGATCGCAATGATCTGGTCGGGTGCACTCATGCTCGAATTCCTCGGCCAGGGCGACCAACGCTTCACCACAGCACATGACGAAATCATCACCGCCATCGAGCAAGTGATCGCCAACGGCGACGTCACGCCGGATCTGGGCGGCACGCTTTCGACTCAGCAAGTCGGTGCGGCGATTGCCGAGCGGGTTTCTGCAGGCCGTTAAACGTTCTCTGGCTCGCTGCGCTGTTCCAGCAACTCGACGAAGCGGGTCAGGCTACGTGACACCGTGCCGCGGCGCCAGATCAGCCAGGTATGCAGGTAGCGAAACTTCTCGGACAGCGGCCAGATACTGACCGTGGCGCAGCCGGGCATGCTTTCCAGCATGCTGCGCGGCATCAGCGCCAGCCCGGCACCGGCGCTGACGCAGGCGAGCATGCCGTGGTAGGACTCCATTTCATGGATCTTGCCCGGCACTGCCGCGTCATCGGTGAACCAGCGTTCAAAGTGATGGCGGTACGAGCAGTTGGCACGAAACGCATAGATACTCTCTCCGCTGACATCCCGCCCGCGCTTGACCGGTGCATGATTGAGTGGCGCGATGATGACCATTTCCTCTTCGAAGACCGGCACGCCGTCAAGCGATGGATGCTGCACCGGCCCGTCAACGAACGCAGCGACCAGTCGACCGGCCAGCACGCCGTCGATCATGGTTCCGGACGGGCCGGTGGACAGGTCCAGCTCGACCTTGGCGTTCTGCTGGTTGTAGGCGGCCAGCAGCGCAGGAATCCTGACCGCTGCCGTGCTTTCCAGCGACCCCAGTGCAAAAGGCCCCTGTGGCTCCTCCCCGGAAACGGCGGAGCGCGCTTCCTGCACCAGATCCAGGATGCGTCGCGTGTAGTCGAGAAAATTCCAGCCTGCGGGAGACAGGCGCAAGCGGTGCTTCTCGCGAATGAACAGGTCGACGCCCAGATCCTGCTCCAGCTGCTTGATGCGCGTGGTCAGGTTCGACGGCACCCGGTGGATGTGCTGCGCCGCGGCGCTGATGCTGCCGTGTTCAGCCACCGCTTTGAAGATCTCCAGCTGAACCAGATCCATATCATTCTCCAAACATGAACGTTACGATCATTATTATTCAGTTTTACAAAGCATTGCACGCCTATATTCTGGTCCCACTTCCACCTCAACAGGATGGCGCAATGACTACTGTCACCAGCAACACCCATGCAATCTCGATCAACCCTGCCACCGGCGAGCAGATCGGTCACTATGCCTTTGAATCCGCCGCCGCGCTGGATCAAAGCCTGTCGCGGGCGGCTGCCGGTTTTGCCGGCTGGAAGCGCACGCCGGTTCAGCAACGTGCGCAACTGATCGTCGCCATGGGTCAGGCCTTGCGCGATGACGTCGAAAACATTGCCCGCATGATCAGCCAGGAAATGGGCAAGCCCGTCGCCCAGGCCAAAGGCGAGGTCGAGAAATGCGCGCAGCTGTGCGACTGGTACGCGGCGCAAGGCCCGGCGATGCTGGTGGCCGAAGCGACTCAGGTCGAGCATGACAAGGCGCGGATCGAATACCGTCCGCTGGGCCCGATTCTCGCGGTAATGCCGTGGAATTTCCCGATCTGGCAAGTGCTGCGCGGTGCGATTCCGACCCTGCTGGCCGGTAATACGTACGTGCTCAAGCACGCGCCCAACGTCATGGGCTGCGCTTACCTGATGCTCGAGGCGTTCAAGCGTGCCGGTTTCCCTGAGGGTGTGTTCGAGGTCATCAACGTCACCCCGGAAGGCGTTTCAAACGCCATTGCCGACCCGCGCATCGCAGCCGTCACCCTGACCGGCAGCGTGCGTGCCGGCCAGGCCATCGGCGCCCAGGCCGGTGCGGCACTGAAGAAGTGCGTGCTGGAACTGGGCGGTTCCGACCCGTTCATCGTGCTCAATGACGCGGACCTGGATCAGGCGGTGAAGGCCGCGGTGATTGGCCGCTTCCAGAACACCGGGCAGGTCTGTGCAGCGGCCAAGCGCCTGATCATCGAGCAAGGCGTGGTCGAGGAGTTCACCCGCAGATTCGTCGAGCAAACACGTCAACTGGTGACAGGCGATCCTCTTTCCAGCGAAACCTACATTGGCCCCATGGCGCGCTTCGACCTGCGCGACGAGCTGGATGCCCAGGTGCAGGACACACTCGCCGAAGGCGCCACACTGTTGCTGGGCGGCAAAAAGGCCGAAGGCCAGGGCAATTTTTATCAGCCTACCGTGCTCGGTGACGTCACCGATAAGATGACTTCGTTCCGGCAAGAGCTGTTCGGCCCTGTAGCGTCGATCATCACCGCGCGTGACGCGCAGCACGCCCTGGAGCTGGCCAATGACAGTGACTTCGGCCTGACCGCGACGGTCTATACCCGCGACCTGCAACTGGCCGAGCGCATGACCGAAGAACTGGAAACCGGCGGTGTGTTCATCAACGGCTACAGCGCTTCAGACCCGCGTGTAACCTTCGGCGGCGTGAAGAAGAGCGGCTTTGGCCGTGAGCTGTCGCACTTCGGTGTACGCGAGTTCTGCAATGCGCAGACCGTATGGCGGGATCGTCACTGAGGGTTCAGCAGGTACACAGCCGTTACGGGAGTGACCGGGGCGGCGATCCGCGTTGCTCGCGAAGAGACTGATGCAGCCGCTGGATATCTGCTGATCAGTCAGCTCGCCTTCGCGAGCAAGCTCGCTCCCACGGGGGGCATCTGTGGCAGCGATGAGTGAGCTTGCTCACGAAGAGACTGATGCAGCCGCTGAGTAATTTGCTGATCAACCAGTCCGCCTTCGCGAGCAAGCTCGCTCCCACGGGGGGCATCTGTGGGAACGATGAGTGTGCTTGTGTGGGAGTGAGCTTGCTCACGAAGAGGCCCTTAGGGTCGGCAAGGATCGTCAGGGCCAGACATCGCGATTACTCGTCGCCTGTTTCTACCACCGCAGGCTCACCAATCGTGTAGAAATGCCCGCCCGCGACGTAATGCAGACTGCGCCATTTCGGATCGGCTTTTTCAAATTCCCAGTGTCCGTCTTTGAACACACGGGTATCAGCCCAAGCGCCCACCACTTCGCCAATGAACAGGTCATAAGTCTGCTGATTGTGCGGCTCGGGAATGACCTTGCAGATCAGCCAGGCCGAGCAGCCTGCGACCAGCGGCGAGTCATGCCCGTCGATGCGGAACAGGTCCACATTGGCCTTGTCCAGCTTGTCCGGGGTGAAAACCTTGCTCTGAGTGCCGACGTCGAAGGTCATCTGCAATTGATCCAGATTGGGCACTTGCAGGGCAAAGTAGCCGCTCTTCTCAACCAGCTCGCGGGTCTTGGTCATCTTGTCGATGACCAGCGTCACCTTGGGCGGCGAGAAGTCCAGCGCACAGGCCCAAGCCGCAGCCATGACATTATGCGTGCCCTCGTGGCTGGACGAGACCAGCACGGTCGGCCCGTGGTTGAGCAAACGGTAGGCTTTTTCCAGCTCGACAGGACGAATATGATTGTCCACTTGAAACCCTCGAAAACATGATTCGTGCCGCTACCGGCAAGGCAGCGAAATAAGGCATTGTGCGTGCATCAGCAGAACTGCAGGGTGCGACGGGCAAGCCGCGTGCGCCCTCTCCTTTCACCCACTCATAAGGTTTCGGATTGAGCAGGATAGACAGCCAGATCCCCGAAGTGTTCGCCCTGGTCCTCGCAGCAGGGCGCAGCAGGCGCTTTGCCGGTGACAAACGGCAGGCGCTTCTGCCCTGCGGGCGGACCCTGCTCACGGCAAGCCTGGAAAACGCGCAAAACGCATTCGGCAAAACGGCGGTGGTATTGCGCCCTGATGACCAGACGGATGCGCTGGGGATTGCCTCGAACGTCACGATCATCCGCAGCGAACACGCCGAACTGGGGATGGGCCACAGCCTGGCGAGCGCCGTTGCGGCAGTGATGGACTCCTCTGCCGATGCGGTTGCCATTGTTCTTGCTGACATGCCCTGGATACAGCCGCAGACCCTGCATGACCTGGCCAGAATGGCCGATCCCCAGCGCATCGTCCTGCCCATGCACGAGGGCCAACGTGGCCACCCGGTGATCATTGGCCGCCGGTTCTGGCCAGCGCTGCTCAAGCTGGAAGGCGATCAGGGCGCGAAAGCCCTGATCATCGAAAACCCCGAGGCATGTGACGTACTGCACTGCGATGACCCTGGCATCCTGCGTGACGCCGACACCCCGTCAGCGCTGGCACAAGCCTGCCGGCAACACCTTACACCTCGGCACGACTGACACCGTTGGCCACCCGCAGGATATCGGCCATTACCGCAATGGCGATCTCGGAAGGTGTCTTGCTGCCCAGGTTCAGGCCGATAGGCGCTTGAATCCGGTCCAGGACCTGTGCGTCCAGCCCGCCAATTCGCCCCAGACGCTCCAGACGTTTGCTGCTGGTGCGCATCGAGCCCATCGCGCCGATGTAGAAGGCATCGGTACGTACCGCCTCGAGCATGCTCAGATCATCCAGCTTCGGATCGTGCGTCAGAGCAAGAACGGCCGTCGAACTGTGGCAGCCGCCCTCGGCAATGAACACCGCAGGCAGCACGCCACGCACCTCGACACCCGGCATGGAAAACCCCGATGTGACCTCGACACGAGGGTCACAGACGATCACCTCATAGCCCATGGCAACGGCAAAACTGGCGCAGAACTCTGCCACCGGCGACAGACCGGCGAGCAGCACGCGATACACCGCGCCCATGCGTATACTGATGCTTTCGCCATCGACCTGCACACGCGACTCGCCCATCGTCGCAGGCCCGATCGCTCTCTGCACGCCGCCCAGTTGCACCTGCCTGCTGACCAACTCGCGTCCGGCGAGCGCCTGCTCGATGGCCGCTAGGTGTGCATCGGCTTCAGGCCCTGGCGCGATGAACTCGATCAGCACATCCAGCACACCGCCACACGGCAGGGCCCGCGTTGGCGCAAAACCGCCGTCGCCGTAGCGAACCACCTGATTGACCGGCTCGAACTGCCCTGCAGCAACGCGCTCGAGAAAATCCTCTTCCACGCAACCACCCGACAGAGAGCCACGATGCTCGCCGCTGCCCAGCGCCACCAGCATCGCCCCCGGCCCGCGCGGGGCCGAGCCGAATGTGGAAAGAACCGTGCACAGCCAGACGGCCTTGCCGCTGGCCAGCCAGTCCCGCGCCTGTTGTACAACCTGCAAATCAAGCTGTTTCATCGTTACAACCCTGCCATCAGTTTTTCCTTGCTGATCGGCAGGCTGCGCACCCGTTTACCCGTCGCGTGATACACCGCATTGGCCACTGCTGCGGCCAGCCCGGTCACACCGATCTCGCCGATGCCTCGTGCGCCGAATTCACCCAGGTTGTAATCCGGATAATCCAGCAGCAAGACGTCGATGTCCGGTTGATCCGCATGCACCGGCACCACGTACTCGGCGTAGTTGTTATTGACCGGCATGCCGCTGCGCGGATCGTATTCACCGGCCTCGAACAAGGCCATGCCGATGCCCATCACAATCGCGCCTTCCACCTGATTGCGTGCCGCCAGCGGGTTGACCACTTTGCCCACGTCAATGGCGCTGACCACCCGCGAGACGCGTAGGCTGGATATGCCCGGGTCCCAGCGCACCTCGACAAAATGCACACCGAACGAGCGGAATGAGTACTTGCCCGCCTCAGGCATGCCGCTCTGAAAAGTGCCCTCTGCACGCGACAGGCGCTGGCCGTTCAGCACATCGACGAAGCTTGCACGCCGTTCACCCATGACCAGTTGGCCGTTCTCGACCTTGATCGCTTCGGCGTCCTGTCCGGCGAACACGGCATCCTTGCTGACGGCGTACTGGCGCAGCTTCTGCAACGCTTCGCGGGTGGCGCCGGCAATCGCCGGCATTACGCTGGCGGTGACCCATGAGCCGCCGGACACCGGGCCTGCCGGGAACGACGAGCTGCCCAGTTCCACTTCGACGCGTTCCATGGGAATGCCGGTCAACTGACTGACAGTCTGCGCGACGATGGTGTACGTGCCGGTGCCGATGTCCTGCAAGCCGCACTGAGCCAGCGCCGTGCCGTCGGAACGCAGAATGACCCGCGCATCGGTAGGCACTTGATAGGCTTCCCAATTGCAGGCACCCATGCCGTAACCAATAATTTCATCGCCTTCGCGCATCGAACCGACTTCGGCCTTGCGCGCGTGCCAGCCAAACCGTTCGGCGGCTTTGTCTATGGCCTCAGGCAGGTGGTTACTGGACCACGGCAGGCCTGCGCTCTGATCCTTGTCAGAGAGGTTCAGCTTGCGGAATGCCAGAGGGTCCATGCCACTGGCCAGGGCCATTTCATCAATGGCGGACTCCAGTGCAAACAGGCCCGGGGCCGCGCCCGGCGCGCGCATGGAGGTCGGCGTACCGCGATTGATGGGGCTGATCTTGTGGCTGACCAGCACGTTATCGCAGGCATACAGGCTTTTGGTCACGCCACCGCAGTTTTCGGTGTAGTCATCGAGCATTGAGGTGTTGTTGAACGACTCGTGACGAATCGACACCAGCTTGCCGCTCGCATCGGTGGCCAGACGCAGGCGCTGGCGAGTTTCCGGGCGGTGGCCCACGGTGGTGAACATCTGCGCACGCGGCAACACCAGTTGCACCGGTCGCCCGGTAACTTTGGCTGCCGCGCACGCGGCGACCGAATGCGGCCACGGCCACAGCTTGCCGCCAAAGCCCGAGCCGATGAAGGGCGCGCGCACTTCCACCCGGTCGGGGGAAAGGTCAAAGACGTTGGCCAGCAGGTTGCGGTGGTTGACCACGCCCTGAGTGCTTTCATAGACAAACAGCTTGCCGTCCTGCCACCAGGCGGTGCTGGCGTGCATTTCCATCGGGTTATGCACTTCAACCGGCGTGGTGTAAGTCTGATCGACTTTCACTTTTGCGCCGTCGAATGCGCTGTCCGGGTTACCCCTATTGTGCCCCGCACCGCCATCGCGAGCGCCATTGACGCGCATGCCTTCTGCAAGGTCCTTGACCGCCGGACGCTCGTCGTAATCAACCGTCACGCGATAGGCCGCCGCCCTCGCCTGCTCGAAGCTCTCGGCCACCACCAAGGCCACAAACTGGCCAGGATAGTAGACGCGATCGTCCTCGAACGGCAGGCGATGCTCGTCCGCCTTGCTGGCCGAGAGCATCTTGGCAAAGCTCAGCTTGGTGTTCGGAGTACGGTGCAGCGTGGGGAAGTTGTCGTGGTGAAAGATATCGACCACGCCAGGCATCGCCTTGGCCTGCTGATCCTTTATGGCCACCACGCGCCCGTTGGCGATGGTGCTGTAGACGCCATAGGCGTAAAGCATCTTGCCCATCGGATGGTCCGCGGCGTAGCGCGCCTGACCACTGACTTTCTTGCCGCCGTCGATACGACGCTGCGGCACACCAATGATGTTTTCGCTCATGAGAAATTCCTAGGCCGTGAGGTCACGAAGGTTGCGGACGATGACCTGCTGACCCAGCGGGATCTTGAAGGCGTTGTGTTCATAGGCCCGCGAGCCCTTCATCGCCAGCGCTGCAACCTTCGTAAAGGTGTCCAGGTCGGCAGGCTGACCGATCAGCGCTTGCTCGGCGTCCAGGGCACGCCACGGCTTGGTGCCCACGCCACCCAGCGCAATCCGCGCATTGGTAATGCGTTTGCCGTCCGTCACCAGAATCACCGCGCTGGACGCCAGGGCGAACTGGTAAGAAGTACGGTCGCGCAGCTTCAGGTAAGAAGAGCGGCTGCCGGACAGCGGCGCGTCGAGGGTCACATGGGTGATGAGTTCGTGTGGCGCCAGCGCATGTTCGCGCTCTGGCGTATCACCAGGCAGCAAATGAAAATCAGCGAACGGGATATCCCGCGAGCCATTGGCGCCCTGAACGGTAACCTGCCCGCCGATGGCCGCCATGCCGACACACATGTCCGACGGATGCGTGGCAATACAATGATCGCTGGTGCCCAGCACTGCGTGCACACTACGGTTCATCCCGCCAATGGCTGCACAACCGGAGCCCGGCTGGCGCTTGTTACAGGCTGAAATACCATCGCGAAAATACGGGCAGCGCACACGTTGCATGAGATTGCCGGCGGTGGTCGCCTTGTTGCGCAATTGGGTCGAAGCACCGGCAAGAATCGCTTCGGACAGAACCGGATAGCGCTCCTGCACCAGCGGGTGGCTGGCCAGGTCGGTGTTGCTGACCAGCGCGCCGATGCGCAGGCGGCCATCCGGCAGCGACTCGACCTGCTTCAACGCCAGATGGTTGATGTCCACCAGTTGCTGCGGTTGCATCACGTCGAGCTTGACCAGATCCAGCAGCGTTGTGCCACCGGCCAGATAGAAGCGTTGCCCTTCACCGGACGCTGTGCTGAAAGCCTGCGCGGGCGAAGCGGCGCGAGCGTAGTCGAAAGTTCGCATCAGGCAGCACCTCCCATTTTCGAGCGCGCAGATTGCACGGCAGACAGAATGTTCTTGTAGGCACCGCAACGGCAGATATTGCCGCTCATGGCCTCTCTGACGCTGGCGTCGTCGGACGCAATGTTCGGGTCCTTGAGAATCGCGACCGCGCTCATGATCTGTCCGGAGGTGCAGTAACCGCATTGGTAGGCGTCGTGTTCCCAGAACGCTTCCTGTACCGGGTGCAACTTGCCGTTCTCGGCCAGCCCTTCGATGGTAGTAATGCTGTCGCCCTGATGCTGAACGGCGATCGACAGACAGGAGTTGATCGCCAGGCCGTTGACCAGCAGCGTGCAGGCGCCGCACTGGCCGTGGTCACAGCCCTTCTTGGTGCCCGTCAGTTGCAGGCGGTCACGCAGCACATCGAGCAGAACGGCATTGGCCGGCACGTTCAGGGTATGAACCTGGCCATTGACCTTCAACTGGATGCGCTGCTCACCCGCTGCGGGTGCGTCACTGTCTTCGACCACGGGGGCCGCAGGTGCCAAAGGCGCCGCCTGCAGCAGGCCGTCGGAAGGGATCCAGGTAGACAGCGTGGCCGCAGCAATGCCTGAGGCACCGAACTTCAGAAAGTTTCGGCGTGAGGGCTGCACGGCGCTGCTGTCGACAGCAGTTTCCTTGTGCTTCTTGGGTTCGGTCATCAGGATCACTCGGTAATAGCCGTCGCTGCTGTAAAGCGACGGGCGTTATGGTGTGGTCAGCGGCCCGGGCTTACGCCTGCTCACTGACGTGCTGCCTTTATTTTCAGGGGGTAATCAAAGCCAAAACGCTATCACCCGTTACAAGTGTTTAACTGGTCTGCGCTTCTAAAGTTCCAACTGTTTGACGGACGTCTGTATCCGAACATTGCGACTACAGGCGTGGCGGCCGTATACGGACCCTAACAGGAGGTCGGCGCGCTGATTAGCCAGGCAAAGCCACACGCCGTTATGAGCGTGGCTCATCAATGCACGAGAGCCGGACAAACGCGCTGTTCGGGGAGAGTTTCAGACCGAGTGAGGGCCATATCCGTGTGAGGGCTAAAGGCCCGGACAAAAATGCCGATACAGATAGGCAGTGGAAGGCCGTGAAGTGTCTAAATCAACGCATTCATGGCCAATTTGATGATGGCACCTCGCAACGGGGGTGCACATTATGCGAAAATACCGCGTCTTTGCCGGTATGCCACCGAGGGTGTGTCGCAGTACGCGTGGATAAAATTGCGCGTCGAGCGTGCCTCCATGCTCCGATGCGGCGTCTCAGACTCCGTGAACAGGCTGACCAGGTGTGTCTTCGCAAGTGGCTCAGAGGGGAAGACTCTCGGGCATCGCAGCACACCAACAGAGCAAATGTCACTCATGACGCTGAATCCAATGATGATAAGAAGTCAGCGCAGCAGGACATAAATTGAGGTCTCGAGCGGTATTATATTGGCCTTGTATGTCCACCTCTAGTCCCCGTGGGTGCGAGTGTTTGTCGCAGGCTTCGCTGCATGTGACAGGCCGTTTCCCCAGGAGTAGTCGGCGGATGGCGTTTATCAGATGGATGACAGAATGTTTAAGAAAGTGAACACGGCCCTCCTGGGTCTGGCCATTTCCATGGGCCTGATGCCCGTGCAGGCGGCTGAAACCAAGAAAGTCGACGTACTGCTCGTCGGCGGCGGCATCATGAGTGCAACCCTCGCCGTCTGGCTCAACGAGCTGGAGCCGAGCTGGTCGATGGAAATGGTCGAGCGTCTCGACGGCGTCGCCGAAGAAAGCTCCAACGGCTGGAACAACGCCGGTACCGGTCACTCGGCGCTCGCCGAACTGAACTACACCCCTGAAGACAAGAACGGCAACGTCGACATCTCCAAGGCCATCGAGATCAACGAAGCGTTCCAGATCTCCCGTCAGTTCTGGTCCTGGCAGGTCAAGACCGGCGTTCTGAAGGACCCGCGTTCGTTCATCAACTCCACACCGCACATGAGCTTTGTGTGGGGCGACAACAACATCCAGTTCCTGCGCAAGCGTTACGCAGCATTGCAAGCCAGCCCGCTGTTCAGCGGCATGCAGTACTCCGAAGACCACGAGCAGATCAAGAAGTGGGTCCCGTTGATGATGGAAGGTCGTGACCCGGCGCAGAAGCTGGCCGTGACCTGGAGCCCGATCGGCACCGACGTCAACTTCGGCGAGATCACTCGTCAGTTCGTCGCCAACCTGAAAGCCAAGCAGAATTTCAATCTGCAGTTGTCGAGCGAAGTCGAAGACATCAATCACAACGACGATGGCACCTGGCGCGTCAAGTACAAGAACCTGAAAGACGGTACTGTCACCGAGACCGACACCAAGTTCCTGTTCATCGGTGCCGGCGGTGCAGCGCTGCATCTGCTGCAGGAATCAGGTATTCCTGAAGCCAAGGAATACGGCGGCTTCCCGGTCGGCGGTTCGTGGCTTGTCACTGACAACCAGACCCTGGCCATGCAGCACATGGGCAAGGCCTACGGTATCGCGTCGACTGGCGCGCCACCCATGTCGGTTCCGCACCTGGACACCCGTGTTCTGGACGGCAAGCGCGTGATCCTGTTTGGCCCATTCGCGACCTTCTCGACCAAGTTCCTGAAAAACGGTTCCTACTTCGACCTGCTGACCAGCACCACCACGCACAACGTGTGGCCGATGACTCGCGTCGGTATCGAACAGTACCCGCTGATCGAATACCTCGCCGGTCAGGTGATGATGTCTGACGACGATCGCTTCGCTGCTCTGCAGCAGTACTTCCCGAACGCCAAGAAAGAAGACTGGCGCCTGATGCAAGCCGGTCAGCGCGTACAGATCATCAAGCGTGACGAAGAGAAAGGCGGCGTTCTGAAGCTGGGTACCGAAATCGTCGCTTCCAAGGACGGCAGCATTGCCGGCCTGCTGGGTGCTTCGCCAGGTGCCTCGACTGCAGCGCCGATCATGCTGGGCGTGCTTGAAAAAGTCTTCAAGGACAAGGTAGCGACTCCGGAATGGCAGGCAAAACTGCACCAGATCGTGCCTAGCTATGGCACCAAGCTGAACAACAATCCGGACCGTGTTGCCGAGGAATGGGCTTACACATCCGAAGTTCTGCAGCTGACCCCGCCACCACCGGTGAACAAGACAGGTAATGCTCCAACACCTGCACCTGCTGCCCAGCCAGCGAAAAGCAATCCAGCCAGTGACATGGCGCTCTAAGGCTTTCACAGCTTGAGCAAAGCCCCGCCAGACCTTGTCTGGCGGGGCTTTTTTTTGCACGCCGTTGCGCGGGCAATCCCTGCCCACACGAAAACACGTCGAACTCTTCGCGTCGTTCGTTCCTCCAACCAGGACGACACACAGAGAGGAACTGCAATGAGCAAGCATACTGACAAGCCTTCCAGTCACACGCCTGAACAGTCCGCGCCAACGACAGACCAGTCCGGCAAGCCGGTCGATGTGGTGCACAAGGACATTGCGCAGGAAAATCCCGAAACCGAAGGCGTGGACAAGGTCATCACCCCGACGTCCATCAAGGAAAAAGAGCAGGATGCCGAAACGCTTCGTGCTAAAAACCGTGAGCTCGAGCGCAAGCTGAATGGCCAGGGCTGATTGCCCAAGCGGGCCTGTAGCAACCCAGCACTTGCCGATAATTCGCTAAAAACGGCAGGCAGGGCCTCAAAGGCCCACACCTGCCAGCTTGCAGGCATTCCCCGACAGAGTCAGTTAAAGCTACGCGTCCAACGGGCAACTGTTATGGTGACCCACTTCCCTCCATCTCTGGCTTGTATCAGCAGAGCGCGTCATCCAGGTCTCCACGCCGCACTTTCGCGGCAACCTCGCATTTTCTTGCGCTGTCCATCCGGGCCGCTGGCCGCCCAAATTGCCGCTGCGGCCAACAAAAAGCCATCTGAATCGCGTTTAGCGTCGAACGACTGCACGTCGTACCAAGCAGTGGCTGGCTGTTCCCGGCTGAAACACCCTGTGGAGTTCACGCAATTGATCAAGGACATGCTGGATGCAAAGCCTGACGCAGCGCTTGAGGCTGCGCTTGCCGAATGTGCCCGAGAGCCGATTCGTGTTCCTGGCGCGATTCAGCCGCACGGCGTCTTGCTCAGCGTTGCAGGCGCTCCCCTTTGCATTGAACAGGTCAGCGCCAACTGCGCAACAGCACTCGGGATGACCGCTGAGGAGTTGCTGGGCAAGCCTCTGTCATGGCTACTGTCGCCCGAACATTCGGCCCTCATCGACCATGCGTACGGCCACCCCGCTGCCCCGAACCTGGACCCGATAAAACTGACGCTCGGAACCGCCCACTACAGCGCCTCGCTGCAGCGTATCGACGATGTGCTGATTATCGAGCTGGAGGACTTCGTAGAGACCGGTCACGGACAATCCAGAATCCTTGCACGGGTGTTACGCAACCTGCAGGCCGCCACCACCCTGGAAACGCTGTTCGATATCAGTGTGCACGAGATTCAGGCGCTTACCGGCTACGACCGGGTCATGATTTACCGGTTCGAGCCCGAGGGCCATGGCAAAGTCGTCGCCCAGGCGCTGACCGGGCCATTGCCCAGCTACAGCGGCCTGAACTTCCCTGGCTCGGACATTCCCGCCCAGGCGCGAGAGCTGTATCGGCTGAACTGGATTCGTGTGATTCCGGACGCCACCTACGTTCCCGTGCCCCTGATACCGACCCTGCGCCCGGCGACAGGGCAACCGCTCGACCTGGGCTTCTCGACGCTGCGCAGCGTGTCGCCAGTGCATTGCGAGTACCTGAAGAACATGGGCGTGCGCTCGTCGATGAGTATCTCGTTGCTCGATGGCGGCGAGCTCTGGGGCCTGGTTGCCTGCGGTCATCCCGAGCCGTTGCGGGTGTCCAGAGAGCTGCGCGATGCCTGCGCGATGATCGGTCAGTTACTGTCGGTGAAAATTTCCGCCATTGTCGCGACCGATGTGCAGCGCGAGCGGGAAGCGAAAGTTGCCCTGCTCGGACAACTGGCAGACGCCATGAGTCGCGCCAATCATGAAGTGCTCGACGGGCTGGTGAGCCGGCCCGAGCTTCTCATGTCGCTGACCCTGGCAGACGGTGCGGCTGTGCTGATTGACGATCAGGTTCATCTGTTCGGCACCTGCCCTGCAATCGAACAAGTGCGTGAGCTGTACACCTGGATACGCGACACCGGCCTGGCGCATCAACGCACCAGACAGCGGGCGACGGGCTTGCAGGGTCTGGGAGTTTTCCACACCAACTCCATGCAGAGGGAGCTGGCCGCCAGCGCCGTTTACAAAGACGTCGCCAGCGGCGTCATTGCGTTCACGCTGCCCAAGCCGATTGATAACGCAGTGATGTGGTTTCGTGCCCAACTCACCTCCACAATGAACTGGAGCGGCGACCCGACCCATCACGTCAGCACCCGTCCGGAGAGTTCCGCGAGTCATCGTCTGCATCCAAGGCAGTCTTTCGATGTCTGGGAGCAAGAGGTTGACGGCATTGCCAAACCCTGGTCGCGCGCAGATCTCTATGGCGCTGAAGACATTCGTCGTTCTGCTCTGGAGAGCGACCTGGAGCGTCAGGTGCAGCGTGAACAGGAAGCGGTCCGTTTGCGTGATGAGCTGGTCGCCGTGGTCTCCCATGACCTGCGCAACCCGATGTCGATCATCATCATGCAGTGCGGCATGATGCAACGCTGGGCGGTGGGCGACACACACTTTGAAAACCGCAATATCCGCCGTGCGCTGGGCACCATCGAGAAAGCCACGACGCGCATGAACAGCCTGCTGGAAGACCTGCTCGATACCGCGCAGATCGAAGCCGGCCGTTATCAGCTGTCGCGCCTGCCGCTGAGTGTTGCCAGCCTGCTGGAAGAAGCCTGCAGCCTGCTGGTGATGCTGACCACCGAAAAGAACATCGAGCTCAACTGCACCGCCGCGCAAGGCCTGGTGGTCGATGCGGACCCGGAACGAATCTTTCAGGTACTTTCCAACCTGGTTGGTAACGCCATCAAGTTCACCCCCAAAGGTGGCCGAATCAACATCGATGCAGTCGCCGATCAACACGAAGTGCTGTTCAGGGTGAGTGATGACGGGATCGGTATCCCGGTCGAACACCTGCCTTTCATTTTCCAGCGCTATTGGTCCGTCAAGGAAGGCAATCCGCGCGGTAACGGCCTGGGACTGTATATATGCCAGGGCATTGTCACGGCCCACGGCGGGCGTCTGTGGGCTGACAGCTCACTGGATTCGGGGAGCGTCTTTTCCTTCACCCTGCCGGTGCATCAGGGGCTGGATACCGTTGGCGAAACGACATTTTTAAAGCAGAACGGTACGACTCACCGACTGGCGCAGTCCATTTCCAGCAAACTGGAGCGCCAGCAACTGGAGGATCGTCTGACCCGCGCCGGGTTGCTGAACGAACTGAACCATCGGGTAAAAAACACCCTGGCAACCGTCCAGGCCATCGCCTCTCTTACTGTCAACAGCTCTGCGTCACTGGAATCCTTTCACAAGAGCTTCGGTGCGCGCCTGTTCGCCCTGAGCCAGGCGCACGATGCACTGGCGCGTGCAGAATGGATTTCCACCGAACTGGTCGACCTGATAGAGCAACTGCAGGAGGTGGACTCGGGGGCACACAGGATCAGCTTCGAAGGCGACCCGGTGACCCTGGAACCGCGCTTTTCACTGACGCTTTCCATGGTGCTCCATGAACTGATGGCCAATGCAGTGCAACACGGTTCGCTTTCATCAGCGGCAGGTCAGGTGACAGTGATCTCTACGCTGACTGCCACCCCCTCTGCGCCCACGCTGAAGATCGAATGGAAGGAAACAGGCGGCCCGCCGGTCGTCGCAACCACTGTGAAAGGCTTTGGCCTGCGCTTGATACACCGCAGCATCGAGCGAGAACTCAAAGGCCAGGCCGACATTCAGTTTGCCCATACAGGGATCGTCTGGACAATGCTGATTCCCTGGCCAGACAAACCGGAAAGCCACTTATGAGTTCAGAATCGGACGACCAGACCTCGCTCCCCAAAGTGCTGTTGGTGGAAGACGAGACCATGCTGGCCATGTTGATGGAGATGATGCTCGAGGACCTGGGTTTCGCGACCGCTTACCACGCCAGCACGCTGAACGAAGGCATTGAATATGCGCGTAACGGCGAGTACGACCTGGCCATCCTGGATATCAACATTATTGGCGGAGACTCGTTCCCGATAGCCGCTGCCATTGCCGATCGCGGCATACCCTTCATGTTTTGCTCGGGGTACGGGCGACCGGGGATCCCCGACGCGTGGCTCAACCGGCGCTGCGTCGCCAAGCCGTTCAGTGCCGAGCAACTGAGCGAAGCGTTGAGTGAGCTGCTTGAGACCTGATTCGCTACTTCGATCGGCGTCAGAGAGCAGGCCGGGGCGCTCCGGCCTGGCCACTCCGATTATGAAGCGATGGTGGTTTCTTCCGGCCCCGGCCACTCGCTGTCCGGCACGTCCATGAGGGTGCCGTCCTTGACCCCATCGATCTCGTACTGGGTCAGGTAGTCCCTGAGGTGATCGGAAAACCGGTCGACGCGGGTCTCCTGCTTGCCCTCCTCGATCATGCCGGGAATCAGCAGCGCCACAGCGCCCACCCCGGCGGCGGCCAGTCCCAGGGTGCCGGCCAGCAGCGGCAAGGCGCGCACCACGCTGCCCGTCAATTGCAGGACGCCTGCCGCGCCCTCCGCCGCTGATGCCAGACCGGCCATTGCGCCCAGCGACCCGGCAGTGATACTCATGCCGCCGGCGACCAGCTCGCCTCTCCTGATCGATTTCACACCGTCAAAGATGCCATAGGCCCCTGCAGCCACTCCGGCCAGTCCGCCCAGCCCCTTGGCAGCGTTTTCCAGTTTCGACAGGTTGGTGGTTATCTCCTTGTAGATGTCCGGCTCGAGCATATCCTTGATGTCCTTGAACATCGTGGTGACATTCTTGACGCCGCCCTCGGTCAGCAAGGTAGCGCTTTGCACCGAACCTGTGGTGATGTCGACGATCTGCCGATCAGTCAGCGCCCCCGCGCCATTTGCCCCCTTGGCGATAGTGATACCGGCCATGAACAGGCCGCTGACACCATGCAGGACTCCGGCACCGGAAGCCGCCTTGATCGAAGAGTTATCGCTGAACAGGCCCAGTTCGGAAATGGACTTGGTGCCCTGACGCAACAGATCCCAATTCCCTCGAAACACGCCCAGAATCTGGTCGGACGTAGCCGGCTTGCCGTCGGCATTGGTCAGCAACTCGGGGTTGCTTTCACCGATCTGGTCGATCAGCGACCTGACTTTTGCTTCGTCCAGCGTATCGCCGCCATCCTTGCCAAAAGCCTTCTTCAGATCCTCGAAACTGGCGTCCTTGAAGACGTTGTTCTGGGCAATGGCGGTGTAGTTTTCAGTCAGCTTGTCGTCGTACTTTCCTGTGAACTCGGGGTTCAGCGCAGCGTTATACATCGCCACTTCCATGCTGAACTGGCTGGTTGCCACTTCGAAGCTTTCAGTCTTCAACAACTCGTTGAGTCGCTCACCCGAGACCAGCGTTTTTTCGTAGAACGATTCGAAATCCTTATTGTGCGCAGACTTTTGCACGGCCTTTTGAATTTCACCCGGATCACTCACGCCCAGCGATTCCTGAACGCTTTGAGCCGAGCTGTAGAACCGGGCCAGAGCCGTCTGCTGATCGGTCTTGCCGTCCTTAGTGTTGGCGTCCCACAGCTTGTCGAGGGCCTTGCCGGTCTTGATGTCATTGTCGTAAGTGCTTTGCAAGGCGCTTTTGAGCCCGTCGCTGCCCTCCAGCACCTTGCTCAATTCGCTGGTCGCGTTCTCGTTGTAAAACGTGACCACCTCGGGGTCCTTTTCGAGCAACGAGATATGCTCGTTGACGTCATCGAGCAGCTTTTGCGGGTCGGGATGACTGCGTACATTATTGGCAATCTGCACCTGAGACTTGTCGTCCTTCCACATGCCCGCACCGCTGCCCTCGACAATCAGGCTCTGGGCAGCCTTGAGTTCCTGCAGGACTGCGGCCTTCTGTTCTGCGGTGTAGTTCTGCGGATGCTCGAACACATCCTTGTCGAGCGCGTCGGTGCTGACCTTGTTGAGCAGATTGCCCTCTGCAACGGCTTCCAGCAGCGTGCCCACGGCACCGACGTCTTTCGGCGCGTCATTCTTGAGGAAAGCCTGAATGTCACCACGGCTGGCCTTGCCATCGGTGCCTTGCTCGAGCGGGCTTTTGGCATTATCGAGCAGCGCAAAGGCGCCGGGTTGCGACCAGAAATCCAGCGCTTCCCTGACTTCCTTGCCGAGCTGCGGATGCGTGTCCCGGTAGGTCGCCAGCGCCTCGGCGGTCAGGTCCGCAGAACCGCTCTTGCCCTTGATCGCGTCATGGTTCTCGTCGAGGATTGCTGCGTAGCGGGCGATTTGCTTCGAGGCATCATCAGCATCGGGACTGGCTTTCAGAAAGTCCTTGTAACTGCTGATGTCTTCGGTCTTTTTCAGCGCCGGCAGCGCATCGAAGCCCAGTTTGCCGAAGTCCTGCAAGCGTCCAGCCTCGGTGCCATGCTTCGCTTCGGCACCTTTGGTGAAGCCATCGACTCGACTGTTGAACACATCGCCCCCAGACTGAATCTCACCCTTCTCGTTGTACATCGTCACCCGGTCGAGCACCTGAACCGCGCGAAAGGCTGCGTTGGCGTCCTTTTCGAAATCTCCGACGCGCTCCTTGAGCATGTCCTTGACACCGCTCTGATTGCCGAGATCCCTGAGCAACGGATTGGCGTCGATGATCTCTTGTGCCGAGCGCGTGTCGTCCTTGGGCAGCTCCCACAAAAAGCCCAGCTTTTCGGCTTGTTCGCGAGCCTGGGTGTTGTCGCCAGCCGCCGACACATTGCTCGATTGACCCGAGAGGCTGGAGAAACCGTGCTTGCCAAAATCCTGCAGACGACCGGCTTCGGTTCCGTTACGGGCTTCGCCGCTTTTGGTGAAACCATTGATCCTGCCGTTGGCCACGTCACTGCCGACAATTCGTCCACCACTGCTGTCGAACTGTTCGATATGGGCCAGCACCTGAGTGGCTCGATAGGCTGCATCTGCGTCGGTATCGAAGTCGCCGACCTGCTCTTTGAGCATGTCCCTGACGTCACTCTGATTGCCCAGGTTTTTGAGCAAAGGGTCACCGTCGACGATACTCCTGGCGTCCCTTTCATCGCCCTTCGGCCGCTCCCACTGGATCCCGAGCTGCTCGGCCTGATCGCGAACCGCAGGGTCATCGGCTGGCGATCTGATTTCGTGCAGTTTGCCCTTGAGGCTCGAGAAACCGTCCTTGCCGAAATCCTTCAGACGACCGGCCTCCGTGCCGTGCCGGGCATCGCTGCTGCTGGTGTAGCCATCGATACGATTGTTACCGATGTCCTTGCCGGCCAGACGGTCACCGTTGGCGTCGAAGGTTTCAATGTGTTCGAGCAGTTGCACGGCTCGAAACGCGGCACTTGAGTCCTTGGTGTAGTCACCGACCTGAGCAATCAGGTTTTCCCTGGCTTCCCCTCGGTCACCTCGCCCGCCGAGGTTTTTCAGCAGCGGGCTATCGTCGATGATCTGCTGAGCGGAGCGTTTGTCATCGGCAGGCAGTTGCCACTCGATACCGACCTCACGTGATTGCTGTACCGCCTGTTCCCAGGCTTTGGCATCGGTAGGATCGGTGGGTTTTTCAGTGCTGATCTTGCTAACAGTCGTCATTGTTATTTCCTTCCATTGGCCACCAGACGTTCCATGGCGTTACAACGCCGCTCGTGCAGGCAGCGCGCGCCGCTACGGATTGGCCTGGTGCGAGACGGGCCTTTGCAGGCAGAGGCACGGAGCCTGGATAACTGTCAGGCGTCCGCTATCAATTACGATTAGAAAGACTTTGCATTAAGAAGGGATGACATCACCGCGCAACTTGCCGTACACCAGACGACCGGATACGGCGCAGGAAAGAGGCGAACTTATCGTGCGTGGCTCAGCGTCTGAAGTAACAGGGCATCTTCGATTGCCGCACCGCTGGCCGTGTTATCGAATATGCACCATGTTTCGACGCCCTCTTCCACCGACGCCAGCACCTGCCGGCCCAGAAACTCCAGCCGTTGAGGGCCGTAGGCACTGTGGTAAATCTTCGGTGAGCCGTGCAGCCGCCAGTAGCGGGCGCCTGGCCATCCGCCAGGAACATGGCCCGTGCTGATCGGCGAAGGATCGGCCGCGACTCGTGCAATACGCTGATCGACCAGAAGTGCCTCGGCCCGGCACCAGGACTCATGACGCGGCTCAAGAACAAGTGTGCCGCTGTAACGACTGCGCAGCGCTTTAAAAAAGCGTTCTGCGACATCCGGAATATAGTCAAGAGAAGGCGGTAGTTGAATAAGCAGGCAACCCAGTTTTTCACCCAGCTCACTGCACTGGGAAAGAAACACATCCAGTAACACTTCAGCATCCTGCAACCGTTGATCATGAGTAATCAGTTTGGGGAGCTTTACCGAAAAGCGAAAATCGTCAGGCACCGACTGTGCCCAGCGCCTGTAAGTCTGCGGACGGTGTGGCCTGTAGAACGAACTATTGATTTCAACGGTGTTGAAGCGTGACGAATAACGTTGCAGATGCGTTCCGGCAGCGGGAAATGCAGCACAGTGCTCGCGCCCCAGACTCCAGCCCGCGCAGCCTGTGCGCAATGACAACGGGGTGTTCAATACAGCACCTTGCCGGCTTCACGCATGAATATTTCCACAGTCTTGGGGCCGATGCCGTCGAAGGCTGCCAGATGTTTCTCGAAGTCTGCGCGGTCCTCGCTCGCCTCGTGGAGATTGCCGATCGTGCCCGCATAGTCGGCGTTGAGCCTGGCACACAGCGCCAGCAGTCTATCGGCCGTGGACTCGTCATAGCGCACGTAATGCGCTTCGCCGAGCATGCTGACCAACTCGCGATGGGTGCATTGGCCCAGTTTGCGTGGCGTGTCGCGGTCATGCTTTTCGATGATCACCCGGTACGCCTCACAGGCGATGGCCGACTGAATTCGCTTGCCCATCAGAAAACTTGCAATGAGCCACTTGAACAAGGCCTTTTCCGGGTCCTTGGCAAAATCGATATGCAACTCTGCAGCATTGACGGTTCGATTCATGAAGTCCTCTGTAAGTGGCCCTACCGGTCGCGTTAGTTCGGCAGCCGGTCATGCAAAGGACCGTTCGGGCAAATGGCGTGTTGATAAAAAATCGTTACAAGTCGACCAACGGTAAACGGAGTAGCGGCTAACTGATGTCAATTAACGTGGGCGCGATTTGTGCATCGATCTCATAACAGTCATCTCATGTCACTAGACTTTCCGCTTTCCGGACAGTCAACGCGTTAAATCAGGCATGCGGTCAGGCATTGGTGTACACCCGGTAACACTGGGCGTCCGCTCAGTTACAACTGATCTGCCGAAGGTCAACAGGCGCCGGCAGATAAACAGAACATTCATCACTACATAGACACACATCGGGACCTTCATGCTCCTGCAAGGTGCGGCGGCGCAGTTATTACTTCTGACACAGGTCTAAGCATGGATTTCGAAGCAAGCGGCCATGATGAAATGGCCATTCAGGAAACAGGTGAGGCGTCACGCAGCGACGAGGCCATTCACTTTGGCTCATTCACCCTGCTTCCACGCGAATATTTGCTGCTCAAGGATTCACAGCCGGTGCCGCTGGGCAGCCGCGCAATGGCGCTGCTGGTCGCTTTCGCCACACGGCCAGGCGAATTGCTGGAGAAAGCCGAACTGCTGACCCTGGCATGGCCCAGAGCAGTGGTCGAGGAATGCAACCTGCGTGCGCAAATCGTTGCCCTGCGCAGAGCACTGGATGCCGAAGAGAACTACATTGTCACGGTGCCGGGCCGCGGCTACCGATTTGTCGCGCCGGTCAGTGTGCAGTCGGCGGTGCGCCCCGAGCCTGCGGCGCAAGTGGACACGCCCGTCAGCGTAAGCGTGCCGACAATCAATCGTCAGGTGCTTGGGCGTGACGAACTGATAGCGCAACTGTCGGAGCTGACCCTGTCCCGACGTCTGTTGACCCTGAGCGGTCCCGGCGGCGTCGGCAAAACGACCGTAGCGCTGGCACTGGCTGACAGTCTGGCCGCGCAATCGGGCCTCAGCACCGCGTTCGTCGACCTGACACCGGTCAACGGCACACAACCGATATTGGGCAGAATCGCGTCCGCGCTGGGGCTCAGCGCCGAGAACGAACAACCGCTGCACGACATACCGCCATCGCTGGTCGGTCGCCCGCAATTGCTGGTCCTCGATAACTGCGAGCATGTGCTCGACGAAACCGCCGCTGCCGTCGAAGCGTTGCTGGCCAATGCACCGCTGTGCTGCATCGTCGTGACCAGTCGCGAACCATTGCGTGCGCAGGGCGAATGGGTGCATGAGCTCGGCCCGCTGCAGGTGCCCGATGAGCACGAAGCGCTCACGGCCGCGCAGGCCATGGGCTATTCCGGGGTGGCGCTGTTCGTGACCCGCGCCAGAGAGCAGGACCCCGAGTTTGCGTTCAATGACGGCGACGCCGGAACGGTCGCCGCCATCTGCCGCAAACTCGACGGTAATCCACTGGCCATCGAACTGGCTGCTGCACGCGCCAGGACCTTCGGCATTCATGATCTGGTCGGCCTGCTGGACGGCAGTTTCCGGTTGCAGATGACCGGCCTTCGCACCGCCTTGCCGCGCCAGCGCTCGCTGAGTGCCACGCTGGACTGGACCTACGGAATGCTCACCGGGCACGAGCAGGCGTTGCTGCGCCAGCTGTCGATATTCAACGGGTCTTTCACCATTGACGGCGCCATGGCGATCGTCAACATCGGTTTGCCGGACGTGCGCATGACGCTGCCGATGCTCGAAAGCCTGCTGGAAAAATCGCTGCTCGGCACCTTCGATCACAGCCAGGGCAAGCGCTTCAGGCTGCTGGAAACAACACGTCTCTACGCCCACGAAAAACTGGTGCAGTTCGATGATGTGCCACGCCTGTGCCGTGCTCACGCTCAATGGGCACTGACCCTGCTGGAACACGGCAGGCAGGATCTCGAACAACTGTCCCAGGAGCTCTGGACCCAGCGTTACGGCATAGAGGTCGATACCATTCGAGCGGCGCTCACCTGGGCCTTTTCGGCCGAGGGCGACCGCCAGCTGGGGGTCGAACTGACGCTGTGCAGCTCGCCATTGTGGCTGCGCCTGTCGCTGGTGCGCGAATACCAGGACTGGGTAAACCACGGCCTGCCCCGGCAGGTGGAAGAGGCACACATGGACCGTCGGCAGCGTATGCGTCTGCTGACCATGTCCGGCAGCATTCTGATGCTGACCTACGGCGCGGGGCAGAAAATGCGCGAGGTCTGGCAGCAGGTCAGTGAAGATGCCGAAGCGCTGGACGACTCCGAATACCGCCTGCGGGCGTTGTGGGGAAAATGGAACGACCACACCTGCAGCAACAAGCATCTGCAGGGTACGCAGGTCGCTTCGCAATTTCTGGCATTGGGCAAGGACTATCGCATTGCTGACTGCCAGTTGCTGGGCAGACGCATGCGCGCCACCAGCGCGTTCTATATGGGCGATATGAAGACGGCGCGTCAGTCTATCGAAGAAGCGCTTGGCGCCCCGCGCTCGCCGTCCTCGCACATTATCGACATGCATTTCGACCAGCGTATTGCAGCGCAATCGCTGCGGGCCCAGGTTCAGTTGCTGATCGGTAATACCGGTCAGGCCATGGTCGCTCTGGAAACCAATGTGCAACAGGCTATTGCGCTGAGTCATCCTGCAACCCTGTGGTACACCCTGGCGATCAGTGCGATCCCGGCGACGCTGATTGCCGGTACGCTGCACAAGACGCGGCATTTCCTCAAGCTTCTCAAGCAGAGCAGCGAACGTCAGCCACTGCATGTCTGGCGCCAGCTGACCAGTTGCTATGAAAGCATTCTGGCGATCCGCGAAGGCGATGCCGCAACGGGTGTGCCGCTATTGGGAGAAGCCCTGCAGCAATTGCGCAGCCACGTGGAAACGCCTCTGCATGCGATGCTGCACACCGAGTACGCATCAGGTCTGGCGGCACTCAGACTCGAACCTCTGGCGCTGGAAATTCTCGATGAGCTTCATATTGGCGCGGTGGAAAATCATGATCGCTGGTACTTGCCTGAAATCATGCGGGTCAAGGCCCAACTGATGCTCGACCAGCCACATGACTACTCACTGGAGGATGTGCGCACCATGCTCGCTCAAGCACTGGATACGGCGCGTGAGGACGGTACGCATTTCTGGGCATGGCGTATCAACACCGACCTCAACCGTCTGACAGTGGTACGCGGCACACCCGCTACCCGCTACAGTCCGGTGGTGCACTAGAGGTCTGGTGGTGGCTGATATCAGATCAGCCGCTGCGCCACCAATGCATCGGCTACCGCCTGGAAGGTGTTTTCCGGCACCGGGTCGCCCGCCACGCTTCGTTTTGCAATCGACTCGGCAAGGTCTGCGTCGGGCCACAGGGCAATGCCCAGTGGCGCGGCGTCGGCGAGCAATGCGGCGGACTCGTGCTGTGCGGCGCGACAGACCACTATCGGCACTGGCGTTTCGCCGCGAACATACCGCACGCCCACCACCCAGCCGCCAGCGTCGCCGATCATCAATGACGCCCGCGCCAACCCGAGTTTGGTCGCCAGGGCCTGCATTTCGCGCCGTTGGCGCTGACGTTCGCGCTTGATCATCGGGTCGCCGTCGACGTCCTTGCGTTCGCGTTTCTGCTCGCTGTGGCTCATTTTCATGTCACGACCAAACAGCCAGCGCTGCATCAGCACATCCACCGCACCGACCAGCAGAAACGCCGTCAGCACGGTGAACACCAGCGGTTTGAGGACCAGATAAAACGTCGACTCAATGCAGCCCTCACCACAGCGCGACGACTCCATTAGCGCTTGCAGGGCCTGACGCCCTACCACGTAGAACGCCAGCCCCAGCAGTACCACCTTGACCAGCCCCTTGAGAAACTCGATCAGGTTGCGCATTGCAAAAATGCGTTTGAAACCTTCGGCCGGGTTGATGCGTTTGATGTCCGGCTGAATGGGCTCCACCGAAAACACTACCCCACGCATCGTCACGATGTTGGTCAGAATCACCGCCGCGACCGTCACCGCCACCACTGGCAAGGTAATGCCGATGACGATCTGCTCGGCATGGTCGAGCAGCCGCGGCCAGACGTCGTTGAAGGGCTCGATGTAGATCAATGCCGCGAGGTCAATCAACGCCTCGACCTGCGCCCGCGCCTTGGGCAGCAGCACCGAAATACACAACGTACACAGCAGAATGACCATGCCGGAGACCAGGTCCTGGCTTTTCGCGACCTGACCCTTCTTGCGCGCATCACGCAGCTTCTTGTCCGTGGCCGGCTGGCTTTTTTCCTCGCTGGATTCGCCCATCAGCCGCCCTCGACCGCGAGCGCCTTGAGCACTTCGATGGTGCCTCGGAACTGCGCCAGTTGATCAATCATCACCGGGATCAGAAAGCCGATATAGACCACCATCAACACCGAGAAAAACAGGTTCTTGACCGGTAATGACAGGTCAAAAATATGCAGGCTGGGGGCCATGCGTGACAGGTAGGCCAGCATCAGGTCCGTGATCAGCATGGCGATCAGCAACGGCGCGACCATCAACACACCGATGCGCATCACCTGGTCGAGAATCGCCAGAATCGACGTCAGCGCCGCGCTGCTGAACAGCGGTGTGAATTCGGTCACCGGCCAGAGCTGATAGCTGTGGTAGTAGCCATCGACCATCAGAATGAAGCCGCCGGACATGAAAAAAAGTGTGATCAGCATGACCGTGAGCAAGGTCGCCATCACGCTCGCCTCCCCCTGCCCGAGCGGGTCGACCAGTTGTTCCATGGTCGACCCACGCTGCAGGTCGATCAGTTCGCCTGCCACCTCGGCGGCCCAGAACGGGATGCCGAACAACAGCCCGATCAGCAACCCGATCAGCAATTCCTTGATCATCAATCCAGCCAGAAAGAACCCGCTGTGCTCGGGCATGGAGGTAAACGCGGAGAAAACGGGAAGGATCATCGGCACCGAGATGGCCACTGCCACGCAACCACGAATCATCCCGGTCAGGCCCAGACGGTTGAATGCCGGCGTGATGATCACCACGCCCATGGCCCGCGAGGCAGCCAGCGACGTCGAACTGATCACCGGGTAGGCAATTTCGATGAACGCGTTGGTCAGATCAGCGCCCATGGCTGTTCAACGCGTCCACAGCGGGAAATTGTCCAGCACCTGATTCCCCAGCTCCGCCACTTGCCCCGCCAGCAACGGCCCGACGAATACGATGACCAGCAGCACGCCTACCAGCTTGACCACCTGCGGCAAGGTCTGGTCCTGAATCTGGGTCAGCGCCTGCAGCAGTCCCACCCCCAACCCCACCACAATCGCCACGATCAGCGCTGGCGCGGAAAGCAGCAGCACAGTCATCAGCGCCTGATTCATCAGCGACAGAAATACGTCCTGACCCATGGCTTCAGCCCCCGTAGCTTAAAATCAGCCCATGCATCAGGCGTGACCAGCCACTGAGGGCCACGAACAGGAATATCTTCAGCGGAATTGAAATCAAGGTGGGCGAAACCATCGACATGCCCATGGCCATCAAGACGTTGGACACCAGCAGATCGACGACCAGAAACGGGATGTACAGTAAAAAGCCGATCTCGAAAGCCCGGGTCAGCTCGGAACTGACGAATGCCGGGATCAGCACCACCAGGTCATCATCGCGCAGGTCGGCACGTGCCTCCGGAGACCAGATGGTTTCGGTCGCCTGCACGAAAAATCCACGCTCGCTTTCGTTGGCGAACTTCGACAGATGTGCCTGCAAGGGCGGTCGCAAGGCGCTGCCCAATTCTTCGAGCTGCTGAACGTTCTGCAGACTCAGATCGCGGCCCTGCACCTGCCGATACATGTCGCCGATCAGCGGTGTGGTGACGTAGACCGACAGGATCAGCGCGATGCCGTAAAGCACCAGGTTCGGCGGTGTCTGCTGTACGCCCAGTGCATTGCGGATCAGGAACAGCACCACAGAGATCTTCATGAAACCGGTCAGGGTCACCACGGCCAGGGGAATCAGTCCGATGGTGGCAACGACCAGAATGATCTCGATCAAATTCGGCTGGTAACCGTTCATGAGCCGCTGAAGCCAAGCAGGCGCACGCCCAGACCATCGCCGATGGTCACCAGTTCGCCGCGACCGACGCGGCGACCGTTGACCATCAGGTCCACTTCGTCATGCGCCTGGCCGGTAAAGGGCAGAACGCTGCCAGGGGCCATTTCGCGCAACTGCGCAAGGGTCAGCTCCACGCTGCCCAACTGACAGATCAGGGTCAGTGGCAACTCGTCCAGCGAGGCATCCAGATCGGCATCGGCGCTCATTTCACTCATCGGATCATTCCTGTCAAAGGGGTACGGAGAAAATGCAGGGCTGCCGGGACGTAACGCGCCTTGCCAGACCAGCGTGTCGCCCTGGCGTCTGACGACGGTCTGGCAGTGACGTCCCAGCCGCAGCAGCACCTGCGCATCGGTCAGGGTGTCGAGCATCACCACATCGCCCGGCAACAGGCTGCGCAGTTCGGCGTGAGTCAACGGCGCCTGCCCGGCTTGGACACTCAACGCCAGACGCAAGGCTTGCAGCGGGTCGCGCGTAACTGCGCAGTGCTGCTCAAGCAGCGTGCTCACCCGCTGGGCGCTCGCGGCGTCGAAATGGATTTTCAACGCCTGTGCCGGCTGATCACCGGCGCGTACCTCGACGGCGACCTTCAGGCTTTTATTCCGTTGGTCGAACGTGCATGGCACTACGCGCAGAGGCTCGCCCAACAGCCCTTCCAGCGGCTCGATCCAGCTCAACCAGGCCTGTTCCAGCAGCAATGCGTCAGCGTCGGTATCGATTGCCGCGCCGGGCTGCCAGCCCAACCCCGAGAGCTCAAGCAGCCGCAGCGGGATATTCAGTTCGATCCGATGCTCGCCGAGCGCGATGGCCACACGCACCGGCTGCCGGCACTCGCCACTCGTGCTGGCCCACAGCACCTGCACCGCTTGCCCGCCCAGCAGCACCGGCCAAGGCGCCCGGGCGCGGTGCAGCCGGTTGTGCAGGTCCAGTACCTCACGGTCGAACTGCGCCAATCGCGCCTTGAGCGCCTCGCGGCACGACGGATCCGCAGCAAGGGGGCCGGGATATACCGTCATGGCTCGGTTCCTGATGTCAGGACAGATGTCACAGCAGTTGCAGCGGTACTGCCAGGCGCTGCCGGCTGATCGACTTCGTCACGCTGTTCGGCCAGACGTGCATCACTTTGCACGCGCTGCTCCACCAGGCTTTGCCAGGCTTTGGTTTTCTGTTGCTGCTCCCTGTGCACTTGCCTGAGGCGCTCGCGGGCCTGCTCTTCGGTCTCAAGCGACAGGGCCACGGCATCAGCATCGGCCTGCAACGCCACACGTTCATCATCCAGCTGCTGCAGGCGCTCCTGTGCCGCTCGCCAGGCACTGACCGACAGCCCCTCGCTGAACCGGCCATACGCCTGCTCGGCTTCCTGAACGAGCTTTTCCCGGTGCAGACGCAAGGCTTCACGAGCCTTTTCGAGCTCGCTGTTAGCCTTACGGCAGCGTTCACGTTGTGCGGCAAGACGCGCTGTGGCGCGCTGCTCACGCAGCACGTGCAGGGCCTGCAAACTGTGCAAGTCAGCCGTTTTCATAAGTCTTTTCCATGGCAAATGCCGTTCGGCATCGAAGGAGAACATGCATGCGATCAGTCATCACAGCGAGACGTACTTGGGGTGCGCAATCAACGTTCGAATTCATGCCAGCACCTTGCGCATCTGCGTCAGGGTCAATTCCAGACTGTCATGCTCGGTGGCGGGCTGACGCAGAAAGGCCTCGATGTCCGCGTGGCGGGCAATCGCCTCATCGGCCAGCGGGTCGCTGCCGGCCGCGTATTCACCCACCTGAATCAACAGCTCGATCTCCTGGCGCCGGGCGATGAGCTCGCGCATCCGCGAAGCCAGTTGCCGGTGTTCTGTTGTCGCGATGTGGTCCATCAGGCGGCTTCGACTGCGCAGTACGTCGATTGCCGGAAAATGATCACGTTGCGCCAGATCGGCGCTCAGCACGATGTGGCCGTCGAGAATGGAACGGGTTTCCTCAGCCACCGGGTCCATGCTCGCATCACCTTCGGTCAGCACGGTATACAGCGCCGTAATGCTGCCTGATGGTCCAGGGCCGGCGCGCTCCAGCAGACGCGGCAACGCCGAGAAAAACGACGGCGGATAACCGCGCCGGGTCGGCGGCTCACCCACCGCCAGACCGAGCTCGCGCTGAGCACGGGCGAAGCGGGTCAGGCTGTCCATCAACAGCAGCACGCTGCGGCCCTGGTCGCGATGATATTCAGCCTGGGTGGTCGCCACATAAGCCGCCCTGACCCGCTCGGCGGCAGGCCGATCCGAGGTGGCCACTACGGCCACCGTGCGCGCCCGCGCCGTGGCATCCAGCTGACCCTCCAGCAGTTCACGCACTTCGCGTCCACGCTCGCCGATCAGGCCGATGACGATCACATCGACATTGCTGTTACGCACGATGCTGGCCAGCAGTGAGGACTTGCCCACCCCTGGCTCGCCAAAAATACCCATGCGCTGTCCCTGCGCCAGCGTCAACAGGCTGTCTATGGCGCGTACCCCAAGCGAAAGTGGCTTGACGATGCGCTGACGACTGAACGGCGCGGGTGGCTCGGCATGCAATGGGTAACTTTGCAAGCCGCTGGCAACTGCTGGTGCAGGCCCGTCGAGAAACTCGCCCATCGGGCTGATGACCCGGCCCAGCAAGGCATCGCCGACCTGCACGCCCAACGCCTGGCCGGTAGCGATGATCTGGGTCCGGGTCGACAACCCTTCCATGGAACCGATCGGCGACAAAATCGCGTCATCCTCATCGAACCCGATCACTTCGGCCGACAACTCTCGTCCGTTTCCCGGGTCGCGCAACACGCACAGCTCGCCAATCCGCACCCCGGCCACACTGGCGCGCAACAACACACCGCGAATGCTGCGCAAGGTGCCGCGCATCGGTCTGGGCTGGGCGAGCTGCAAGCGCCGCTGAAGATCGGGCAGCAGCGTGATCAGGGCCTCATTCAACAAGCATCCCCTTCTGCCAATGGCAGCAGAGCACGCCGCAGGTTGTCCAGTTGCGCATCCAGCCCGAGTTCAACGGAGCCCGCCGGGCTGCCCAGCCGCGCCTGACCGGCTGCCAGCTGATCGTCACCGACGACACTCAGCGACTTCAGCGCCGGCGGCGCCTCGTGGGCCAACCGTCGACGCAACGCTTCGACGTCGGCACGCGGCACATACAGCGTCAGCGCCTGATCCTGACGAAACGCCGACAGTGCCTCTGCGGTGCAGCGTAGCAGGCGTTCGTGGTCATCCAGCTCGCCCAGCACCTGCCGGGCAATCCCCAGCGCCAGTTCAGCCAGCGAGCTTTCCAGCCCGGCCAGGTATCGCTCGACCCCGGCGCTGGTCTGTGCCAGCAACGCTGCGACCTGCTCGGCGCCGTCCTGACGGGCGCGCTCGAAACCTTCGGCACGGGCCTGCTCCAGCCATTGCGCGCTGTTCTCGCGAACCGACCGCGCCTCCTGATGAGCGGCCTCGACGAAGGCGTAACCGTCGATCCAGCGGGCCGCTTCGGCAGCGCGTACGATCCGTGATGCGGGTCGGGTGGGCAGATCACTCATGGTCGTCGCTCCCGGTCAGCAGGCGGGCAACGGTTTGCACCACCGTCACCTGTCGTTCATCGCCTGGCTGAGGCTGATTTTGCGCAATGTCGAGGCGCAGGCGCAGCCAGGCTTGCAGTTCGATGGGTTGGGCCTCGAGCCAGGCGGCCACGCAGCACGCACCATCGCGATCAATGGCCTGGACGAGTTCGACCGGGGTGCGCAGCAGGTTGGCGGCCCCGGCCAGGTGGCGCTGGGCAAGTGCCAGTGAAAAAGCATCATCCCCCAGCGCCTGGCGGTACTCACTGACCACATCACCCCGAATCTCGCGACTCAGCGTGGCGGCATGCCAGACCGCGCCACACAAGCGCGGCAGACGTGCAAAATCTTTGTCGGTCAACAACAGCACCGCCAGGTCATCCTGCGCTGGCTGTTCCAGTCGCGGCAGCGGGTGCAGCTTGAAATGCGCATTCAACAGTTGCTCGAAGCGTGTCGCAAAACGCGATGAATCGCGCAGCGAAGCCAGCGTGGCTGGATCGACATCGCGTTGCAGGCACTCGGCTAGCCAGCGTTCCCTGACAAACGTCAGAGGCCGCTCGACAAGTGCCTGCCACTGCTCGCTCTGCGCAGCATTCATGGTGCATCACTCAATACATAAGTGCCCTCGACCCGACGACGCTGCCAGAACTGAAGACTCAGCAATCCGGCAAGCACCAGCGCGATCAGCAACAGGCTGCCAAACAGCCAGCGCGCCGCCGGAACATCATCCTCCAGCATCCACAGCCCGAAGAAGCTCGCCAGTTGCGGCTGCGCGCCGGCCTTGTCAGGGACCGCTGCCTTGATGGCGGTCACCGACACACCGTCGTAGCCCAGCCCGGAAATACCATTGGCGACCAGGGTCTTGATCTGCGGTATCAGCACGTTGATGTCGGTGCGCGGGTCGTAACGCACCAGCACCGAGGCCGAGGATGGCGAAATCACCCGCTTGAGCAGGTCATTGTCCGGCAGCACCACATGCACCCGCGCGGACAGAATGCCGTCGATCTGCGAAACCGTGTGTGACAATTCTTCGCTGAGCGCATAGACCATCTGGGCGCGCTCCTGTACTGGCGAGGACACCAGACCATTGCCCTTGAACACCTCGCCCATGTTGGAGAAGCTCTGCCCCGGCAAGCCGGCATCGTCCAGCGCTGCCATGGCCTCGGCGAAACGCTTTTCGTCGACCATGACCTTGAGCTGGCCGTTGTCCTGCACCTTGCGCGACGCCGGTATGCCGTCGCGCAGCAACACAGCCAGCATGGCGTTGGCTTCCCGCTCGCCAAGGTTGGTGTAGAGATCGATGTCGCAGGCCTGCAACAGGCTGGCAAGCGTGGCCACGATCAGCAGGCGCAGGACACGGCGGCGTTTGGACATGATTCATTGACCTTTGAGAAGGGTGTTGGCGGAGCCGGATATCTGAGTCGCCCCGCGCACCACCATCTGGGTTTCGATGGAGTAGTCGAACATCCGTCCCAGCGACTGCACGATCTGATCGACCTGCGGCCCACCGACTTTGCCGGTCGTCTGAGCAGCGCTCGCAGCGGCTGTCGGCGGCTGACTGGCTGCCTGCGGCGCGCTGCCTTGGGTCAAGGCGTCGGCGCGCTGGGAGAACTGCCGAGAGCGGTCGATAAAGCCGTCCAGCCGCTCCATCAGGTTGGTGCCGATCTGATGCGGGCTGGCGCCCTGCGGCATCCCCTTGGACGTCTCGGCCATGTGTTCGAAGAGGTTCTGCGAAGCCTGCGGCCCCGCGCCTCCTCCCGGCGACGGCAAAGCAGCCGCCGCCGGTGACGCAGCTAGATTCACAGACATGGTCGTACCCTATTCGGAGTCGTCATCGGACTGGGCTTCGTTCAGCATTTCCTGAGCTCGCGGCATGATGATGAATTGCCCGCCGATGGTGACGGCCTGAGTGATCAGCGCTTCGTTGAACTCACTGTCGCTGGAGGCCTGTTCGGCGTTCTCGACGGCGGCGTTGAAACGCGATTCCTGACTGGAAACATTGACATCGACATTGCTATCTACGGAGTTGACGGACATGGGTAGTGCTCCTTTTGGGGTTACTGACGGTCGGTGGCGACTTGAGTGACGACACCGCCTCGAAACACCCGCACGCCGCGTTCGCGCACCACAGGTGCGGCCTCGGCGACAGGTTGACGATCCACGTGCTGCTGAATCTGCGCCAGATAAGCTGGCGGTCCGGACACGAACAGGCTGTCGTTGTCCGGGCTGACGCGACTGGACATAGGCTGGCCGGAGACCTGCAAACGGGCCAGATAGTCCTGCAGCTCTTGCAGTTGCACGCCTTGCAGGTCGAAAACCCGCGTACCGACCTCATCAGCGCCCGCGATGTGCAGAACGTTGCCATCGAAATACCAGCTCAACTGATTGGCATCGCACAGGCGGCCAAGAAACTCTCCAGCCGTTTCCCCGCGTACCGTACCGCGGGCGTTGCCGCGTACCTTGTCGGAGAACACCACGATCAGGTCGAGGTTCTGCGCGAATTCGGTGAGTGCACCGCGAATATCCTGGTCGACCAGCACATAGGCATAAGGCTCGGCGAACCACTCGGGTTCACGCTCCGGCGCCGCGTTCAACGCACCGGGCAGCGAGCACAGCAGAATCACCAACAGCCTTAGCGCGATGCGCCACTCAGCCTTGAACAACGGCATGGCACCCTCCCTGCCGGTTGCGGCGCTGCCACGAGCGCCGGCCCGCAGCGACGCGAAAATCCATGCTCAAAAAACGGTCGCAATTCAGCGCCGGGGCTATAAACTGGCGCTCGCCCGCAAAGGCCGTCGACGGCTGAATTGCCTCGCCCCGTCCCCTTTCACAAGAGCCTTGTCCATGCCACCTCGTTCCGTCTCCACGTTGTTGTTGCTCGGCTGCCTGACCTTGACGGCGTGCACGACCCAGCCCAAGACCGATGCCAGCTACGACCGCTTCATGCAACTGGCCGCCGACCTGGAAAAACGCGGCGACTCGACGACGGCGGCGTCGTTCTATCAGCGCGCTACGCAACAGCCTGAAGCCGGCGTCGAATCGTGGCGCAAACTCGGTGCCGCGCTGCTTGCCAGCAACGACACACGCGGCGCGGAGCGGGCCTACCAGCGTGCGCTGGAGCTCAAGGCCGATGACCCTGAAGCCTTGTTGGGCCTGGGCACCGCACAGTTGCGTCAAGGCAAGCTGCAACGCGCCGTCACCGTGCTCAATCAGGCCGCCACTGCCTTGCAGCAGCCGCAGGCGTGGAACCGACTGGGCATCGCCTACATCCTCAGCGGCGAAGCGGACAAGTCCCAGAGCGCCTTCAGTAGCAGCCTTCGTCTGGCACCGAGCGATCTGGACACCCGCTGCAACCTGGCCCTTGCCTATGTGCTGGGTGACGACAATAAGAAGGCCCTGGAAACCATTGACAGCGTTAGCCAGTCGCCGCTGGCGCAACCCCGCCACCAGCGCAATCAATTGCTGGTGATGGTGCTCGCTGGTAAAGAGAAAGACCTCAAAAGTATGACCTTCGACGACATTCCCAAGGCCGAGCGCAGCAAACTGATCGCCGAGGCTCGACGCATCAAGGCAATACCCGACCGTGCCGAACAGGCACGCGAATTGGGGCTGGTCGACGCTCGCTGAAATCATCGCGCCTCCCGAATGTCGGTGTTGGCCTGCTGCTCCGCCTGACGGCGGCGCAGTTCTTCGCGGTCATAGCCATCGATGTACACCTGCGCGGCCCTGCCCACCGGGGCTGCCATGACCGGACCGGTGCTGCGGCCCTGCACCACATCCGAGCGCTGCTCGACCATCTGCAACAGAATCAGATTGCTGGCGCAGCCCGGCGGCAGCAGCGGCTGAAAATCTTCCCCTACACCAATGTCGTCCTGCGCAGCGGGCTGCATGCACGCATCCGGCACCAGTTCCACGCGACCATCGGCGCGCGTCACCGTCGTATAGCCCGGCGAATAGCTCACCGGGTCCAGGTGGGTCTTGCAGCCTGCCAGCAGGCACAGTGTCATCAGAATCGGCAGGCGTGGCATGTTTGAAATGAGGTTCATGGCCGGTTCCTGTCAGTTCATGTAAAAGCCGAACGCGCCGCCACTGCGAGGGCCGGACGCTGCAGTGGTGGCGGCGCGCTGCTTGTCCAACGGGGTGGCGGCCACACGTTCCTTGACCGGTTCGACCAGATAAGGGGTGATCAGAATCACCAGTTCGGTCTCGTTGCGCTGAAAGCGTTTGGAGCGAAACAGACTGCCGAGAATCGGCATGTCGCCCAGCATCGGTACCTTGTCCATGTCCTGACTGCTCTCGCGCTGGAACAGCCCGGCAATGGCGAAGGTCTGGCCGCTGCCGACTTCCACGCGGGTGTCGGCACGTCGCACACGGAACGAAGGCACCTGGTAACCATTGACGTCCAGCGTGGTGGTGCTCATCAGGCTGCTGACTTCAGGACGCACTTGCAGGGCAATACGGCCGTTGGGCAGCAGCGTCGGGCTGAACAACAGCGAGACGCCGTAAGGCTTGTATTCGATACCGACCACTTCACGGTTGACGGGCACCGGTACGGCCACTTCACCACCCGCCAGAAAGCTCGCCGTCTGCCCGGTCATCGCCGTGATGTTCGGTTCTGCCAGCACCTCGAGCACGCCATTGTTTTGCAACGCCTCGAGCATCGCATCGATGTTGACGTTACCCGAGGTGAGCCCGGCGCTGATCACGTTTGACGCACCGCTGGCGGCATCGGCAGCCAGACTGCCACCGGTCAGCAGACCAAACGAAAAAGTGCCGTTATTGAACAGCGCATTCCAGTTCACGCCATAGCGCAGCAGTTCGGAGCGGGAAACTTCAGCGAAGCGCACACGGATGTTGACCTGTGCCGAGCCTGCGTAAGTGGCGCTGTTGACCGTCGACTGAAAGTTCTGGCCCTCGGTGCTCAGCAAGGCATTCAGGTCGGTCGCTTCACCGACATCCTGGACGGCGCCGCTGGCGATCACACGGCTGCCGCTGGCATTGATGCGCGCCTGACTCTGCGGGTGCAACGCCTTGAGCGGGCGGCTTACCGCTGCCGTGCCGCTGCTCACGGCGAGGCTCAGGGTCGCGGTTTCCCGCCCCTCGCTGTCCAGCGCGATCAGGCTGGTCTGCCCGGCTGTTTTGCCGAACACGTAAATCACACCGGGCGATACCACTTGCAGATCGGCAATGCCTGGCTCTGCGACCATGACCGAGTCAACCGGTGCCGAAAAATGCAGAACCCGCCCTTCGCCAATCGCCAGGTCAACGGTGCCCTTGGCGCCTTTGGCGATGGTTTCGGCGTTCGCACCGCCAGCGATGAGCAAGGCACTGAGCGCCAGAAACAACAGACGAATTACAGAAGCTGAACAGATCATGAGGCAGTCGCCAGAGAGGTGGCCGCGTCAGCCTTGGGGGCCGGGCGCGCAGTGATATCAGTCAGGCTGACAGTGCCGACCGCTTGAAGGTTGTATTCGCTGGCCAGCTCGCGATACGACAGCACAGGCAACTGCAGCTCGCCACGCAGGATGATGCGGCGCAGGCCGCGACGCAGCTCGGGGTGTACCAGCAATACCGTCGACTCATCTTCGGGCAGCACATCGCACAGGCGCCGCAACTGTCCAAGTACGGTCCGTCCGATGTCATCGGGCAGCGCGTCACGATTTCTGTCCTGGCGGCCCAACGCGGTACGCAATTTTTCTTCGAGGGCAGGGGCTAGAACAAATGCGCTGATCACCCGGTTGCGATCGGAATACTGGTGGCTGACCTGACGCGCCAGCGCTGCGCGCAGATGTTCAGTCAGACGCCCGGCGTCGGCTTCGCGACCGCCCCACTCCACCATCGCCTCCAGCAATCCACGGCGGTTGCGTATCGACACACCCTCGGCAACCAGCAGCCGCAATACTTCGGCAATACGTTGCAGCGGCAGGATGCGTAACGCTTCCTTGACCAGTTCTGCGTACTTGCCTTCAAGCTGCTCCAGCATCACGCGAGTTTCCTGAATCCCCAGGAAATCTGCAGCATAGCGACGCAAGGTGCGTTCCAGCGTGGCGCGCAGGATTTCATCGGCGAACAGAAAGCCGATGCCTGCCTCCTGCAACTGATCGGCATGCTCGCGCGCTACCCAACGACCGGGACGCGAACTGATCGGCGAAGGGGCTTCGAAGGGCTCCACGGAGATAAGTTGTGCATGCAGCGGATCATCCTGCAGCAGCAGCGATGTGGCACTGAATTTACCTTCGCAGACGGGTACGCCTTCCAGTTCGACCTGAAAGCGATCTGCCGCCATCGAGCGGTCCAGGTAGACGTCCGGCACCGGCACCTCGACCCCCAGATCCGTGCGAATGTCGTGACACATGGCTTCGATGCGCTGGCGCAGCGGCTGCAGGGGCGCTACCTCGGCCAACCCTGCGCCGATGCTCAACAGTACCTGAGTGTCGCGGGGACGCTCGGCTTCCTCCAGCGCGGCGACTGGCTCGGGTTCAGTCGCCGACGCTTGTTCAGGTTGCTCGACCTCTGTAGTGGGCAGGCTGGCCCGATGCTGACGCCGCCAGAGGAAAAATGCGCTGCTGCCAAGCAGAGCCGCCAGCACGACGAATACCGGCATGGGGAAGCCGGGCAGCAGCCCGACGCCAAGCAGAATCAGTGCGGTCAGCCCCAGCGCCCGATGGCTGGCCCCCAGTTGCCTGACGATCTCGGTGCCCAGGTCGCGTTCTTCGCCATCGCTGTTGACCCGTGTCACCACGGTGCCCGCAGCCACTGAAATCAACAACGCCGGAATCTGCGCGATCAGACCATCGCCGACGGTCAGCAGCGAATAGGTATGCGCCGCCTCGGCGAACGGCATGCCACGCTGAACCATGCCGATCATCATGCCGCCCAGCAGATTGACGAACAGGATCACCAGCCCGGCAATGGCATCGCCCTTGACGAACTTCATGGCACCGTCCATGGCCCCGAACATCTGGCTTTCCCGCTCCAGGCGCGAACGACGGCGTCTGGCCTCGGCCTGATCGATGTCACCGTTGCGCAGATCGTTGTCGATGCTCATCTGCTTGCCCGGCATCGCGTCGAGGGTAAACCGTGCAGCGACCTCGGCGACCCGCTCGGCACCTTTGGTGATGACTACGAATTGCGCCACGGTGATGATCAGAAACACCACCAGCCCGACCACGACCTGGCCTGCGATCACAAAGTCGCCGAACGCCTTGACGATATGACCGGCATTGCCATCCAGCAGGATCAGACGCGTCGTGGTGATCGACAGCGAAAGACGAAACAGGGTACTGAGCAGGATCAGCGGTGGCAGTGCCGAAAATTCCACCGAATGATTGATGTAAAACGCGACGATCAGAATCAGCAGGCTGAGCGCAATGTTCAGAGCAATCAGCGCGTCCACCAGGTAAGTGGGCAGCGGTATGATCATCATTGCGATGGCCATGAGCATGAACGCGACGATGATCACATCGGTGCGTTTCGAGGCAATCTCGGCCAGCCGGTTGAGGCGGTTCATGAGGGTCATTGCGCGGCCCTCCGGGCATCCAGATAACGTCTGAAACACTGACGCGCTTCGTACCTGCGACCGGTTTTCCACAGCGCCCGGCTACGCAACAGAATCAGCGACGCACTCTCGCCCTGCTGCTCGACCAGACGGTCCAGTGCAGCGAGCGCCCTGTCAGCATCTCCGCTGTCAGTGAACGCCAGAACCAGGCTGTGCAACAGCGCGGTGTCAGTCGGCGCCAGCTGGATGGCGATCAGCAGCATCACCAGCGCCCGCTGAGGCTGACCACTGCGGCGGTACAGATTACCGAGCCCGGTCAACAGCTCGACACATTCGCGGTCCTGGGCTGCACTCATGGCTGCACCTCGGCACGCTGCTGTTCAAGCAAGAGACGCAATTCGATTTCCTCTCGAATCACCTCTTCAGCCAACTCGCGGATTTCCGGTTCTGCATCCAGCGCCGGCAGCACTTCATCAAGCACGTAGCGCAATACCTGCAACGAGCGCGCCGGGCCAAACAACAGCGCGCCGACACCAGCGGCCTGCTCGGTCTGTTCAAGCTCGCCACGCAGTGAGCGACGGACCTTGCGCTCGCGTTGATCCAGCAGCGCTTCGAATCGCGTGCCCTGTCTTGGCTGCGTCGGCGCGACACGCTCGACAGCTGGCAAGGACTCCGGAGAAGTCGGGGTAATGGGCCGCAGGTCGACTTTCATAATGTGAAGGCAAACCGTTCCTGACCACGCACCAGACGCACCTGATCACCTTCGATACTTTCCAGCGTCCAGTCGTCCGCCAGCATCGCGCCGGGATAGACGCGCTTGCCATGCTCGTCGATGACATATGGGTTGCGTCCGAACCAGACGGCTTGCAGGCGCACACGTGGCGTCGCAACCGCTGCGCTCACCTGAACGTTGGGGGTCAGGACGATGCGCTGGCCAAAACGGCTGTCGAAGTCGCGCTGAACCCTCAGCCAGCTGCTTTTAAGATCAGCGGGATAACTGCCTGCCACACTCAACTGACCGTCCTGCTCGTGGACACGCAATTGACCAAGCCTGGCGTCGCGCAGTGCCTGATCCAGCCAGTTCCGGGCTTCGGACAGCGTTGGCATGGAGACATCGACAGCTACTGCGGGAACACCGACGGCGCCACGATGCGCCACAGCCTCTGGCGGCGCGCGAAACGCAAATGCAGTAGCGCATGTCACCAGTAGCAACAGCGCACCCAGCATCGGCAACTTGAATGCATGCAGTGTACGGGGTGCGGCGGATGAGGCTTTTGCAGGTCGGGTGCTGCGCAGACGCAAGCGGCTTTGGCCGAGCGTCAGCTCGACGGGCAACCCGAGTCGCTGCCCGTGCCCCTCGGGGATAAGCAGACGCTTGCCAAGCGCATCCAGTGCGGTCACATCACCGCCCAGCGCCTCAATGGCAACGAGATCATCGGAAAAGCGCAGGCGCGCATGCTGAGCAGCGATATCGGCATCGCCCAGCACCAGATCGGCCATAGCGCCACTGCCGATTGTATAGACCGGCTTGTCGAGCGTCAGGGCAACGCCCTGGTGCAAGCCGTGGAGAATTTCGAGCGATGCCACGCCATTATCCTGCTCGGCAGCGTCTGGCGTTGCACTCAATGAAATCAGGGCTGTCATGATCGAGTCACCACCGTGTGATTTACCGGAAACGGCACGTCAGAGCCGGGTAAAGCTGTCGATCGAAAGACGTTGTGCAAATCATGCAAGAAGCGAGTGTGGGCGGCAGCGCCGCCGCCCACACCACGACATCAGTTCTGAGGACGTTGCTTGGTAGCGTCCAACTCTGCCTTTTTGGCAGTGGAGATTTCAGTGATCTTGGCCGACTTCTCGATAGCCATGTCAAAGGTAGCGGACATCTTTTCGATTGCCGCGTCCGAATTGCCGGAGCTTACCGGTGCAGTCTCACTCATGTTGTTTCTCCTTGCTTAGAGGGGGAAGTTTCAACTGCCAAGAGGCAGAGCAATATGCCATCACTGAACAGTGAGTCCGGGACTGTTACTTGGTGATCCCAACGAGCAGCGTGTTCACTGTTCCGCCAGATCGATACTACGCAAGGAGGATTAACCGATGCTGTGAAAAGTTGTGAAATTGGTTTTCACAACCCGTTAAAACAATTAACCAACAATGATATCAAAATGATATTTATTACTGCATTATTTCTGGCAAGACAAAGTTTTTATGTGTCCGCCGAACCGAAGGCGCCGTACTACGTGCCCTACAGGCATACGATTTGATACTCGACAAGCGTGTGAAACGTTGTGAAAACGCAGGCATTGATCTTCCTTATCGCCCGCCAAGTGTTAGTGTCTGCTCATTAAGCTCACTGACTGGACATTCGTAAAACGAGAACCCGTTCAAACTATAGAAGTGTGAACTCGTTTTAACCACGCCCTGTGCAAGATGTTTGAAACTGCATCGTCGCCACCGTGTATTGCCTGAATATCGAGGCTGCTGCGCAACACATGGCGATTTTAGCGATCGGTCGAAGTACCCCCCTCCAACGGCCAATCGCATTGACTGCCCACAACAGGAGTTACCCGCCATGTCGACGTCAACGGTCAGCCCGACACCCTCCCCCAGCCCTGCTCCGGGGGGTAACGCAAACATCCGCTTCAATCAGGTGCTGCAATCGAGCAACCGCAGCAGCACCTATCGTCCTGCCAGCGCGACCGAAAAAGCGCCTGCGCTGGGCGATTATGCGTCCATAGAAAAGCCGGGCACTGTCGCAGCCGATACGGTTCGCTATGTGACCGAAAAAGGTGATCATGTTCTGGTCTACCGGTCCACCAGCCCGGCGCTTTACCAGCAAGTGGTAGCGGATCAACCCAGGCTTGCCGGCTTCAAGACCAGCGTGACGCAGGGCTACAAGCCGGCTGCGGCAGATGCCGAGGCGCCACCGAACCTCGGTGGCTACCTGCGCATCGGCGCACCGGACGAAATGGGGCCGGGCCTGATTCGCTATGAGGCCGCCGACGGCAGCAAGATCATGGTATCGCAACAGGACAACCCGGAATTGTTCAAGCAGGTCGCGTCGGATTTCAAGTCGCTTTCCGGCATAAACAGCAGCCAGCAGGATGGCTATCGGGCGGCTGGCGCGGATGAAAAAATCCCCGCCAAACTGGGCGATTTCGCAGAAGTCGGTCCGGTCGACGAGGTCGGACCGGGTGTGATGCGCTTCGTTGACCGGGATGGCAACAAGATTGTGGTGTCAGGGCGCGACAACCCCGAGCTGTACGCTGCCGCCAAAGATGCCTACAACTCGCTGACCGGCCTGAGCAAAAGCGAGTCGGAAGGTTATCGCCGCGCGGGTGACAACGAAGTCTGGCCGCCCGTGTTCGGCACCACCGTCGGCCCGCTGAACGAGGCCGGCCCTGGCACCATTCGCTATGAACACAACGGCGAAAAAGTGGTGGTCGCCCGTGATGACAATCCCGGCCTGTTCAAGTTTTTGACAGGGCTGCAAAGCGTCGTTTCAGACCCCGAAAAAAGCGCAGCGCTGGAAAAGGCGGTCAATGAAGGACAACTCCTCGCCGACGGCAACACGCCTTTACCGAGCCTTAACGACATCACCGAGTTCAACTGGATACCCGGCCAGGAAGGCAGCCAGATCAGCTACAAGAATCAGAGCGGCGAAGTGATTGTCGTGACCCAGGCACTGACCCCCGATCTGTTCGACAAGGTCACCTCGCTCAAGGACGCTTGGGACAAGATCAACAGCAGCCGCGAAGAAGGCTACACGTTGGCAGGCCCCAACGACTTTCTGAAAAACCAGGACATCACCATCGGTTCGCCAGACGAGCTGGGTTCGGGGCTGATCCGCTTCGAGAACGACGACGGCAAGTTCATCGTCTCCAAGGACGCCAGCCCCCAGTTGTATGACGACGTGGTGCAGAAATGGAATGAGCTGGGCACCGGCAATATCAGTGAAACCCGCAGTCGGCATAACCTGCCCGGTGCGTCCGAAGTTGACCTCATGGGTCAGAAAACCGGTGTGAAGGCTGACAAGGATGACGAAAAATCCGAAGAACTGAATGTGGGCGAGCTGGCGACCAAGGAACTGCTCGACCAATACCGCGAAGGCGTAAAAAACGGTGATATCCCCAAGGACGATCCGCGCGCCAAACTGGTCCGGGCCATCGAAGCGCAGGCCGCCTACGACAACGGTCGCGGCCTGACCGGGTACGAGGAGGCACAAGGTGCGTTCGGCGGCACCTGGCGAGAGTTCGACAGCAAGCAGACTCAGCTGAGCTCGGCAGATATGCACGACATCATTGACGGTGGCAAGCTGCAGGAGCAACTGACTACGCTGTTCTCCGACCCTACGGTGCAGCAGGACTACCAGACCAAGCTGACCGATGCCGTGAACAAGGTGCCCAACAAGGACGAGATCAAGCAAAAACTGCTGGACCTCACGGCGAGCCCCGACTACGTACTTTACCTCAAGGACTTGCAGAAACAGGGGCTCGGCCAGGAAGCGCAAAAGGACCTGAGCGACACGTTGTCCTCACTGGCACTGGTCGATCCCGAAGCCGCCAGCAAGGCCGCGCAGTCCGTCCAGGCCGACGGATTGACCAGCGACCTCAATGACCTGGTGGCAGACCCGTCGAAGATCAGTGACGAAAACAACGCCCTCGCCACCAAGGATCTGTTCGGCCTGCTCAAGGCAGAACTCAAGGGCTTTCTGGTGGACATGCCGCGCTTCCTGCAGCCGACGTTCGAGAAATTCATCGAGGAAGGCGTCGTGGGCAACGCCAAACCTGCTGATATCGCCAAGGCGCTGAAGGAAGTGGGCGATGCTTATCAGAAAAACGGCAAAGTCAGTGAGGCCGATATAAAAACTGCCCTGTCCAAGCCTTACATTCCAGTCGCCGATCGCGGCAAGCTGGGCGAGATTTTCAACACGCTGAACAGCAAGGGTGTCATGGGCTCCGTCGCGGCTGGCGTGTCGTTGTTCTCGGCCATTTATCAAATGGTCGGTAACGGCGGCAAGCTCGGTGAGACACCGCTCCAGCGCCTGGCCATCGCCAAGGACTTCCTCAGCTTTGCCGGTGGCGCCAGCCATTTTGTGCGCCTGGCCGACAAGGTGGGTGACCTGATGGGCAAAGGCGGCCTGGTTGATTTACTCGGGCTGGACAAGACCGTGCCGGAAATCTGGGGCAAGCAGGACATGAAGCCGCCGAAGGTTGAAGTCAGCCCCAGCGGTCTTTCTGCGGCACGGCTCGACGAGATCCGCAACGCTCTGGACATCCCTGATGACACCCGAATGGCCGTTATCGGTGACCTGACCGGTAGCGCTGAAAGCGAACGCACCGCGATGCAAGGCATTTCTCAACGACTGGACAGCGAGACCAAATTGAAGCCGGGGATGGCCAGCAAGATTGCCGGTTCGGTGGTCAAGGTTCTCGGTCCGGCGACGGATCTGGCCGGCGGTTTTGCCGACATCGTGCTGGGAGCGTTTACCATCAGGGACGGTGTCAAATCCGGTGACAAACTGGCTCAGGCCGCAGGCGGTCTGCAAATTGCGGGCGGCGCGTTCGGCGCTTCAGCCGGCGTGCTGGGCACCGCCGCGCTGGTGGGTGCAGGGGGCGCTGCGGCCACGGCACTGGCCGGACCGTTCTTTCTGGTCGGGGTGGTGGTTGCAGTGGTAGGCGGAGTCATCGGCTACTTCGTGGACCACAACAAAAAGCAGAAAGCCTCCGAAAAGGAAAATGACTGGTATCGCGACCTGGCAGCTGACGGCCTGTTGCAGGCTGACTGGGGTGACAAGGTCGAATACGCACACTATTCGATCCATCACTACAGGGAGCGCGAAGCACCGGAAGACGATAGCCTGTTTCGTTTCCAGAGTGCCGAATGGGAGCATTTCGACGAGACGCCACAAAAGGACGGTTCATCGAGCAATCGTCTGGATGACGAGCTGCATGTGGAATACGGCGAGACGCATGAATCACCGGATCAACAGCAGCGTGAAGACTTGAGAAACGCACCCCGCTGGACTGGCCCGAAAATCTGAGTCTCCTCTGCGCAAACGACTCCAGAGCCGCCATACCAAGTGGCTCTGGAGTCCGACGCTCTGCGGGACGATCAAAGCTTGCCGATCTCTCCGGTCGCCTCGCCAATGGTCGCCAGCGTAGCCTCGATATCGTCGATTGCCTGTTCAAGCCCGACGAACGATTGCTGGATTGCTTCGCGGGTGTCTACCGTCTGCTGACCCCGTAAACGCTCAACGCGCTCCAGTTCACTGAGCTGCAGGTTACGCACCTCTTCCCTTAACGTTTGCAGCGTCTTCCAGACCAAACCGAATTGTTGCTGGCTGTCATGTCCCACCTTCGTATCCTCTGTCGATCGGCTCAAGGGCAAGGTTGAGACAGCCTGCAAACCCAATACTCCACTTTATTGCGCGCTGTGGAACTGAAACCGCCGCCGGTCAGGCTCGATGTCCATCGTTTTGAATTTACCGCCGTTATCAGGATCACTTTTTCATGCCTGTAACGACTGCTGTCGCTGCAATATCCTGAATAAAGCTTGCTTGCGCAGTGTAGAAAGCAGCGTCGTCGCTGGCGGTCCAGGCTCGAACGAGCGAATGAACAGACCAGCGCTTACCCTCTTTGGCCTCTAGCCTTCTGTAGCGTCAATGAAAAGGAATTTTCCACCATGGCCACTCCCGATACCTCATCACTGCGCCGTGCGATCACCGCCCCCATGCTGACCCTGTTCATTCTTGGCGACGTGCTGGGTGCTGGCGTCTACGCATTGGCCGGCACGATCGCCGGACGCGTCGGCGGAGCCATCTGGGCGCCCTTGCTGATTGCCCTGTGCTTTGCCTTGCTGACCGCAGCGTCCTACGCCGAACTGGTGACCAAATACCCGCGTGCGGGCGGTGCTGCGGTGTACGCCGAAAAAGCCTTCGGCAAGCCGCTGCTGTCGTTTCTGGTTGGTTTTTCCATGGTCGCGGCAGGCGTTACCAGCGCTGCCGGGCTGGCAGTCGCGTTTGCCGGCGACTACTTCCAGGCGTTGGTAAGCTGGCCCGCACAGTGGGTATGTGTGGGTTTTCTGGTGATTGTCGCGCTGTTGAATGCGCGTGGCATCAAGGAGTCGTTGTCGGCCAATCTGGTAATGACCCTGATTGAGTTGAGCGGGCTGGCGATGGTGATTGCGGCCGCAGTCTGGTTCGTCAGTCAGGGCAATGGTGTGCCGCAACGTGTATTCGAACTGGACACCAACTCACCGGCCACCGCGATTCTTGCCGCATCGTTGCTGGCATTTTATTCATTTGTGGGCTTCGAGACGTCTGCCAACCTGGCCGAAGAGATCAAGGATGTGCGCAGGGTTTATCCACGGGCGCTGTTCGGTGCACTGCTCATTGCAGGCGTGGTTTACATGCTGGTCGGCGTGGGCGCGGCCATGGTGCTGCCCGTCGAACAGTTGAAGGCTTCACAGGCCCCGTTGATGGACGTGGTCAGCGCGTCGGGGCTGGGGATACCTGCCCCATGGTTCGCGGTGATCGCGCTGATTGCGGTTGCCAATGGCGCACTGCTGACCATGATCATGGCCAGCAGACTGACCTTCGGGATGGCTCGTGAAGGGCTGTTGCCCGCTGTGATGGGCTCGGTTCTGCCTCAACGGCGCACACCCGGCGTGGCCATTTTCGCAACCACAGTGGTTGCTATCGCATTGTCCTTTACCAGCACCCTGACCACGCTCGCCGAAACCGTGGTGTTGTTGTTGCTGTTCGTGTTTCTCAGCGTCAATATCGCGGTTCTGGTGCTCAAGCGCGACAAGGTCGAAGCCGGCCATTTTCAGGTTCACTGGGTGATTCCGGTATTGGCGATCCTTTCCTGCCTGCTTTTGCTGACCCAGCAAGGTCCTGAAACCTGGTTGCGTGCCGGCATGATGCTCGCTGTCGGAGCCGCGCTTTATGGACTGACCCGATTAGGCAGTTCAGCGCTGGTTTCACACCCGCGCTAAACGGCTGCCTCTGAGGGTGATCGGATCGGACGTCGAAACCAGCCATGTATTTTACGCTCCAGATCATCCACGCAGGCGAACGCCGCTGGTACCACCAGCAAGCTCAGTGCTGTAGAGGTGATTAACCCACCGATCACCGCGATCGCCATGGGCTGCCGGAAGCTCGCATCTGACCCGAGGCCCAGCGCAATGGGCATCATCCCTGCGATCATGGCCAGTGTTGTCATGACAATCGGACGCACTCGTTTGTGACAGGCGTTGAGCAAGGCGTCGAACACCGGCAGGCCCTGCTTGCGAATGCCCATTACCGAATACTCGACGAGCAGAATGGAGTTCTTGGTAACGATGCCCATCAACATGACCAAACCAATCATAGATGGCAAACTCAGCATGCCGTGCGTGACGAGCAGCGCTACAAAGGCGCCGCCTACCGACAGCGGGATGGCGAACAAAATGGTAAGTGGCTGGAAGAAGTCGCTGAACAACAAAACCAGGACAACGTACACGCAGACCAGCCCAATGACGATTGCCATGCCGAAACCTTCCATGAGCTCCGCCATAATTTCAGCATCACCCGTTTCTATCAGCTTGACGCTGGAAGGCATCGACTGAATGGCTGGTAGCGCCTTGGCGGCCGCAAGTGCCTGTCCCAGAGGCATGTGCCCAAGGTCCGCACTGACATTGGCATATCGACGCCGGTCGTAACGGTCAATCTGGGTAGGGCCGCTTTCCACCGTCAGGTTCGCGACGCTGGAAACAGGAATCAGACCATCACGCCCACGAACCCGAAGATTGGAGATCGTTTGCAAGTCTTGGCGGGCGGCGTCCGGGATGCGGACCTGAATGGCGATCTGTCGATTATCAAGATTGAGTTTGGCCATCTGGGCATCGAAGTCACCGTTGGTGGCGATACGAACTGTCTCGCCAATCGAAGCAGTCGTCACACCACGCTCGGCCGCGTGTCTGGCATCCGGGCGAACTACGATTTCCGGGCGCTCCAGACTGGCGGTCGAAGTGATATTAGCCAAACCAGAAATGTTCCTTAACTCCCGTTCCAGTGCCTGGGCCGCAGCTCTGAGTGCCACTGTGTCGTCACTGGCCAGAATCAGTGACATTTTTTCGCCCAGGCCGCCCGTCCCGAGAGAGAATCTCGCTCCGGGAACATCTTGCAGAACTGCGCGTATCTGGTTCTCGATATCGGTCTGGCTCGCACGCGTCCCACGAGCAGAAAGCACCAATGTCATGGTCGCCCGACGTAGCTCAGCAGCCTGGGTCTGTCCGTGCCCGGCAGGTTGCGCAACACCCGCCGTGCTGAACACATGCTCGATCCCGTCAATATGCTTTAAGGCATGGCTGACTGCTTCAACGGTGGCTCTCGTAGCGTCCAGACTGCTGCCCGGAGGAAGCTCAACATTGATGTTGCTGTAGCCTTTGTCGGAGGCCGGGATGAGACCCGTCTCAAGTAGCGGGACCATGGCCACCGAGGCGACGAAGACAAGTCCTGTACCAATCATTGTGAGAACGCGATGGTCAAGGCACCAGCGTACGCAGTTCAGGTAGCGCCTCATTAGCGCGCCATCCTCTGCCTCAGTGTGATCTGTATGGGGTTTGAGTAGATAGGCGGCCATCATTGGCGTCAGTATTCGCGCTACCAGCAATGAAGACAGCACGGCCACAACCGCTGTCCAGCCAAACTGCTTGAAGAACAAGCCGGGCACGCCACTCATCATTGCAGTAGGCAGGAACACTACTACCAGGGTCATGGTGGTAGCCATGACGGCCAAGGCAATTTCGGTTACGGCATCACCGGCAGCCTGCTTAATGGGTTTACCCATGCGACTGTGCCGTTCGATGTTCTCAATCTCGACAATGGCATCATCCACCAGGATGCCGACGATGACCGCCAGGGCGAGCAGTGTCAGCGTGTTGAGGGAGTAACCGAGCCAGTTCATAACCAGGAAAGTCGGCAGGACTGACAAGGGCAAGGCAGACGCCGAAATCAATGTGGCTCGCCAATCACGCAGGAACCACCACACCACGAGAACGGCCAGCAAGGCACCTTCGTAAAGCATGTGCATGGAACCTTCGTACTGTTCGTGCGTGTAGTCGACAGTGCCGGAAACTTTGGTGAAATTCAGGCTTGGGTCAGCACTATGGAGTTTATCCAGCGCATCGGTGACGTCTGCCGCGACACGGGTTTCATCGACATCTTTGGCCCGGAACAGTCTGAACCCCACCACAGGCTTACCATCCAGGGTGGCGATCTGGGTGCGATCGGCAATGGTGTCCTTCACCACCGCCAACTGATCCAGGTTGACGCGTTGGCCATTGCCTAGCACCACTGGAAGGCTGTTCAGTTCCCACGCCTGGCGCACAGTGGCAATAGTGCGAACGGCTTGTTCGGTCCCGCCCATTTGTCCTCGGCCGCCGGAGGATTCCTGTTCGACGTTTTTCAATGCCCGTGAAACTTCGGCAGCCGTTGCTCCTTGTGCGGCGAGCCTTGCGGGATCAACCTCTACAACTACCTGGCGCTGTACGCCGCCCACCCGCTCGAACTTACCGATGCCAGGCACACCCAGAATTGTCTTGTTGAGGGAGTCATCCACGAACCAGGAAAGGGCTTCTTCGTCCAGCCGTGAAGACGCTACTGCATAAAGCAGAGTCGCCTCGTCGCTGCCAACTCGAACTGCGCTAATTGAAGGTTGTTCCAAATCGCTGGGTAGGTCGGAACGAACACGATCAACCGCATCTTTGGCTTCGATCAAGGCATCAGAAAGTTTCTTTTCAAGAATGAATTCGACATTGATGGTGACCAGCCCATCAACGATAGACGTGCTGATGTGCTTTATACCGGACAGTGTGGCCAGCGAGTTCTCTACCTTGCGCGCCACCTCCGTTTCCAGTTGCGCAGGCGCTGCGCCCGGTTGAGTCAGCGAAATGACGACCGTGGGTAAATCGATATCTGGCATGTTGGCTATGGGTAAGGCCCGAAACCCCAGAATACCCGCCAGGGAAAGCAGGATGAAAAGCAGGACGGACGGAATGGGGTTTCGAATCGACCAGGTAGCGAAGTTCATGGCTGCACCTTCACTTCAGCAGGCACAGCAGCAATGCGCACCAGATCGCCGTCATTCAGGAAGCCAGCCCCCTGTACAACGACTTTGTCTGTTTCGCCGATCCCGGAAACGATCTCCACCTCGCTAGCCTGCCGACGACCTACCGCTACTGCCTGCATCTTGATCCGATTCTGGTCGAGTAACCTGGCGACGTAGCTGCGTCCATCACGAATCACCACGCTGGCAGCAGGCACGACGACCACTGGGCTTTCGGACAGCCCGATCAATCCTTTGGCGTACATCCCGGCGCGTGCCGTGCTGCCTGGCTCGATATCGGCATAAGCCAGGCCAAGGCGGGTCTGATTATCCAGACTCGGTGCCAACTCGCGGACCGTAGCGGTGGCGGCGCTGCCATCAGGCAGGTCAAGGGTGATGTGCTGGCCAGCCTTGATGCTGGTCAATTGAGCCGCGTTCAGTTCGCCCCGCCACTCCAGTCGGCTTTGACGAATCAGTCGGAACAACTCCTGGCCATTGCCGTAAACCGCCCCGACCGTAGCGGTACGCGCACTGATTACACCGTCATCCGGAGCAATTACCCGGGCGTAACGCAGTTGCAACTGGGTACCGGTGAGCAATGCCTTGTCGACCTCCGCCTGGGTTTCATACTGGAGCACTTCCTGATCACTCATGCTGCCCGTGCCTTTGAGTTGCACTGCGCGGTTGCGATTGGACTCCGCCTCGCGCCAGTTGGCCTTGAGGCGAGATTCGTCAGCACTCAACAAATCGGCATCAAAGGTCGCGAGCAGTTGGCCACGTTTCACGTAATCCCCCACATTGACGCGCATGTCATTGAGTCGCAGGTTGGAAACCTGAGAGCCTATAACCGCTTCCTCCCAAGGAGCTACTGAACCGCTCGCTTCGATGACCGACGGCCAATGGAGAACAGTTGCCGCAGTGACTGTCACGGTCAGGGCCGCAACCGGCTGGGCGTCCACCGGAGTTGCTGTGATCGGTAGGGCAAGAAACAATAGGCCTCCTGCAATCAGAACCGCGCCGGAAACGATCAATCTCAAAGATTTGCGCCCGAACAGCTCAGACAAAACAAGTAACTTATTCATGAGAAATAGTCTCTGAGGGCAAGGCGATGGCCGCACCAGTGGCTTTGACTAGTGCAATCCAGGCGAGTCCTTGATCACGACGGGCGGAAATTTCAGCGTCCTGGGCCAAGGCAAACTGTCGGCGGCTGTCTTCCAGTTCGAACAGGCTGACTGCGCCAGCCTTCCACTGAGAGTCGCAAACCTGAAATGTGGTACGGGCGGCAATGCCACCTTCACGAGTTGATTGAACCCGAGCGGCTGCCGACGCCTGAGCAGCGAGTGCGTTTTCAACGTCTTCTACAGTAGTGCGCAGTGTCCCCTGCAAACTGGCAGTGGCACGTCGATAGCGAGCCTGGGCACTTTCCACGTTTGCAGCACCCGCCCCGCCGTCGAAGAGCGGGCCCGTCAGACTGGGTCCGATGGACCACGTGTTGAAATCCAGGCTTGAGCCCCCTGCGCGAATCCATTGTCCGGTCAGCACCGCAATAAGACTGATACGCGGCATGCGATCCGCGCGGGCCACTGCAATATCTGCCCACGCAGCAGCCACTTCCCTCTCGTCCGAAATAATGTTGGGGTGTGACGCCAGAACCGTCGCGGGGATTTCAGGCGTGGCCTTGGGTGCCTCAAGTAGCGACATGGGCTCTGCATCACTCGCCGGCGAAGAGATACCAACCAAGCGTCGGACACTGTCAGGCCCTTCCCCGCTCAACGTTACAAGACCATTCACCTGGCGCGAGCATTGATCCGTTTGAGTCGCCAGGTTAGTGCGGGATGTAGCAATGCCCGACTGTATTCGTGCCTCGTCAACGGACGATGCGAAACCGCTGTCAAGGCGCAGTCGGGTGAGCGCCAGTGTCTTTTCGCGGGATGAGATGTCGTTGATCCAGACACGACGTGAGTTCTCGCATGCACGCAGATAAAGCACGCCATTCGCCACATCGGCCGCGAGGGTAAGGCGTGACGAGGCAGCATCCGCTGTTCGGGCATCAAGGTGATTTTGAGCGGCTGCTACCGATTCGCTAACTCGCCCGAAAAGATCGACCTCCCAGCTCAACGAAGGTCCGGCCGAGGCAGAGGTGCTCAGCATGGTCGTACTTGTACTCGTCGCAGAGGTGTTACGACTTTTGGCTCGCGTCATGCTCGCATCAAGATCTACTGATGGCAGCGTAGCGGCAGAGTTTACTTTTACAGCAGCTCTGGCTTCCTCGACACGAGTCAACGCTTGCAGCAATGTGGGATTGTCAGCAAACGCAGCGTCGGTCAAGGTGTTGATGGCAGCGTCGTTCAAACGACGCCACCAAAACGTTTTTTGTAATGTTTGCTGACCTTTTACCAGATCAGTCTCCGTCGACCATGCTGCTGGCGTGGACAGGGGCGGTTTGACATACGCTGGCTGCAACGCGCAGCCGGATGAATTGAGTATTTCTGCGATCATCACCAGCACCGTCAGTGGCGAGCGCCACCGGTGCCCGCGCGAATCAAGCCTTCGAAGGCTCGCGCGGCATAGAGTGTTCAGTGTCATCTTGTATAACCAAAGATAGAAGCACGTTAAGTCGCAAACGGCATTTGTGATGCATGCCACGCGCGTGAGTCAGGCTTTACTTCAGTGGGTAACGACGATGTCTGAAATCGAATTGCGCCAGCGCTCTTCGATTCTCGCATCGTCTGCTCGATAGCCAAGAGCGATAACCAGCGGTATGACGGCACCACGTGGCAGCTTGAGAAGTTTGGCAACTTTCGCGCCTGAAAACCCTTCCATCGGGCACGTATCGATGCCCTTCGCGGCTGCGCCAAGCATGATGGTTTGAGCTGCAAAGATGGCATTGCGTGCCGCCCATTGCCGACCGCCAATATGGCCGATGGGGAGTAACGAGAGAGTCGGTCGGATCAGCGCTGCAAGCGCAACGATCGGCGACCATAAAACAGAAGATCCCATTCCGAGAATCTTCTTAAACATACCTATCTGCTTGCGGTAATAGGCCTTTGAATCTGCTCCCAACGCAGACGAACCTTCCACGTGGGCAAGTTGCACGTTGGCTGTGCGCAACCCCAGCGCAGGGCTCGCCACGATCACGATGAGCTCGGCCGCTGATGCCGCAGCTTTCTGGCCGTTACAAGCGACCGCCAAATCCGCTTTGAGCCCAGGGTCGCGAACCCAGTGCAGTTGATAAGGCTGCATGTTCCCGCTGGAGGGGGCATAGGCTGCTTCTGCAAGCAGCAACTGAATGTCACCAGGGACAATGGGGTTCGAGTTGAATTTGCGTATAGCCCGGCGAAAGCGATTGGCTGCCTGAAAGCCATCCCAGGGAAGTAAATTCTCTTGTGTGTTCATGGTCATGAGTTCTCGATTCGTGATTAACGTTGTGTTTTCACAATTCAAATCGTAAGTTAAAGCTTAGATTTTAAAAACTCATGTTCTGGAGCTGCCCGTGAGTAAAAGCCGAACACCCGTCAAGCCCAGGAAAATCCCGGCTCAGGCGCGTTCTCGCGCGACAGTTGACGCGATTATTCAAGCTGCGACTTACATTTTGACCAAAGTAGGCTGGGAGGGACTGACGACCAACGCGGTTGCTGAACGCGCAGGCGTGAACATCGGCTCGCTGTACCAGTTTTTCCCGAACAAAGAAGCAGTCATTGCTGAATTACAAAGACGGCACGCCGCCGACACGCGCACAGATCTGCTCAACGCGTTACAGGTTCTGCCTGATCAGCCGTCGCTTCGAGAGGCGCTAACCATGATCATCGAGATGATTGTCGCTGAGCATCGTGTTGCGCCGGCTCTGCACAAGGCCATTCATGAGGAATTGCCACGTACGATCCGGCAGCTGGAGGACGATAAGGATTCTCTACAGCTCCAGTTTGCTCAGGTGCTAAGGCCTTTTATGAAGAACGTTCCTGATCCGGATCTCTCGATCTATCTGATGGGCATCGCTGCACACGCAATTATCCACACCGTCACCGCTGATCGGCCGAAGCTCCTCGCACAACCAGGATTCGTTCAAGAGGTAGTGACTTTGCTTGAAAACTATCTTTTCAGGCCTGATTGCGACGGATTGAAACGCGCCAACTGATAGATGCTGGCAGGGACAAATACCAGCTTTCGACGCATAGCCAGCTTTTTTAAGCGCCTGACCAGATCACTGACAGCGACATGCAAACGACAAACGCCATCGCACACTGATGCACGTCAGAAAGATCACTCAGAGAGCCACCGTCATGAAACCGCTTTTCCTTCCCGCGCTGACCGTTGTTGCCTTGCCTGCCCTGTCGTTGCAGCTCGCCCATGCCGAACCGGGAGATTTCAGCCTGGGTCTGGGCGCTGCAATCAGCGAAAGCCCTTATGCAGGCGTCGGTACACAGGTCAATCCGATCCCGTTGATCAACTATGAAGGCGAGCGCTTTTACGTGAAAGGCATAACTGCGGGTTACCACCTGATCAACACCGGGTCGTTCTCTCTGGATGCCATTCTCGCCTTGCAGATGGACGGCATTGATCGTGACGACTTTGGTCGCCGCGAACTGGCCAGAAACGGCATTAACCGCGATCTGCTGGAAGACCGCGACAATGGTATCGACGCAGGGCTGGTAGCCAAACTGCGTGGCACTGCAGGGCAGCTTGAGGCGGTCGCCAGAAACGACATCAGCGGTGCGAGCGACGGCTACTCGGTGAACCTCGAATACGCGTACCCCTTCAGTTGGGGCAACACCCGCTTCAAACCCAACATCGGTGTTAGCCATATGTCCGGCAACCTGGTGGATTACTATTACGGCACGCTGAAAGAAGAAGAGCAACGCGGGATTGCCCGATACCGTCCTGGCAGCGCCACGGTTTCCTATGTCGGTCTGGGCTTTTCCCAGCCCTTGGGCAAACAGTGGGAAGTCTCGGGTAACCTGCGCTACAGCGCCCTGCCGGATGAACTGAGCGACAGCCCGCTGGTAGAGCACGATACCGATAGCTCTACCTCGATGTTCATCGGTATTTCGAGAAAGTTCTGATGCCAAACACTGTCTGTGCAGCGCCTGGAGTTGACTCACTGTGAGCCCATCATGATCGAACGATCACTGAGTGTATTAATCGTCGAAGACAACCTGGCGCTGGCCGCCAATATGTTCGACTACCTGGAAGCATGCGGACACACTCTGGATGCCGCACCCGACGGCAAGTCCGCGATGCGCCTGATTACCGAAAACCACTACGACGTCATTGTGCTGGACTGGATGATGCCGCGTATGGACGGCATCAGTCTCCTGCGTCATCTGCGCACTGAACTGCGCAATCCGGTGCCGGTGATGTTGCTGACCGCCAAGGATCAACTGGACGACAAGCTGCAAGGCTTTGAATCGGGCGCGGACGATTACATCGTCAAACCACTGGCCCTGCCTGAACTGGAAATTCGTCTGCGGGTGCTGGCCGCACGCAGCCACAAGCGCTCGGATGTACGGCAGGTGCTGGAAGTCGCCGATCTGTGCTTCGACCTGAGTACACAAACCATCATGCGTGGCGGCGTGCAGTTACCCTTCTCGCCGATAAGACGAACCCTGCTGGAAGTGCTGATGCGCAACTCTCCAAACGTCGTGACCCGCGCGCAGTTGGAGTCGCTCATCTGGGGTGACAGCGTGCCCGACGGCGACCTGCTGCGCTCGCACATGTATTTGCTCAGAAGGACCATCGATGGCGACCGAGTCAACGAACAAAAGCTACTCCACACGGTTCAGGGCGTCGGTTTTCGCCTGTGCGTGTGCCCATGATCAATCTTCCCGGTCGTCGGAGCAGTCTGCATCGCCTGATCAGTGCAATTCTGCTCGGCTTCGGGCTGTTGATGACCATCGGCCTGACCACTCAGGCATTCATGAGCCAGGAACTCGTCGATCACCCGATCTGGAAAGAGCTGCTTGAAACCGCGACAAACAATGCTCTCGAAAACCCGCTGCAGCCAGTGCCACAGAAAGCCGGCAGGATTCAGGTCTGGAGACTGTCGGGCGACACGCCCGCGCCCGGCATGCCGCCCTTACTGACTTCACTCGCCCCAGGCTTCTACAACGAGGGCGATATGGATCGAAGGGCTTCGAGTTTCACCGATCCCGACTATGCCGTGCTGGTGACGTCGCTGGGCAATGAACGTCTGGTAGCAGCAATCGACATCAGCGATCTGGAGCAGGAGCAGAACCTCATCGCGCTGATCGGTGGCATTTTTCTGATCATGAACCTGATACTGATCATTGCCGTGATCGCCTGGCTATACGTGCGCCTGCACCGCCCGGTTCAGGCGCTTGCGCTAGGCATGAAGCAACTCGATCCGGAAAGCCTCTCGCAACGTCTGCCAGTGCAATACGACCAGGAAGAACTCAAGGACATCGCCTGCGGCATCAACGCACATCTGGAACGGGTCGAGCAATTCATGGCCCGGGAACGTGCGCTTCTGGATCAGGCCAGCCACGAGTTTCGCACACCTATCGCAGTGATCAGCGGTGCGCTGGATGTGCTGGCCAGGCAAGCGCTACCCGCGTGTGCAGCGCCACCGATTCAACGCATGCGGGCAACCGTGGACAACCTGACCGAGATCATGGTCGCGCTACTGTATTTGTCACGCGAGCCCATGTCCTCAACGCCGGACGACCCCGTCGAACTGGACCGCCTGTTGCCCGGCCTGATCAAGGATCACCAACACCTTCTGGACGGCAAACCTGTGCAGTTTTCGGTGCACATCCACCAGACGCTTTGCCTGCGGGTGCCGGATGCGATGTTACGCATTGCCATCGGCAACCTGTTGCGTAACGCTGCCGAAAACACCTATGACGGAACAATCACCGTGCGCCTCAAGGACGGTGTATTGAGCGTGACCGACTCGGGCGAAGGCTTCGACACTGTGCAGGCGTCCCTCCACTACCTGTCATTGCTGAGAAACTCGACCAGAGCGGGCACCGGGAAAGGCCTGGGGCTTTTTCTGGTGCGGCGGATCTGCGAACGCTTTCAGTGGACGCTGACCCTCGAGTCGATGCCGACGCTAGGCACCCGAGCGGAGCTGGATTTCAGGACTCAGACAGCGCAACAAGCGTGAGCCCTCGACGTCCAGGCTACCGCGCTGTCATCCAGCGCACGCGTGTTCAGTGAATTCCCTGGCAGATATCATCAAAGCGCAGCCTCCAGTTTACGCCCCAGCACCCGGTGATATTCACTACGAGCAGTCTGCTCGGCAAACTCGCCGGACCATTTGGACACCACCACCGTCGCCACACTGTTACCAATGGTGTTGCAGGTCGCAATGGCCATGGACATGAACCGGTAGACGCCGAACAGCAACGCCAGGCCCTCGACGGGCAGCACGCCAATGGCTGTCACGGTGGCGGCAAACACCACGAAACTGCCGCCCGATACCGCCGCCGCGCCTTTGGAAGTCACCAGCATGATAGCGATGATGCCCAACTGCTGCTCCCAGCTCAGCGGTACGCCATAGGCATTGGCGATAAACAGCACGCACAACGACATGTAGATCGACGTACCGTCCAGGTTGAATGCATAACCGGTAGGCAACACCAGGCCGACGCTCTGTTTTGAGCAGCCGAATTTCTCCAGTTTCTGCAACAGGCGCGGCAAGGCGCTTTCCGAGGAAGCAGTGCCCAGCACAATGAAGACTTCGTCCTTGATGTACTTGAGGAATCGCCACAGGCTGAAACCGGAAATACGACAGACGATGCCCAGTACGACGAAGATGAAAAACGCGATGCACAGATAAAACATCAACACCAGATTGGCCAGCGACATGAGCACCGCGGTGCCGTTGCTGCCCACTGCATAGGCCACCGAACCGAACGCGCCCAGCGGCGCGAACTTCATGATCAGGTTGATGAACTCGAAGAAACATTCGGAAATCCGGCTCAGACCTTCTTCGATCACGGCCCGACGCTCTTCCTTGAGTGCCAGCAGGGCAAAGCCGAAGAGTACGGAAATCACCAGCACTTGTAACAGTTGACCACCGGCAAATGCGCCGACGAAATTGTCGGGGAAGATGCCGTAGATGAAGTCCATGGTCGACGCCGGTGCATGCCCCTTGGCAACCGCCGCGGCCGATGCGGCAGCCGTTGCGCTGCTCGGATGGGCGTCATGCATGCCCGAACCGATCTGCAGCAGATTGCCCCACAGCAGGCCGATGGCCAGAGCGATGGTCGACACCACTTCGAAGTAGATCAATGCGCGCAGCCCGACCTTGCCGACACGCTTGATATCGCCCGCCGAGGCAATGCCGTGCACAACGGTGAAAAACACCAGCGGCGCAACGGCGGTCTTGATCAGTTTGAGAAAGATGTCGCCAAGGATCTTGAACTTGGCGGCCAGCTCGGGGGCGATAAAGCCAAAGGCGATGCCCAACAGCATGGCGGCAACGACCTGAAACGTCAGGTCCCTGTAGAACGGTTTTTTGCTGGATGAAGACATGTCTGCGATCTCGTTGTTGTTATTAAGAGCGGCTGCAGGACTGATCGCCCCGGGCTGTGCCCGGAGCGAGATAACTCAACGCTTCACGGCCCCCGGACGAGCCAGGGCGATGTCCACCATTTGCGGCGCAAGGCCCAGGTAGTTGGCCGGGTCGGTCAGACGCTTGAGTTCTTCGATATCCAGTTGCGCCGTGGCCTCGCCTTGCGCCAACAGCGCATCCAGCAGACTGATGCGCTGGTCGTTGGCCATGCGGCAGGCGGCATACACAACGTCGTGGGCGACCTGACGGCCGAGCGCTGGCGCGAGGCCCATCATCACGGCTTCGGCGACGATCAGGCCCTGAGTCATGTCCAGGTTCTGACGCATCCGTTCGGTGCGCACCTCAAGCCCGGCCAGCATGAATGTCGCCTGCCCCAGAGACGCTGCGCTGAGGGCGAAGGCTTCTGGAATGGCGATCCACTCGGCTTGCCACGGGCCTGTAGAGCGCTCGAAATCCTGAATCATGGCATCGAGCATCAGCCCGGCGTGCTGGCGTACGCCCTTGGCGGCGGCGTACATCAGTTCACAGGAAATGGGGTTGCGTTTCTGCGGCATGGTGCTGCTGGCGCCCCGTCCCTTGACGAAGGGTTCGTACACCTCACCCAGCTCGCTGGTCATCATCATCATGACGTCCAGTGCAATCTTGCCGAGCGAGCCGGTGACCAGGCCCAGGAAGTTGAGTGTTTCCGCAAGGCCGTCACGCGCGACATGCCAGGTGGCCTGCGGCACGCCCAGTTGCAGCTCGTCCATCAGCGCTTGCTGCACGTCCAGCCCCTTGTCGCCCAATGACGCCAGCGTACCGGCCGCTCCGGCAAACTGGCCGATTTCAACACGCGGGCGCAATTCCACCAGACGCTCTGCGTGGCGGTCGAACATGCTCAGCCACACCGCACATTTGTACCCGAAGGTAATCGGCAGCGCGTGTTGCAGGTGGGTGCGCCCCGCCATCGGCGTAGTGCGATAACGCAATGCCAGGTCAGCAAGCAGGCCACGTACGGCCTGAATATCACGCTCGACGATGGCCAGCGCAGCACGCACCTGCAACACCACAGCGGTGTCCATGATGTCCTGGGTGGTCGCGCCCCAATGCACGTAACGGCCAGCATCGCCGCAGGTTTTGGACAGCTGCTCTACGAGCGGCAGGATGGGGTAACCGACAATCTCGGTTTCATGCTGCATCAGTGCCAGATCAAGTGACTCGTAAGTGGCCAGCGCAGCGATCTGTTCGGCGGCAGCGGCAGGAATCACTCCGCAACGGGCTTCGGCGCGGGCCAGTGCCACTTCTACTTCGATGTAACGTTCGATGAGCGATTTGTCGGAGAACACGGCACGCATTTCGGCGGTGCCGAACATGTCGCGAAACAGGGCGGAGTCAAAAACGGTGCTGGACATGAGCGAGGTCCTGATTATGTTGTTATTTATCGTACATATTTAATATGTCCGTACATAATTGTTACGCTCGCACTGATACACTGTCAACTCGCTAAAGCCACAGAGCTGACAGAAGGCATGAACGAAACACGTTACGCAGTGGTTGCCAGAGACCTGATCGAGGCGATTGCCAGTGGCCGCTACCCGGTCGGCTCACTGCTGCCGACCGAGTTCGAGCTGTGCGAGCTTTACGCAGTCAGCCGCCATACCGTGCGCGCGGCAATCACACAACTGCAGACTCAGGGCCTGGTGTCACGGCGCAAGCGGGTCGGTACGCGGGTCGAATCGGCATCGCCCAGAGGCGGCTATTCACAGTCACTGGCGACCGTTGCAGACCTGGCGCATCTGGCGGAAACCCAGGTGCGCAGCATCCAGAACGTCCGCCATTTCGTCGCGGACATTGCCCAGGCGCGTCGGCTGGGGCTGACGCCAGGGGAGCATTACTTTTGCGTGTCGAGCATCAGGGTCGACTGCGAGAACGTGCTCGCGCCGTTGTGCTGGACCGACGTTTACGCTCAGGATATCTACAGCGAAGTCATCGAACTGGCGCGCGAGCAACCCGGCGAACTGATCGCTGCGCTGATCGAGCAGCATTTTGGCCGCCATATCGAAGTGATCGACCAGCAAGTGCGTGCTGTGCTGTTGACGGCTGAAATCGCCAGAAGCCTGAATGCGGAGGCAGGTTCGCCGGGGCTGAAAATTCTGCGTCAGTACCGTGACGACGCGGGCGTCGTGATGGTCGTGTCAGAGACAGTCCACCCCGAAGACCGCTTTACATTGGTCACGCAGATGAAGCGCGAGAAGGGATTGAATCCGGTGTGAAGTGACGGCGCTGGTTCATGCAAGCCAGCGCCGCGCCGGTCAGCGACGTTTCAGTCGGTCGATGATCACCGCCAGCAACAGAATCGTGCCGCGAATCACGTATTGGTAGAACGTATCGATATTCTTCAGGTTCATCGCATTCTCGATGATCGCCAGAATCAACACACCAGCGATTACATGGCGGATCATGCCGATGCCGCCGCTCAGCGAAACACCGCCCAGTACGCAAGCCGAGATGATGGTCAGCTCGAAGCCCTGACCGATCATTGGCTGCCCCGAGGTCATACGCGAAGCCAGAACCACGCCAGCCAGTGCCCCGACAAGCCCGTGAACCGCGAAGATGATGATCTTGGTGCGATCAACATGCACACCCGCCAGCAGTGCAGCTTCCTGGTTGCCGCCGATAGCCATGGTGTTGCGCCCGTAGGTGGTGTAGTTGAGCAACCAGCCGAAGAATATGAAGCAGGCGATGGTGATCAGGATTGGCACCGGCACGCCATATATCTGGCCGTTGCCGAAGATGAAGAAATCCTCGTTGGAGACGCCGACGGCCTTGCCGTTGGAGAAGATATACGCAAGGCCGCGCACGATCTGCATGGTCGCCAGGGTCGTGATCAGGGCATTGATGCGCAGCTTGGCAATCACGATGCCATTGATCAGGCCAACCACCAGCCCCAGCGCCAGCGCGGCAGAAACACCGAGAAACACGCTGTCGGTGTCGCGGATAACAATCCCGGCGATCACCCCGGAACAGGCCAGCACCGAACCGACCGACAGGTCGAAGTGCCCGGACGCCAGGCAAAAGAGCATGGTGCAGGCAGCAATGCCTACGGTGGAAATCGCAAGGCCTAGCCCCCGCATGTTCAGCGGTGACATGAAGTTGTCGATGAACACGGCGCACAGCAGGAAGATTCCCACGGCAGCCAGGAGCATCACCCAGTCATCGGCAAAACGACGCAGGTTCATGCCCTGACGGGGAGCCTGCAGGCTGGATTCGGTAGACATATGCACCTCTTTCTTATTGTTCATGGTCAGGGGACCGGTTATCAGCTGCGCGTGCGAGGCAGAGCCAATTGCAGGAGTCGCGATTCATCAGCCTCATCGCGGTTGAGTTCACCGGTGATCGCGCCTTCGCTCATCACCAGAATGCGGTCGGAAATACCCATGACTTCCATCAGGTCACTGGACACCACGATGACCGCAATCCCGTCGGCGGCCAGGTTGTGAATGATCTCGTAGATCTCGGACTTGGCACCGACGTCAATCCCGCGGGTGGGCTCGTCCAGCAACAGGACCTTCATCGGCATCGACAGCCAGCGACCGAGAATCGCCTTCTGCTGATTGCCGCCGGAGAGGAACATGATCTGTTGCTCGGGCGATGGTGTCTTGACGTTCATCGACTTGATCTGGCTGCGCGCGTTGTCGCGCTCCCAGCGGCCCTGGATCAGGCAGCCAAGATTCACATGCCGGGGCCGTGCACCGATGTTGATGTTCTCCGCGACGCTGGACAGCGGCACGATACCTTCCTTCTTGCGATCCTCCGGGCAGAGCAGAATGCCCGCTTCGATCGAATCGCGCGGTGACTTGAGCGTCAATGGCTTGCCGTCCAACTGCAACGTGCCTGCCGTGCTGCGGGTCAGACCCGACAGCAGACGGAACAGCTCGGTACGCCCGGCGCCCACTAGCCCGAAGAACCCCAGCACTTCACCCTTCTCTACGGCAAAACTCACAGGTTCATGCAACCCCGGCCCCAGTAACCCGGTCACTCGCAGGCTGGGCCCTTGATGCTGACGCGGACGGTAGTTGTAGATGTCCTGAATATCCCGGCCGACCATGCAGGTCACCAGCCGGTCATGATCCAGATCGGCCATCTGCTCGAAGGTTTTTACAAACCGACCGTCCTTGAATACCGTTACGGCATCACAGACACGGAAGATTTCTTCCATGCGATGGGATACGTAAAGAATCACCCGCCCCTCGTCGCGCAGCCGCACGATGATCGCCATCAACCGGTCAATTTCACGTGCCGACAGGCTGCTGGTGGGCTCGTCAAAAGCGATGACGTGCGCATTGCGTGACATGGCCTTGGCGATTTCCACCAATTGCCGCTGGCCCAGTGAAAGATCACCCAGGCGAGTGCGCGGGTCGATTTCGTCAGCCAGGCCTTTGAGCAGCTCGCCCGCCCGACGGTACATCGCGCAACGATTGATCAAACCGAAACGATTGGGCATGTGCCCAAGCAGCAGGTTCTCGGCGACAGTCATTTCCGGGACCAGATGCAATTCCTGGTGAATCACCGCCACACCCGCCGCAATGCTCTCGGCGGTGGATTTGAACTGGTAGCTCTGTTCACCGATCTGCAAGGTGCCGCTATTGGGCTGATAAGAGCCGCCGAGGATTTTCAGCAGCGTGGATTTACCGGCACCGTTCTCGCCCATCAAGGCGTGAACACTGCCGGGGCGCGCTTCGAAACTGATGTCCGAAAGCGCCTTTACGCCGGGGAAAACCTTGCCGATGCCGTTGAAGCGCAAGGCACCGTTTATGGATGTTTGCTCGATAGCCTGTTGCATGAAACCAACCTCCTCGCACGTGTGAGGGGCCTGAAAATCAGGCCCCTCAGTCAACTCACTTCCACAGACCGATCTTGGTCAATACTTCCTGGAAGTTGGCGCGGGTGATCAGTGTCACATCGTCCATAGCGGTATATTTAGGCGGTTCAACGCCCTCGGTGACCCACTTATACATATACAGCGCGGTGTTGTAGCCTTCCTTGTCCGGGCTCGGCAGCATGGAGCCAAAGAAGCCACTCTCTTTTTTCTTCAATTCATCAATGGCATCGGTGCCGTTGATGCCGATCCCGATAACGTTTTTCGCGCTGAAACCATTGCTCGCCGTCGCGCGTACGCCACCCAGCACAGTGTTGTCGTTCATGCCGCCGATGATCAGGTTTTTCGCATCACCCGGCAGTTTTGGCAGCGCCGAGTTGGTGGCGTCCATGCTGCCTGGTACATCAAGGGTTTTCTGCGCGGTGAACAGGATGTGATCTTTCGGCAAACCGGCCTCTTCAAGCGCCTTCACCGAACCGTCAGTGCGTTTCTTGCCGGTGTCCAGCTCGTTGTAGGTGTTGATGATCGCGTAGGTGCCTTTCCACCCGCCCTCATCCCACTTGCGGTTCTTCGCTTCGGTGGCCATGGCGGCGCCTTGCTTCTGGCCCACTTCAAAGGCTGCCATGCCCAGATATGGCACGTCCTCCATGAAGTTGCCTTTGGCGTCGACAAAACGATCGTCCACGGCCATGACTTTCAAACCGAGCGCCTTGGCCTTGGCCACGATTGCAGGGCCCAGAGAGACATCAGGCGGGCAGATCACAAAGCCCTTGGCACCGTTGGCGGCCAGGCTGTCGATAGCGGAAAGAGTCTTTTCACCGTCTGGCACGGCAATCTTGAGCACGGTAAAACCATGCTCCTTGCCTGCCTTTTCAGCAAACGCCCACTCGGTCTGGAACCAAGGCTCTTCAGCCTGCTTGACCAGAAAGCCGATTTTGACTTCATCAGCAGCGGAGGTGATGCCACTCATGCCCAGAATGGCGGTGGTGACGGCGGCACAGCACAGGGAACGAATCCCGTGACGACTCAACATAGCTAACTCCTTATTTTTATTGAATAGCTACAGCGTTCAGCGAGGTGGCGGTTGCAAACGCATAGGCGTTCGAGAACCGATTAAATAGTCATACCATATAATGAATGACCGCTATGTAACCGAATGTCACTCCTGCATTTCCCATCGCGACGCCGCTGCAGAAAAGGCGACGGCGCGGCACTTTTTCAACCGCTGAAGCGCTGACACAGCGTTCCTTTGACGCCGACATGCGCCATCAGTACCGCGCCATCGAACCGTCCATGAGCATCGGCAGGCGCGGCACTGGTAACATACAGTGTCTCCAGGTCAGGACCACCGAACACACAACTGGTGGGATGGCTGACGGGCAGCTCGATAACCCGGTCGACACTGCCGTCGGGGGCAAAACGGATCAGGCAACTGCCTCCCCAGCGCGCGTTCCAGACATAACCTTCGGCATCCATTGCCGAGCCGTCGGGCGAACCCTGGCTCTGCTCGGCCGCCCATACCTGACGTGGTCCCAGCAAGCCATCTTCCAGCACAGGGTATTGGTAGATCACTTCGTCGAGGGTATCGGCGCTGTACAGCACGCTGCCGTCGGTATTCCACAGCAGGGTATTGACGATGCCCTGCCCGTCCAGCAAACGCGTCACGCGGGCGTCGGGTTCAACCCGGAACAGCCCGCCTGAACGACGGACCAAAGGTACGTCTTTGCCTTCGGCATCGATATTGTTTTGCATGCTGCCCAGCCACAGGCGGCCGCGCGTGTCGCAACGGGCCTCGTTGGCGCGATTGCCAGGGGTCGGGTCTGCCACGCAGAACAACGCCAGTGAGGTTTTTTCGGATTTGAGGTCCAGGCGATACACGCCGCTGGCCAGAGTCACCAGTGCGTCGCCCTGCTCGGTCGGTATAAACGCAGAGACCGGCTCGGGCATGCGCCATTGGCGATACTCCCCGGCAACCAGCCGACACGCCAGAAAACCGGCAATGTCGACCCAGTACAAGGCCTGCTCCGCGGCGTCCCAGAAGGAGCCCTCGGCCAGCTTGAAACGGTGCTCGGAAACGGGCAGCCAGTTCATGAAAAATGTCCTTTGTTATTGTTGTAAAGGCACTTTTTGGATGTTTGCGTCGCAGTCTTGTCCAACCTGCATGCCCAGTCGACCTGTTTCGCAGGCATCCAGCGGATCGATCGCCACAGGCACCGCGCCTCAGTGAAGCTGGCACTACTAAATAGTATTACAATTTATTTTTCAAGTGGCATTTTATAGGCTATAAATCCATGCATCGGCTTTAATCCGATCAAATAGTCTTACCAATAACAATAAAAGCAGGCAGATCAGATGAAAACACATGCTCTCCTCAGCACCCTTGGACTGTCCTTGATGATCAGCACCTTGACTGCACAGGCCGCGGCACTCTCCAGCGAGCACAGCACTTTCGGCCAACTGCCCGACGGCACTGCCGTCGAGAAATTCACCCTGCGCAACAGTCACGGCGTGCAGGCCAGCATCATCACCTACGGCGCGACGCTGCAATCGCTGCTGGTGCCTGACAAGGCCGGAAAAGTCGAAGACATCGTCCTGGGCTTCGACGATGTTCAGGGCTACCAGAACAACGGCACGGTTTATTTCGGCGCGACCATCGGCCGATTCGGCAACCGCCTGGCAGGCGGCAAGTTCAGCCTGGATGGCAAGACCTACCAAGTCCCGCTCAACGACAAGACCAATGCCCTGCACGGCGGCACTCAGGGTTTTGACAAACGACTCTGGAAGGCAGAAGAAACCAAGACCGGTGATTCGGTCGGCGTGAAGCTAACCTACGTGTCGCCGGATGGCGAAATGGGTTTTCCGGGCACATTGAAAACCGAAGTCACTTACAGCCTGAATGAGCAAAACGAGCTGAAGATTGACTACCGCGCCACCACTGACAAGCCGACTGTGCTGAACCTGACCAACCACAGCTATTTCAACCTGGCGGGTGCAGGCAGTGGTGATGTACTCAAACAGGTCGCCACCCTGCACGCTTCGCACTACACACCAGTCAACGACAAGCTGATCCCGACCGGCGAACTGCCTGCCGTCGCGGGCACGCCGATGGACTTTCTCAAGCCCACCGCGTTCGGCAAGCACATCAAGGACGATCACCAGCAGTTGAAATATGCCGAACCCAAACAAGGTGGCTTTGATTTCAACTGGGTACTCGACACTAAGGGTGATGTGAAGAAACTGGCCGCCGAGGTCAGCGACCCGCAATCAGGCCGCAGGTTGCAGCTATTCACCACCGAGCCTGGCGTACAACTGTATACCGGCAACTTCCTGGACGGCAGCATTCACGGCAAGGCGGGCAAGGTCTACCCACACTGGGGTGCCTTTACCCTGGAGACCCAGCACTATCCTGATGCGCCCAATCAGCCGAAATTCCCCAGCACACGACTGGACCCAGGCAAAACCTACACCCAGACCACCGTGTTCAAGTTTCTCAATAATTAGGGACGTTGAAAGTCGCCCAGCCCCTGAAACCCAGGGGCTGGCGACTCTTGAGGTTACTGATTGCGCTTCATTGCCGCAGTCAGGGTATCGACGTTGTAACGGAACATCTTCGCGTAGGTCGACGCAGGGCCGTCGGCTGGCGACAAGGCTTCGACATACAACTCGCCGCCTGGCTGGGCACCACTGGCTTCGGCAATCTGCTTGACCAGACGCGGGTCGCTGGAGTTTTCGAAGAAGTAGGCACTGACATGCTCGGCCTTGATCTGACGAATCAGTTTCGAGACATCAGCTGCCGACGCTTCCGATTCGGTAGACAAGCCCAACGGTGACAGGAAGGTCACGCCATAGGCATCGCCAAAGTAGCCGAACGCATCATGCGAGGTGAGGATCTTGCGCTTGGCGGCCGGAATCGAATGAATCTGATCGCGGGCGTAAATGTCCAGTTGCTGCAGCTCGACGATGTAGCGATCGCCATTGGCCTGATACTCGCTTGCCCCGTCCGGGTCGGCTTTCTTCAGCGCGGCGATAATGTTACGCACATAAATCACCCCGTTGGCGGCGCTGTTCCAGGCGTGCGGGTCGACAATACGCTTGCCGTCTTCGTCCATGCTGCGGGTCTTGATCCCTTCAGAGAGCACTACCGGCTTGCCCTTGTAGCCCGACGCTTTGATGAGACGATCCATCCAGCCTTCCAGATGCAGGCCACTGACAAACGCCAGGTCGGCATTTTTCAACGCCTGGGCATCACTTGGTGTTGGCTCGTAGACATGCGGATCGCCGTTCGGGCCGATCAGGGACTTTACGTGAACACGGTCGCCGCCGACCGTACTGACCATGTCCGCGATGACCGTGAACGACGCGACAGCTTCCAGCGGTTTGGCCTGTGCCAGGCTGGCGAATGCCGACAGCGCCAGTGCAGCTATGGAACTCAACACCATCAATCGTTTCATGACGTACCTTTTCAGTTAGCCAGGTGAGGTTTGGGAAACAGCCGGCGCACGATGCCCGTGCGTCCGAACAACAGGGAAAGGCCGTAGAACGCACTGGCGGTAAGCACAATGGCCGGCCCCGAGGCGACGCCAAGGTGGTAGGAAACGATCAGGCCGATCAGGCCTGACAAGGTCGCCAGCAGTGTCGAAATCACCATCAGGCCACTCAGCGAGTTGGTCCAGAAACGTGCCGCGGTTGCCGGCAGCATCATCATGCCCACGGCCATCAAGGTGCCCAGCGCCTGAAAACCTGCGACCAGGTTCAGCACCACCAGCAGCAGGAACAACACGTGGTACAGCGAGCCGCGCCCGCCGACCGCACGCAGGAAGCCCGGATCGAAGCATTCCAGCACCAATGGGCGATAGATCACTGCCAACAGAATCAGCGTGAAGGAAGCAATGCTGCCGACCATGTAGATAGCCGTGTCATCGATGGCCAGAATGGTGCCGAACAGCACATGCAGCAGGTCGACACTGGAGCCATGCAGCGAAACGATCAGCACCCCGGCCGCCAGAGAGGTCAGGTAAAAGCTGGCAAAGCTGGCGTCTTCACGCAGCGAGGTCAGCCGGCTCACCAGCCCTGACAGCAAGGCCACTGCCAGCCCGGCGATCAGCCCGCCGAAGCCCATCGCGGGCAACGACAGACCGGCGACCATGAAGCCCACCGCCGCGCCGGGCAGCACCGCATGGCTCATGGCATCGCCCACCAGACTCATACGGCGCAGCATCAACAGCACGCCCACCGGCCCGGAACCAATCCCCAGCGCCAGGCACGCCACCAGCGCGCGGCGCATGACACCGAATTCGATAAAAGGCTCGACGACCAGGCTATAGAGCATCATGAGCGCTCGTCCTCGCTATCACACAGCAAGGCGTCCGGGCTCCAGTACTCGGCCATGTTGCGCGCCTTGCGCAGGTTGGCGGCGCTGAGCACTTGCGAGGTTTCGCCCCAGGCAATGGCTTCACGGGCCATCAGCAGGGTTTGCGGAAAGTGCTGACGAACCTGTTCGATATCGTGCAGGACCGCAATCACTGTGCGCCCCTGCCCGTGCCAGGCGCGCACCAGTTCCAGAAGATCACGAGTGGTGCGTGCGTCGATGGCGGTAAATGGCTCGTCCAGCAGAATCACCGAAGCGTCCTGTAGCAGCAGTCGGGCAAACAACACCCGCTGAAACTGGCCGGACGACAACGAACCGACGCTGCGCCCTTCAAAGCCCTCGAGGCCGACCGTGCTCAGCGCTTCCCCGGTCAGTCGCGCATGATTGCGTGTCAGGCTGCGAAACGGCCCGATGCTGTGCCAGGCCCCCATCGAAACGGTATCAGCGACGCTCAGCGGAAAGCTGCGATCGATTTCTGCGGCCTGAGGCAAATAGCCTATCGTGCGGGTCGCCAGGCGGCCACGGTCGACGCGCCCCTGAGCAGGCTTCATGGTGCCGGCGATGGCCTTGATCAAGGTCGATTTACCCGCCCCGTTCGGGCCGACGATGGCCGTCAGGCTGCCCGCCTCGAACCGCCCGCTGATGTGGTGCACCGCCGGGCGGCGCTCATAGGCCACAGTAAGGTTTTCCAGAGCAATGGCTGCACTCATGGAATAGCCACCGACCAGCCGATGGCCAGCCAGAGCAATATCAGCACCGCAAGAGAAAACAGGACCCGCTTCCAGGCCGATTGGGCCAGCACGGAGCCTGCTATCGAGGCAAAAGGAGTTTTCACGCGAAAGTAACCTGCAACTATTTGTTACAGTATTACATACCGATCACGCAAATGTTATTAAATAACATTTATCCTTGAGTGTGCCCGTCCGGACAAGCCTTCACCCTCGCTGAAAATCGTTAACCCACAGCGATACGTGCAGGCCCGCTGTACGGTACTTGTCGAGCTGCACCCGACCCTATACTGTACATGCAAACAGTAAAGGGGCACTTCATGCAGCTTATCGACAAGCTCAGCATTCTGGCAGACGCCGCCAAGTACGATGCGTCGTGCGCCAGCAGTGGAGCACCCAAGCGCAGCTCGCAGGACAAGTCCGGGCTCGGCTCGACCAATGGCATGGGCATCTGCCACAGCTATACCCCGGACGGGCGCTGCGTGTCGCTGTTGAAAATCCTCCTGACCAACTTCTGTCTTTACGACTGCCAATACTGCGTCAACCGTCGCTCCAGCGATGTGCCCCGTGCGCGCTTCACTCCCGAAGAAGTGGTCACCCTGACCCTGGACTTCTATCGCCGCAATTGCGTGAGCGGGCTGTTTTTGAGTTCCGGGATCATTCGCTCTGCGGACTACACCATGGAGCAACTGGTCGAAGTTGCCCGGCTGTTGCGCGAGGTGCATGAGTTTCGCGGCTACATCCACCTCAAGACCATCCCTGACGCCGATCCTGCGCTGATCGAACAGGCTGGCCGCTACGCCGACCGTCTCAGCGTCAATATCGAGCTGCCGACCGACCTGAGCCTGCAGACCCTCGCACCGGAAAAAGACGTCGCGTCGATCAAGCAAGCCATGCAGACGATTTACACCGGCGAGCAAACGGTGCGCAACGAGCCTCGCTCGCCGCGCTTTGCGCCTGCCGGGCAGAGCACGCAGATGATTGTCGGTGCCGATGCCACCGACGACAGCACCATCCTGCACAGCGCGCAGTCGCTGTACAGCAACTTCAAGCTGCGCCGGGTCTATTATTCTGCGTTCAGCCCGATACCCAACAGCCCCAACAGCGTTCCGCTCGCGGCACCGCCCCTGATGCGCGAGCATCGCCTGTATCAGGCTGATTTTCTGCTGCGCGGCTATGGTTTCACTGCCAGTGAACTGCTAGACGGCCCCGGTGACCTGGCGCTGGACATCGACCCCAAACTGGCCTGGGCGCTGGGCAACCGACAGGTTTTCCCCCTGGACCTGAACCACGCCGACCCGGCGCTGATCGCCAGGGTGCCGGGCATTGGCATCCGCACCACGCAGCGGCTGGTCGAGTTGCGCAGACAGCGGCGCATCCGCTACGAAGACCTCACCCGCATGCGCTGCATACTGGCCAAGGCCAAGCCGTTCATCATTACCAGTGATTACCACCCGCCGCACGCGGAAACCACCAGCGAGTTCCTGCATCACCAGTTGCGCGACCGGCCTCAGCCTCAGCAAATGGGCCTGTGGGGATGATCTGCCTCGACTGTGACGACCTGTTCGACACCTGGCGGCAACAGGCTCGCTGGCTGTTGAGCCACGAAATCGACCCCAGCCAGGTCAGCTGGAAATCGCCGGATGCCGCCGATCTGTTTGGCAGTGAGGAAGACTACCCCAAGGAAGCCGGGCCGTTTCAGGCACGGGTTCCGCTGGAGCTGGTGCAGTTGCTGGAAAGCGCCTCGCGCTACCGGGGCGATCAGCGCTGGAGCCTGCTGTACGAAGTGTTGTGGCGCGTTACCCACGGTGACCGCACGGCGATGATGGCCGGTGACAGGCTCGGCAGCGAGTTGCATCGCCGCCTCAAATCGGTAAGGCGCGAGGCCCATCATCTGCACGCCTTCCTGCGGTTTGTCGCGCTGCCGTCAGTGGCTGACGACGAAGCCCTGATGCGCCCGCAATACGTGGCCTGGCACGAACCGGCGCACGATATTCTGCTCAGTGCCAGCGAGCATTTCATCGGCCGCATGGGTCAGCACCGCTGGATGATCGCCACGCCTCAGGACGGCGTGTATTACGACGGCCAACAACTGATTCATGAGCGACGCTGCCCGCAAGCCTGGCAGACCATGGCCAGGCAGGTGGAAGACCCGCATGGCGAACTGTGGCTGACCTATTACAGCCACATCTTCAATCCCGCGCGCCTCAACCCCAAGGTCATGGAAGGCCACTTCCCTTCGCGATTCTGGAAGAACCTGCCGGAAGGCCCGCTGATTCCGGCCCTCATCACCCAGGCCCGCACCGGCAAGCAGCGTGACGGCCAGGCCAGCGACATCGCCGCCAGACGCGGAAAGAAAATTGCGCTGAAGGATTAAGAGCGAGGCACAGAGCCCTCCTCACCCGCCCGTTGAACGGACACACGCCCCTTGCGTCGGAGCACAGTGCCCTGACTGACGAGGTAGCGGTCCGCTGCCAGGACCCGCGATTGAACCAACCTCTGCCACGGCGGCTCACAGCTGTGGCAGCCGCGACGCTGCCTGCACGCCAGATGATAATGTGACCCGTCACAAGAGGCAGGCCACCCGAGGTTCAAACATGCTCGACAGCCCAACCCGACATCTGCTCGACACGCTATGCCAGGCGATGGCCGACAAACCGTTTCTGGTGGTGACCGGCGCAGGCATCAGCACCGCATCCGGCATTCCGGACTACCGCGACAAGGACGGCGTGCGGCGTGGCAAACAGCCGATGATGTATCAGGAATTCCTCGGCAACCCCGCAGCTCGCCAGCGCTACTGGGCACGCGCCATGCTCGGCTGGCCGCGGATCCGCGCGGCACAGGCCAATGCCGCACATCAGGCCCTGGCTGCGTTGCAGGCTGAAAACGCTATCACAGGACTGATCACCCAGAATGTCGATGCACTGCATACGCAGGCCGGCAGCCGGGACGTCGTCGAGCTGCACGGCAGCCTGCACCGGGTGCTGTGTCTGGATTGCCAGCAGCGCAGCGACCGGGCAGCCATTCAAGAGCAGATGCTGGCGCAAAACCCTTATCTGATCGGCATCCACGCGACACAGGCACCTGACGGCGACACCCTGCTCGACCCGGCTTTCGAGGCGAGCTTCAAGGTACCCCGCTGTCCGCACTGTGAAGGCGACAGGCTCAAACCGGACGTCGTGTTCTTCGGCGAAAACGTCGCCGCGCGGACCGCTGCCAAGGCGATGCAAAGTGTCGAGGAGGCTGAAGGTCTGCTGGTGGTCGGCACGTCACTGATGGCCTGGTCGGCATTCCGCCTGTGCAAAGCGATGGCCGAACAGGGCAAGCCGGTCATCGCCATCAACCATGGCAAGACCCGGGCCGACGAACTGCTTGAAATGAAAATCGAGGCGTCCTGTGAGCAGGTATTGCCGTGGCTCGCTGAGCAGCTGGTTTCGCGCTAGAACAGCCCTAACTGCCCACCAATCAGGGTGCTGAAATCGTCGTCCACGAAGGGCAGGATGGCATCTGCCAGCGGTTGCAATTGACGAGTCACGTAGTGATCGTAGTCAATCGGGGCGTGACGAATTTCCAGCGGCTCCGGCCCGGCGGCGGTCATCACGTAGCTGATCCAGCCGCCACTCTGATACTGACGCGGTCGGCCCTGCTGGTCGTTGTATTCATCGGCCAGCCGAGCGGCGCGCACATGGGGCGGCACGTTACGCTGGTAGTCATCGAGCTTGCGACGCAAGCGCTTGCGGTAGATCAACAGGTCATCCAGCTCGCCTGAAAGGGTGCGCTGCACGTAGTCACGCACGTAATCCTGATACGGCTGACGCTTGAAGATCCGCAGGTACAGCTCCTGCTGAAACCGCTGAGCCAGCGGCGACCAGTCGGTGCGTACGGTTTCGAGGCCCTTGTAGACCATCTCTTCGGAACCGTCAGCACGGGTCACCAGACCGGCATAACGCTTCTTGCTGCCCTCCTCCGCACCGCGCACGGTGGGCATCAGGAAGCGCCGAAAATGCGTTTCGTATTGCAGCTCAAGGGCGCTGTGCAAACCGTACTCGGCGTGCAAGTGCTCGCGCCACCACTGGTTGACCTGCTGCACCAGCGCCTTGCCGATGCTTGCCGCCTCTTCCTGCCCGTGAGGACGACCCAGCCAGACGAATGTCGAGTCGGTATCGCCATAGATCACGGTGTAGCCCTGCGCTTGAATGAGGTCGCGGGTCTTGAGCATGATTTCATGCCCGCGCAGGGTGATCGATGAAGCCAGGCGCGGATCGAAAAAACGGCAGCCGCTCGAACCCAGCACACCGTAGAAGGCATTCATGATGATTTTCAGCGCCTGGGACAAGGGCGCGTTCTGCTCGCGCTTGGCGGCTTCCCGCCCCTGCCACACACGCTCGACAATGGCTGGCAGGCTGTGACGGGTGCGCGAAAAGCGCGCGCCGCGAAAGCCCGGCACCGACTCGCTGTCCGCAGGATGCCTAAGGCCTTCGATCAAACCTACTGGATCAATCAGAAAGGTACGAATGATCGACGGATAAAGGCTTTTATAGTCCAGCACCAGCACCGACTCATACAGCCCTGGCTGGGAATCCATGACAAAACCGCCAGGACTGGCCTCCGGCAGGCGCTCGCCCAGGTTGGGCGCAACGAAACCCTGGCGATGCATCAGCGGCATATACAAATGGCAGAACGCCGCAACCGAACCACCGCTGCGGTCGGCAGGCAGACCGGTGACCGTGGCACGCTCGAGCAGAAAGGTCAGCAGTTGCGTCTTGGCAAAGATGCGCGTGACCAGTTCGCAGTCCTTGATGTTGTAACGCGCCAGCGCCGGCTTGTCCTCGGCGAACATGCGGTTGATTTCGTCCATGCGCTGATATGGCGTGTCGATGGCCTTGCCTTCGCCCAGCAGGGTTTGCGCGACGTATTCAAGGCTGAACGACGGAAAACTCCAGGTCGCCGAGCGCAGTGCCTCGATTCCGTCGATGATCAGCCGCCCGCTCACGTCGGCAAAAAAATGGTTGTTGCGACTGCCATGCTCACGCCAGCCCATCGCTTCACCGTCACGCCCGAGCCTTAACGGCACTTGCAGGCGCTGGGCATGCTCATGCAGCACGCGCAAATCGAACTGGATGACGTTCCAGCCGATAATCGCGTCAGGGTCGTGCAGCGCCAGCCACTCGTTAAGGCGCTCGAGCAACTGCGCGCGGGTATCGCAATAGACGAGCTGAAAATCCAGCGCCTCGTCGCCACCATTGGCCGGGCCCAGCATGTAGACCTGGCGCTGACCACAGCCCTCCAGCGCAATCGAATACAGCTCGCCGCGGGCCGTGGTTTCGATATCCAGCGAGACCAGTTTCAGGTTGGGACGGTAATCGGGTGCCGGCCTGATCTGCGCGTCGCAGAGCACGCCATCGGCATCCGGCGTGCCGCCAAACTGCACCGGCGCGGTGATGAAGCGCTCCATCAGGTAGCGTTCTGGCGGGCGAATGTCCGCTTCGTAGACGTCTACATTACCCCTGCGCAGCAGCTTTTCGATGTTCATCAACTGGCGGTGCTGCTGGCAATACACACCCAGCACCGGGCGGTGACGAAAATCACAGAGTTCCAGCGGACGCAGCTCGACACCACGCTCGGTCCGTAACAACGATCGGGCCCGCTCGCCCTGTTCGGCAGGAATAAAGGCGACCGAGGGCTGGCAAGGCAGGCGGATATGGCGTGGGCCCTGATCGGTGGCCAACCAGAAGTCGACCTCGGTCCCGGCGGGCGTATCTTGCCAGTGCCGACTCAGGATAAAGCCCTGCTGTACATCCAACGCTGTTACCTCGACCGCTCGGTAAAACAACTGATTCTACTTGGCTATGAGGCCAAAGGCGCGTCTGGCGGGCGAATTAGCGGCACATTGGGGGCGCGGATAATTGATTCCTCCTATTCCTATGATCCTTATTTACTGCTTGCTCGTTTCTGCGTGCTGGATGATTCTGTAGTGGTTCTGGCAATGCACTACAGCCATCCAGGTCCCGATCACGGAGAGCCCCATGAAAACCGTCGCCCAGCTACTGAAATTGAAAGACCTGCAGAACCAGCAAGTGCATACCATCGGACCGGATCAGATGGTGCTCGAAGCACTCAAGTTAATGGCTGAAAAGAACATCGGTGCGCTGCCGGTGGTCGAGGGCAACGTGGTGGTCGGCGTCATCAGCGAACGGGATTATGCGCGCAAGGTGGTCCTCAAGGGGCGCTCGTCGGTGGGTACGCCGGTGAGGGACATCATGAGCAGCAAAGTGATCACTGTCGATTCGCAGCGCAGCGTCGAGGCGTGCATGGGCATAATGACCGACAGCCACCTGCGCCACCTGCCGGTCGTGGAAGGCGGACAGTTGCTGGGCCTGCTGTCCATCGGTGACCTGGTCAAGGAAGCCATTGCAGAACAGGCTAGCCTTATTCAACAGCTTGAGCAGTACATTCGCGGCGAATGAACTGAGCAACACATCAGGCGCAGCGCGCGTTTGCCGCGCGCCGCGCCGTTCACTCAGTCGTCCAGCGTCTTGCCAGGCGCCCCGCCCTTGACCGGCTTGCCCGGTTTTTCGGCCGGCGCAGGTTTGGCTGGTGGCTCGGGAGCAGGTGCTGCGGCTTCCTGCTCGCGCATCGGCATCTGATCGATAGTGGCGAAGATTTCCTTGGGGTCTAGCGATTCCGGATTTTTGAGAGTCTTATCGACCTTTTTCTCGCCGTCCTTGCCCACCAGAATGACCCTGGTCCCCGTCCCCGCCCCGAGCTTCAGCTCACGGATCAATGCCATGGTCGACTGCGGGTCCATGGTTTTACCATCGTGCTCGCCCATGGTGTTGACCACCGTGAACAGCGCCATATTGCGCTGCGCAAAGGCCTCACGGTTGGCAGGCTCGTCCAGTGACTTCTTGAGCTTGACCAGCACCGGATCGTTGCTGCTGGGGGCGATGATGATCAAGGGGCGCGACTTGCCGCGCTCCTGCGCCAGAGGGCCATCGCTGTCGGCAGCAAGCGCTGTACCGGCAGCGACAAGCAGGGTGGCGAGGGTCAGGGACCGGATTAACATGGTGGGCTCCTTTCAAATCCATTGGGTAGCCATCGCGTACAGACCGACACGATGCTGGTCTGTTCTACCGCATATGGGTCATCCCGGTACAGCCCGATGTAGTCCTTTTCCTTAATCCATGGCGTCAGGCAGTGCGTGCAAACGACCGATTACAGGCGCTGTCGAGGCTCGCCGCCAAGCCTTGGACGATCTGCGCCACTTCAGCGGCGTCCAGCACCAGGGGTGGCAACAGGCGGATGATTTTGCCCCGAGTGACATTGATCAGCAGGCCATGTTCCTCGGCTGCAATGCGTGTCAGTTCAGGTATGGCCTGGCGCAATTCGATCCCGATCATCAAACCCTGGCCACGGACGTCCAGCACGTTAGGGTGGGCACCCAGCGCATTGCGCAGCCCGGCCAGCAACTGCCTGCCTTGCAGTGCGGCGTTTGCCACCAGCGCCTGTTGTTCGATGATATCGATCACCGTGCAGCCGACCCGGCAGGCCAGCGGATTACCGCCGAAGGTACTGCCGTGGCTGCCGGGCGTGAACAGTTGCGCCGCCCGGCCCCGGGCCAGGCAGGCGCCGATCGGTATGCCGTTGCCCAGCCCCTTGGCCAGGGTCATGACGTCAGGGACGATGCCCTCATGCTGAAAGGCAAACCACTTGCCGGTCCGGCCCATGCCAGTCTGGATTTCGTCGAGCATCAACAGCCAGTCACGCCGCGTGCAACGCTCTCTCAAGGCCTTGAGATACCCGGCGGGTGCCATCTGCGCGCCGCCCTCGCCTTGAATCGGCTCGACCAGCACGGCGCAGATCCGGTGCCCATAGGTCGTGCAAACCTTGTCGAACGCCGCCAGGTCGCCAAATGGCACCTTGATGTAATCGCCCGGCAAGGTACTGAAACCCAGGCGCACAGCTGGTCCGTCGCTGGCCGATAGCGTGCCCAGCGTGCGGCCGTGAAAGGCGTTTTCCATGACCACGACCAGAGGCCGTTCGATGTATTTGTGCCAGCCATGCAGGCGCGCCAGCTTGAGCGCAGTCTCGTTGGCCTCGGCACCGGAATTGTTGAAAAACACTGCGTCCAGCCCCGACAGGGCCGTCAGTTTCTGCGCAAGGCGCTGCTGCCAGTCGACGGTGTACAGGTTGGAGGTGTGCAACAGCAGACCCGCCTGATCACGAATCGCCTCGACCAGCAGTGGATGCGAGTGCCCCACGTTGGTCACTGCCACGCCCGCCACGGCGTCCAGGTACTCACGTCCGCTCTGGTCCCACAGACGTGTGCCCAGACCATGAGTGAAGCTCAGGGCCAGAGGTTGGTAAGTGCTCATCAGGCAGGTGGCGGTCATGAGGTGAAGCTCCTTGGGTATGTTTCGGTTTTTGCAGTATCGTTAACCACCTCAAATGGATAAACAGCGAAATACTTCAATCATTTTAAAGCTGAGATTGATAATGGATTTATTTCAGGCAATGCGCGTGTACGTGAAAGTGGTCGAGGCAGGCAGCCTGACGGCAGCGGCGCAAGCGTGTTCGATTTCCACCACCATGGTCGGCAATCACTTGCGCGCACTGGAGGAGCGCTTGGGCGTCAGCCTGTTGCAGCGCACCACACGCCGCCAGCGACTGACGGAATTCGGTACCGCGTATTACGAGCGTTGCCTCGAGGTGCTGGGGCTGGTGGCCGAGTCCGAGCAGTTGGCCGAGCAGGCCCACGGCGACCCCACAGGTACACTGCGCATCACCGCGCCACTGACATTCGGTTCGGAAGTGCTGGCGCCTGCTCTGGTCGAATTTTCGCGGCGTTTTCCCGAGGTCAAGCTCGACCTGGTGCTGACCAATCAGCGTCTGGACATGATCGACAATGGCTTTGACGTCGCCATTCGCCTGGGCAACATGCCTGAATCCTCACCGCTGATCGCGCGCGCCCTGCAGGATTACACCTTGACCATCTGCGCCGCACCGGACTATCTGGCCCGTCACGGCACGCCGACGCATCCCGAGGATCTTCGTGAGCATAATTGTCTGGCGTTCGCCTACCCGGCGGGAGACGAATGGCGCACTGCCGGTACACAGTGGCGTATGACCGGCGCAGACGGCGACGTGCTGGTGGAGGTAAGCGGTTCGATGGTGGCCAACACTTCCGCCGGTCTTTATCAGGCGGCTCGTGCAGGCATGGGCGTAGTGATGCTTCCGGATGCACTGGTACAGCGCGACCTGCAGGAGGGCCGGCTGGTTGCACTGTTCCCCGACTACCATTTGCCCAGACGACCGACAAACCTGCTGTATGTGCAGGACCGTTATCGATTGCCCAAGCTGAGAAGTTTTGTGGAGTACGCGACGGGGCTTTGGGGGCGGTAAGGACTTACCGCCGGAGGGTTAACGGGTCGACTCCGGCGCGCAGCCTTTGCGGTGCGCGCCGGGGTGTACCGGGAATGAACGTCAGACCCGGAATCGGCTGACCAGGCTTTGCAGATGCACGCCCAGACGAGCGAGCTCTACGCTCGACGCGGCAGTCTCTTCACTGGCGGAAGCCGTCTGTTCGGAGATGTCTCGCACATTCAGGACACTGCGGTTGATCTCTTCGGCAACGGCGCTTTGCTCTTCGGCGGCAGCGGCGATCTGATGGTTCATCGTCTCGATCGTCGAGATTGCCTGAGTCATGTTATTGATGGAAACACCCGCATTGCGTGTCAGCTCGACACTGTTTGCGGTCAGTGCCTGGCTGTTGTCGAGGATCGTCGCCACCTGCGCCGTGCGGGTATGCAGGCCACTGATCAATGCCGCGATCTCTTCGGTCGACGTCTGCGTACGCTGGGCCAGGCTTCTCACTTCGTCAGCCACCACCGCAAAGCCTCGGCCTGCTTCGCCCGCACGCGCGGCTTCGATTGCAGCGTTGAGGGCCAGCAGATTGGTCTGCTCGGCAACGGCCTTGATGACATCGAGCACGCCACCAATCTTGTTGCTCTCATTCTTGAGGTCGTCCATCGCGGACTTGGAGTGAGAGACTTCAGTTGCGAGCTTCTCGATCTGGGCAACCGCCTTGGAAACCACGCCGTCGCCTTCGCGAGCTTCTTTCGAGGCGTTGACCGCAGCGTGCGAAGCCTGTTCTGCGTTGCGTGCGACTTCCTGAACGGTCGCAGACATTTCGTGCATCGCAGTGGCGACCTGATCGGTTTCGCTCTTCTGGCTGTTGACGCCAGCGCTGGTCTGCTCGGTGACGGCCGACAACTGTTCGGCGGCACTGGCGATTTGCGTCACACCATCGCGCAAGCCACCAATCAGCTCGCGCAGGTTGCCGGTCATGCGCATCATGCTGCCCTGCAACTGGCCCAGTTCGTCCTTGCGGGTGACCACCTGGTTGTGCGTCAGATCACCATCAGCGACACGCTCGGCCAGTTTCAGTGTTTCACGCAGCGGGCCAACGATAAGGTTGGTAATGACCCACGCCGCCAGGGCGCTCATGATCAGCGCTGCAATCAGCCAGACAGAGAGCAGCATCTTGGCCTGACTCACATCTTCCACTCTCAGGTTGACCTGGTTCTCGGACAGCTTGTCAGCACATTCAAACAGGATACCGATGTCTTTGGTGATGCCTGCCTGAGCCAGATCAATCCTGGCCTGCGCCGCGGTGAACTGATTCAAGGTGTTCTGATAGCTGAGCATAGAGTCAACAAGGTGCTTGATGGTCGCCGACTGACCCTCGAAACCTTGCAGATTTCTGACAAACTCGATAACCGTGTTCATCGATGTTTCCGCTGGAGCACGGTTTTCCGGCTTCAGCGAATAGGTGTAACCACGCAAGTCGAAGCGCATTTTCTGGAACAGCGTCATCGCCTGCACGATGGCATCGCGCTGCGCGGGGGTGCCGTCATCGGATCGGGCAACAGCGTTGAGCTTTTGCAAATCATCAGCGCCTGCATCGGCGTACTGGCCAAACACCGAACGGGTCGCCTCACGGGCAGCGGTTGCCTGCATGAGGTTGTCGTAGTGAATACGGTAATCCTTCAAGGCGTCGGCGGCAGTATTGACCAGCGGTATATTCAACGGCGAGTCGAACACCTTCTGCGCATACTTCACATGATTTTCGAGACTTTCGAATGCTTTCAGCCAGTTGCTGGCGCGCTCGGCGTCATAGTTGACCGAATAGGCCAATCGGGCAATGCGGACATCTCGCGTAAGCGAGCTCAGCTTGCCGATGTCGGAAATCCGCTCGCTTCGTTCACTCAGCGAGGTGATGCCTGTCCAGCCTGTCAGCGCAATCAGCACCGTCAGTACGATGACCAAAGCAAACCCGAGCACGAGCTTGGACCTGACAGAAATATTGCTCAGAGTATTTATCACGGGGAGTCGCTCTTTTGTTGGTCATCAGTGGAATGCAAGAGGCCTGTCCTTGCCATCTATCTATACAATCCACAAATGTCGGCAGCGAGGCTTCAAACTTTAAAACTGACGTCAATATTTCGCTTGAAAATAAATCCTCGCGGGCGCGACCAACCCCGATGGCATTTTCATTCGAGTCAGTTAGCATGGGCCGTTACCCACACTTGGGTATTCTGGAGAAGTGCATGAGTCTGGAATTGATCGCCTCAAAAAGCAGCTTGTTGACCATCGAGGAGCGCTCTGCAATTGCCGAGATCGAGGCCACGACCAATGTGCTGCGCCTTGTCACTCGCCTGACAGGCATGCGCTTCGCCGGTATTGCCAAGTTTACCGATGCCGACTGGATCGCCTGCTCTGTCTATGACCCGACAGACCTGGGTATCGACGACGGCGACGTGTTCAAACTCGAGACCACGCTCTGCAACGAGTTTTGCGTCAACCCCGAAGCACTGTTCGTGCCGCAGATCAGCACGAACGGCCGGTATGCGAACCTGCCGGTGGTAAAGCGCTACGCCATCGAAAGCTATGCCGGCGTACCGATCTACCTTCCCGACGGGCAACTGTATGGCGCGTTGTGCGCTCTGGACTCCAGAACGACGCTGTTTGACGACCCCGATCTGGCGGAAACCCTGACCCTGTTCGCCCGATTGATCGGGTGCATTTTCTTCGCCAACATCAACGAAGGCAGCTGACTCGGGCGCAGCACTGCCGACTTACGGGCTGACAGACTGCTCTGCAAGCGCATACAGGGGCACCGATTCGAGCAAGGCACTGCTGAACTGACCTTCGTCGAGTTGCATGCGATGTCGGGGCGGAACGGGTGTCGCAGGGTGATCGCCGTCCAGCAAGGCTTCGACAGGCAGATCGATCCCGAAATGAGGAAATGGCTCCTGAGCCACCCAACCGCCAGCGGCCAAGACCAACAATAGAAAAATACCCGCAATGGGTTCTTTGGGTCTGCACATTCTCGTTTCTCCAATCCGGCAAAACGATCCGGCTCACAATGAGCCACTCAGTATAAAAGCCGGGGCGTCACCCGGCTCTCGCGGTCGTCGCATTACGCGAAGGGCTCTTCGCCCTGCAACTTGGTGCGGTGCATCATTCGCCCGCACTCGGGGTCATAGGCTTCGGCCCGGTGCATGGTGCCGGTGTTGTCCCAGATCACCAGATCGCCAACCTGCCACGCATGGCTGTAACTGAACGCCTCGGACGTGGCCCACTCGCGAAGGCCAACCAGAATTCGCGCACTTTGCGCCAGGCTGAGGCCAACGACTTGCTGCGCGGTGCAGCCCAGAATCAGCGACTTGCGACCGGATCGGTGCTTCCAGACCAGCGGCAACTCCTTCTCGCCGATAGCCTGCATGGCCTCGAGCATCGCAAGGCCGGGCTCCGGATTGTAATAGAGTAACGATGCCCATGGGGCATGAATGACGCGCAGACCGTCGTAATGCTGTTGCTCAGCGCTCGATAGTCCCTCGTACGCCGCGTAAGTGTTACAGAAACCCGTGTTGCCTCCCCAGCTGGCGGGCACCTTGCAGGACAACAACGAAGCCAGAATGGGTGAATCGCTGCTCGTACCGTCTATGTGCCAGTAGAGCGAACCTTTGAGAAACTCCGCGCCTGCCGGATTCTCTTTCACATCCAGGCTGATCCGGGTGATGTTCTGCCCATCGCCGGGTTCAGGGCAGAACGTACCCAGCGTGCGAGTGAAGGCAATTTGCTCTGCGTCGGAAAAATGAATCTGCGGGAACACCAGCACCCCTCGCTGCTCCAGCAGCTCCCGGATCTCGCCAGCGAATTGCCCCGACAGCAGTTCCTGCTTGCCGTTGAAAACACGCGCGCCAATACCTGGCTTGATGGGCTCCTGTGACAGCTGAACGAGCGAAGTGGCTAACATGGTGCGACCCTCCTCATAAGTGAACACAACGGTACACTTATGAGGAAATGGAAGCAATAGCTCTGTTTTGCCGCGGGACGTTTTAAAGGGAATGCAGATAATTACCCAAGTGATCGTGCAGGAAGAAAGCGAGCAATACTCCGATAAGCATTGCCAGCAAATCCAGCGCTCTGGCCTTGCCCCATATCGGCGTGCGCTCCCGGAGTCGAAAATACCAGGGGCCCGTACAGAGAATAAGACCCTGCCCCAGGAACCAGACAAGGACAATGAAAAGCCCAGTGCTTAAGAGGCTGTCGTTTCTGACAATCAGAGAACCTGTCGACTGGCTCAAGGCAGCAAAATAAAGGCCGACCACCCCGATGACCGCCATCGTCAGCCCAATGGGCCAGGCTGGAAAGCCACGACGCTGTACGTGCTTTTCAAGGTTCGACCGATCCCCCTCCAAGAGCTCGATGGTTCTCGGCCATCCTGCAATACGCGCAAGCGTCAGTACGTCATGGCCATTGCTGTTGGTCGCCGCAGAATCTGCCCCCATGTACAGAAGCGTAGCGACGAAATTGCAATTACCGGCGAGGGTTTCGCGATGGATCATTTGCCAGCCCGAGTCGTCGTAGTCAGTGGCCAGACCCGGATCATCCCGAAGGCCCTCTTCCACGGCACCCTGTGCGTTCAGTCCCATCGGATGCTCAAGCCGCTCCAGCTTGTTCAAGGCACGTTTATCCGATGCACTGTCCAGTGCGCGCGAGAAGCAGACCGGTGACTTGCCCTCTGCTGGCGGAACAAGCATAACGGTCCCCGCCTCACCAAAGTCCAACCCCCACGCCTGGTCATGCTCGACGCGCTCGGCCGCAGACATGCCGGACCGCAGGGCATCGATAGTGAAACCGCCAAATGCGCGACCGCCAAACACATAGACCCAGTCATTCAAGCGGTCCAGGGAAACCGACACAGGGTCCCCTGCATTTATCGAACTCACCCACACAGGCTCATTCATGAGAATGCCCGAGAGGGTCAGGCCGTCGAAATCGACATCCGTGACCCACATGTTCTCAACCGATGGGCTGTCGGGATCGGCTGAGTCAGTCGTGAAGGACACCTTTACCGCAGCCAGGTCCAGCGCTTTCACAATTCGGCGACGCTCCCAGGACATCTCGCGCCAGAAGAATCTGAAGGTGCGCTGCGCACTGGCAACCGCAACACGAAAGTCCTCGCTCTCGCCTTCAACACCGTAAATTTTTTGCTCCGTCATTGGCAGGGTCATTCCTTGTTTGATGAGTGCGAACAGAATGGCGGTGTCGCTGGCCCTCATTCAATTCGGCTGTTTTAAATACATTATTTCTTGAGTCACTGTGGCGCCAATCTCGATATTACCTGCTTGCGGCCAGGATAATCCGCTGCCAAAGTGCCTCGAACGAACGCCTGAAAATCGATACTGGCGTGCCTCAATCGGAGCAGAAATGAAATACGACGACGCCTCCTGGCACTATAACGGCAACTTTCCCAGCGACCTTCCACACGCCGCCGGTGCAACGCACATCGGTATGTTTCTGGCCTGGATGCTGCTGAACAAACTGGCCAGTGAAGAGCTGCTCGATGATGCAGAAAGCGAGGTAGACGCGCTGGAAAAACGCGAGCTTACGGGCAGTGCCTTCGTTATATCAATGCTCGACGAAAAGCTTACCGATCAGGAGTTCAATACAGTCGGCAATGCGTTCGCGATAGCCTATTACGAGGGACTGAACAGCGACAGCCGCTATGTCGATGATTACGTGCTCGCCTTTGGTGTCACCCAGGATGCGATCTACAGCGTTGAAGACACCTGGGCCAATTACGACAAACTGTCCCCAGTCATAGATGCTCGTTTTGCAGACTGGCAAGCGATGGGCAAACCCGAATATATTGTCTGACCCGTATAACGCGGCGGCAGCTATACCGCAAAATGCCGCTTCGGCCTCACCGCCAATACGCAATTCAAGGAACGAATCAACGTGCACGCCCCTGCCCCGCAAATCCTCATCCAGCGCATGGCCGACATTCACCTCGAAGGTGTCACTGCACTCTATAACGAGCCTGCGGTGTGCCGTCAGGTACTGCAGATGCCTTATCAGTCCATCGAAGTCTGGCGCAAACGCCTGGCTGCCAGTACCGAGCGACACGTGAAACTGGTCGCTCTCCATGGCAACGAGGTGATTGGCAGCATTGGCCTGGAGCAGTATTCGCGCAGTCGACAAAGCCATGTCGGCGCTATCGGTATGGGCGTCGCATCGGCCTGGCAGGGCAAAGGCGTCGGCTCGAAGTTGCTGGCAACAGCACTGGACATCGCAGATAACTGGATGAACCTGCACCGAGTGGAGTTGACCGTGTATGTCGACAACGAAGCAGCCCAAGGTCTGTATCGAAAATTCGGTTTCGAAACAGAGGGCCGGCTGCGCAACTACGCGGTGCGCGATGGCCTGTTCGTCGATGCCTTGAGCATGGCGCGGCTCAGATAAACCGTGTCCGTCAAAACCGCTACTTGAGCGATGCGTTAAAGCATGCAAGGATCAGCCATGAATCAATTTCCCCAAAGCAACCGACATCACCACCACAGCCCGCTTCAAGGTGCTGCGGTTGCTTGTGCTCATCGATTGGCCAGATATAGATCCACATTCTGACCCATCAGTGAAACCGACCAAGGCGCCCATGGCGCCTTTTTTATTGCCTGAAAAAACTGGAGATCATCACCCATGACCATGCTACGCGGAACCCGCATCGTGACCGGAACAGAAGCCGCAACCCTGCGTGACACAGAAAATCGTTTCCGGAGCTATCTTCATCGAAGCCGGGGCTGAGGAAGCGATAGTGCCGGCCTTATGGGGCCAGGACACCTTTATCGAAAAAGCCGGCGGCAGCGAAATCATCGGCCAGATGTGGGCCTTCGAGGACAAGGCCGGGCGCGCCTGTTGCCTGATACCCGAAGCCACGGCGCTGTTTCAGGAGCGCAGTGAAGCCCTGCTTGAGGGGCGACGCGAAGCCCTGTTTTTCTACGTGGCACGCTGTTATCGCTACGAGCGCCCGCAAGCCGGACGCTACCGCGAATTCACCCAACTGGGGCTGGAAATCCTCAGCCCTTCACCGCAGCAGGCGTTGCTGCGCAGCCAGGCCATCTGCACCGGTTTTCTGGATTCGCTGGGCCTGGACTATGAACTCAATACCGCCGTGAAACGGGGCCTGAGCTACTACCTGGAAGGCAACGGCTTCGAGGTGCGATGTTCACGCCTAGGTGCGCAGCAACAAGTGGTCGGCGGCGGCGCCTATCGGGAGGGTGCCGGGTTTGGCATCGGACTGGAGCGGCTGGTATTGGCGCTTGGGTGCGGCCAATAACGCCTATCCTGTAACTGGTCGTAGAAGCGCAACGCGTTACACTGCGCTTCTACCCTGCCCCCGACCCGAGGCCCCCGTATGAAAGTTGGTGTGATTTCCGACACCCACGGACTGCTCCGTCCTGAAGCCATCGCTGCGCTACAGGGCTGCGTACAGATCATCCATGCCGGTGACATCGGCAGCCAGGACATCGTCGAGCAACTGACCGCCATCGCCCCCCTGCACATCGTGCGCGGCAACAACGACATGGATGCAGACTGGGCAACCCCCATCGCCGATCACCTACGCTTCGACATCGACGGCTGGCAAGTCCTGCTGGTCCACGACATCGCCGACGTTCCAGCGCTAGTGGATGACCGCGTGAAACTGGTCGTTACCGGCCACTCGCATAAACCCCTCATCGACTGGCGCGGCGACACGCTGTATCTGAATCCGGGCAGCGCCGGACGGCGGCGTTTCAAACTGCCGGTGACGCTGGCGCTGCTTGAGGTGAGCGCGGATGCGATTGAGCCGAGTCTGGTGCAGTTGGTCGACTGACAACAGGGCTAACGCTGAGTATTTCTTCACGCAAAAACAGGGTTTCGATCACGGCGATTATCGTCCCCACGCTCCGCATGGGAATGCCGTTCGTTACGCTCCGCGTCACCCTGAACGCAAGACTCATTCCTGTATCGAAAGCGCTCCGAATGCCGATGCAACACAGGACCTCTAAAGATCCTGCGACTCATGCAGTGTCCTTTCTATTAATCAGCGTTCCAGTCCATTCACTGGCATCACAGCTGCGCAGGCATACGAAAATCGCGCAACGCACTCATATCAAATGGATTGGGTGCCCGCTGGCTCGACAAAAGATAGTTGGCGCGCATCCCGCCCACCTCGGCCTTGAGCAGCAGAACATCGCGCCCTTTCAGAGGCTCGGTCTGCATCAGATCCAGAAGGCGAAACAGCGACCAGGGACCGGTGTTCTTTTCAATCCCCAGCGGCCTGCCAGCCATCCCTTCCATCACCAGACTCGTACGCCCCTCTTCAGCGTCAGCAGGCCATTTGAACAAGGTCGGTACGATAGGACCATGCCGATACTCCAGTGATTGCTCGCCCAGCCGGAACTCGGCGCGGCGAACACTTGGGTCGAGCGTGTAGGGTTCAAGGGTAAACTGCACCTGCGGTTCTTGCGCGCGATGGGCAAAGAAACTTTTGCGGATTCGATGCACACCTGCCATCTGATCCAGATACGCACGGCTCATGGGCAGGCTGTAGCCGTCAATGCTGCGCAGTTTGTATCGCCCCGGATCGCCACTGACAAATGGCCTCAGGTAGCTATCAAAGAAGCGTTCGGCTATCCCCTGCGAGCCGAAGAACTCACGAAAATCATTAAGCGCCACATCACTGCTGCTGTGTGCATGAAACGGATAGCGCTTGTCGAGAGATTGCTCATAGAAACTGTAAAGCTCGGCCTTGTAGCGCTGGTTGAGGTACCGATGAGACTGATACAGCACGAAGCTCCAAGTGTCCTCCGCAAGCGTATTGAACAACCCGCCCAGAGGCTGCGCCAGACCGGTCGCCGCGTTGCGCAGGTTGCTCAGTGCATCCCGCTGTCCAGACATTCGTCCCTTTGCCATTTCGTAGGCAGCAAGATCGGGCTGACCTGAACGCCCCAAAGCAGCCATTTGCATCTGCAATTCATTGATCGCGCTCAATGCGGCAATCAGTTCGGGAGTCGGACCATTATCGCTGTCCAGTAAACGGTGTAAGGGATCAAAACGGCGCTGCAACGATTTCTTTGCCGTCCCGGGCAGGCTGACAGTCACCGCCTGCTGAACTTTATCGCCAATCGCGGCCACCTGAGTGATTGGCGATGGTCCAGAGACAGCTTTACCAGCTTCAGCCTTCATCGCGTCGAGACTGTCTGCAAGGACCGGAAAAAGCGTGTTGTCACGTACTTCGATCAGTAATTGCAACAACGGTGAATGGGCTGCCGTCAGCCCGGCCATTTGCACCGCAGCAGCACCAGGACCCTCGAAGGGTTGCAGCGAAACCCGTCCGATCGCCTCGGCCCAATAATCGGCATAATCCCGGAAATACAGCTTTTCCAGCTCGACCATCAGCATCCGCAGCTTTTTTGCATCGAACTGCGCGCCCTCACCCAGAACCCAGTTGTCATGCATGAGTTCGGTCACTAAACCCGTGCCACGAGTGACGAAATATTGCTCATAACCATGGCGGGTATAAAGCCCGGGAATTCGGTAATCAGTGCCCGCCAGTAAACCTGCCTGAGAGCCGACGTGGTGGGCCAGACTGTAGTCCGGGAGTGTACTTGCCCTTTCGCGCAACACTCGATAAACGACGCTGGCAAAGGACTCGTTGCGCAGAACCTGTCGAGCCTGTGCCACTAGCGCGTCGTTTACAGGGTAGGCAAAGGACTGAGCAAGCAGACGCTCGAAATGCTGAGTCAGCTGGTTCTGAGCCTGCGCATGACCGACGTAACGAACTGACCAGTCGGTCGCTACCCACGCCTTCAGCGCAGAGGGTTCCCGGTGCTCGTCCTTGACCAGCATCAGGTAGGCACGCAGGCTATCCAGCAACTGCTCGCGATCCCCCAGGCTAGCCATTATGCGCGCCTCAATCATGTGGGCCACGCGTGGCAGCAACTCCCTCTGCAGCTCCGCATGATAGGTGCGCATCAGAACATCGTTGGCAGGCTTGCCCTGATAGAGGCCACTGCGTTCATGCAGACCGACCTCATCGCCATCCGGAAATACGCGGGCCGCCAGATAAAGCGTATTCAAGCTATCAAGGACCGTCAGCAGATCGTCCTCGGCGCCCAGTGATGATCTTTGGTGCGCCCATTGCTCGCCCATAACACGCAGCCTTTCCAGCCGGTCATGATTGGCACTGAAACCGGTCGCCCACAGCACACCGAACACAGACAAGAGCAACAACGCCGCGCAACACATACCCCGCTGACGCCACTGAATCTTTCGGCGTGCTGTTTTATCGAGAATCGCGAGATCGGCCTCAGGGAAAATCACATGTCGTAACAAATCATGAATGAACCGCGCTTTTCCGCTGTAGCGGGTCAGTGATCCGGTATCGCTTTGCCCATCGGATGGCTGATCGTTCTGCACGAATTGCGGCGCTCGGGTCAGGTAAAATCCACGAAACTGACTGGCCCGCTGATAGCGATTTCCGGAAAATGCCAGCTCGACAAAGACGCTCAGTCGATACGCGATGCCTCCAAGCTGGTTGGGAAACTCAAGCATTTCGCCACGGCGTCGGCTGTCCCGCTCCTGATGAATGCGAGTGATAACCTGACTGCCAAGGCGTTGCAGCAAGGCATCGAACGCCTTGCCAAGAACGTCGATACCACTGCCTTGCTCACCCTGCCGGAACGTAGCGCCCAAGACCTGTTCACTCTCTTCCCGGGAGAGTTGATCGAAAAAGGCGTCGAAGCCTGCAACCGAGTCGGCCTTGGTCATTACCAGGTAAACCGGCACATCGATATGCAACTGATGAAATATGTCGTCCAGGCGAGCCCGTACGTCTTCGGCGATTTTCTCCAGACGCTTGTCGTGCTCGTCAAACAAAGTGTCGACCGGCAGTGTTACCAGCACCCCGCTGAGTGGATGCGCGCGGTGGCGGCCTCGCAGCAACTTCAATAACGTGGTCCATGCGCTGCCGTCGACGTCGGGCACGGGCTGCTCGAGATAGCGCCCGGATGTGTCCAGCAGAACTGCCTGCTCAGTGAAATACCAGCCACAACTGCTGGTGCTGCGCATATCGTGCGTCAGCTTGCGCCCGCGCCTGTCCAGGGGAAAATCGAGCCCGGAAAAATCCAGCAGACTGGTCTTGCCGCTACCTTGGGGGCCGATCACTGCATACCATGGCAGCTCATTTCGGCCCCTGGTGCCCAATACGCCATATAGGTCCGAATCCTTGATCACGCGCAAGGCATCCTTGAAACGCCCCGCAAGTTCCAGGCGCTCTTTTTCCACCGCGATAGTTTTACGCAGATGTTCCTGGCCTGCCGGGCTTTCCTCCTTCTGCCTTTTCTGCAAGCCGCTGCGCCAGTTGAGAAATACAACCCCGAGGCCCCAAATCAGCAACAACATACTGATAGTCGCCAGGCGCACAACGGGACTCTCCCAGAACCGGTTATCGGCCATCGCCAGCAAGGGCCCGAATATCCAGATACAGGCAGCCAGCGTCAGTACCAATAACAGCGACCAGAACCAGCTGCTGCCCAATAGCGTCATGAGTTTTTTAAACAAGTTTTTCACTGCATCTCTCATTTCAAGACCGCCGCTCGATGACTACCGCATCCGCAGACTGATAAGGCCTGAGTACGGCCTCACGCTGCTCGCCGAGTACCCAGGCAAATCCGCAATACAGCGCGGTCAGGCTTATAGCGGTGAACAACACAATCAGCCACGCAGGGATAATGCGCAGCCGGTCGGCAGCGCCGGAGCGTGCGCCCTGCCAGTGAGGCGAAAGCGTTCGCGAAACGTCGCCTCTTACGTGTCTTATCTGCAGATAGAGGTTATGCCGGATATCTTCCAGCTCGTTGCCATTGCGACGATGGGAGCGGTACTTCCCCTCAAAACCGAGTGCCAGGCACAGGTACATCAACTCGAGCATCGAGAGATGCCTGAAAGCGTTTGCGGAGAGCTTTTCAAGCAGTTGAAAGAATTTTTCGCCGCCGAAGGTTTCCTTGTGAAAGCGGCTTAGCAGACTGATCTTCGACCAGTCACTCTGGCTACCCCAAACCGTGTTCAGTACAGCTTCATCCACTACCGTACACAGCACATAGCGCGCGGCCAGCAGCTCATCGTTCGCTATCGCGTTTCGCCTTGCCCTGGCTTCGAACAGTTTCACCTGATCGGAAAGCTGTACGTTCAGAAGATGGATATCTCCAACGTCATCTGCTGCGCCCAGTTTTGCGACCTGAGCCAGCAATTCGCTGGCTGCAGCAACCAGTGGATTGACGTGGCTATCGGCCTTTCTTTCCGATACTCGCCGAGTGCTGTAGAGCAACTGCTCCTGCAGACCTTCGAAAAGATGCGTGTGGTGGGTGTCGGTGAAGTAGCCGCTTTTCGACCCGCTATTATCCCGGTCGAAAGCAGCATGATCTTCGAGACCGCTTTGCACATCCGCCACCCTGTTCAATTTCTGATCGCCCAGAACTGCAGTTCAAGACCGGGAAATTCACCTGATACATGGAAAGCGAATCCTCCCGACTGATCGATCCCGGTCTGCTCCCGGTCATCGACATCGAGAATGAAATAGCTCTTGGCAGCATGGAACGGTATTTGCCGAGGCGCCACAGGCAGAGGCCTGATACGTAAACCCGGCAAATGCAGGCTTACCAGCTCGCGAATACGTTCCACCGAACCGACTTTAAGATGCGAAGGCAGTCGCAGACGCAGTTCTTCGGCATCGCAATCTGCACGGGCAGCAATAATGAACGAGGCATCCCCCAATAGCTCACGATCCACCCGAGGCGAAACCAGAACTCCATACTGCCGGGGCTGCAACTCCAGTTCCTGAGCCTGCTGCTCGAGAACCATCGACAGCATCTGTCGAATCTCGGACATTACGCTTCTGAATGTGCAGCCCTGGTCACTGTGCTGGTAAGTAACCTCCAATCGAGGACGTCTGCTTTCACCGCCAAATGTCGATAACTCGCCCAACAGCGACAGCAGTGCACGGTAGAGCTCTTCAGGGTGGATGCTTCGAATAGTGAGATAGTGTTGAAAAACCAATGCATTGCGATTGACCAGTTGCAACATCATCAAATCGCTTGCCTCTGCGCCACTGGCCTGACCGCGAACACCGATACGCTCGGCAATCACGTCCCCACGGTGATTCAGCAAACCTGCCACTTCCCTCAGGCACGACATCACAAAGCGGGAACCGCTGGCGCTGATAAAGGCCGGTGAAAATTCGAGGTCCAGCGAAAGCGACTTGTCAGGACTGCAGATCAGAATGTGGCAGACCTTGAGCATGCTGTAGGTGTGCTCTCCCTGGGGCTCCCCCATCAACAATCGGAACTCTGGCCGGGCGCACAGCACTGGCGTGGAACGGTCTTCACCAGCGTTTGAATCGCGGATGTTCGCTGAGTAGCTTGTAAACCGTGCGACCACATCCGGCTGTTCGTGACTGCGAGACTCAATGCAATTGCCCGCCGTGATCGGCAGTGCCAGGTACACCGACACGTTTGAAGTATTGGGGGGAATATCCAGCGCCAAAGGACTCTCATGGCCGCGTATATCGAAGACACTGCCGTCCGGCAGGATGCCCGAGGCCTGGGCAATCACGATCTGCCCTGAACCCAGAAATTGCGGATCAATTTCCAGAGCTGTAAAGCCCCAGTTGTAGGCGCCTGCCAACTGAGTCCGAATCCGCAATTGATCGTCATAGTAACGATCGTGATGCTGAAAGTGCTGCGGGCGAAGCAGCATGCCTTCCTGCCAGATAACCTTGTGCGAATTCATAGCGACTTTCCTGTGCGAGTTGGGCTGTCTGCCAGTTGAAGCCCGGAATCCCCCAATACAAAAACAGCGCTGTTCTGTTGGTTGGGGAGTATTTGAATCACCTGACGCCAGCGGGTCTCGGACACGTTGCGGTAAGCCGCGAGCACCGCGACATAACGACTGCTGTCGTCGAGCTTCAGCTTCAACTCAATACTGTCGCCGGGACGAAGTTCGAACTCTTCACTGGCCACCAGATCATTTCCCAGCGCCTGCCCGGTACGTTTATAAAGCGAGAAAAAATCCATGCTCTCAAACGTCACGGGACGCCGAAGTTCAAGCAGCTTGAAAACAACCGGAGACGGCCTGCCATTCACATCGGGATTCAGTCGATCATTCGCGCTCAATCTGATATCCAGACGTGTTTGCGTTGAGTACGGCGATAGTGCGGAGCAACCTGAGATCAAAACCAAAAGTACTATCAGTACCGTTTGGAAGACTCGGGTAACACAAGAGCTCACCGAGATCATTTCTGGAAATCCTGACGCAGGGCAGCAATCGAAAAGGCATGCGACGCTGATATCTCTTTTCCAGGAGTCGAGTCCTGCCGCAACGCATTCAGTGGGCTGAAGGGTTCTGGACTGCCCAGCGCGCGGTATTGATCATCACTGAACTTGAAATGACCTTTGCACCCTCCAAGGCAAATCAGCGCAATGAATGTGATAGGCACAGTGCGCCAACAATGAAAGTTCATTGGAACGTCTCCAGACAAGAAATTAACTAAACGTGATTATTGAATGGCTAGGTACGCCGTCCATCAGCAGCGGCGATCTTCAGATGTGCCAGGCGGTAAAGCAGCGTGCGCCGCGACACCCCTAGAGTGCGTGCTGCAAGGCTCCGGTTACCGCCGCTGTCGCGCAGACTCTCGAGTAGAACGCCACGCTCGAACTGTTCGATGCGCTCACGCAGTGAAAGACCAGCCGGATGGCTTGTCGATTCGGTGGCAATGGGAAAGTGTTCCGGTCTCAGCTCCGCGTCTTCGCATAACAATACGGCACGCTCGACGAACCCCTTCAGCTCTCGAACGTTTCCAGGAAAGGCATAACCCGATAACGCACTCAACGCAGCTTCCGACCACTGCACGGGCTCTCGCCGTGAACTCTGGCAGGCTATGTCCGAGAAATGCCGGGCCAGTATTTCGATGTCTTCCACGCGATGACGTAGCGGAGGAAGCTCTATGGGGAACTGCGCCAAACGGTAATAGAGGTCTTCTCGAAAGCGTCCTTCGGCGACCAATGTCGGTAGATGGCGATGGGTCGCCGCGATGATTCGCACATCCACCTTGCGAACGTCGTTGCCGCCCAGTGGACGAATCTCGCCCTCCTGCAAGACCCGCAGAAGCTTTGCCTGTAATTGCAGCGGCATATCGCCAATTTCGTCGAGTACCAGCGTACCGCCATCAGCTGCGTCGAACAGGCCAAGCCGATCACGATCGGCGCCGGTAAACGCGCCTTTGCGATAACCGAAGAGTTCGCTTTCCAGAAGAGCTTCCGGAAAGGCGGCGCAATTCTGTACCACGAGCGCGTTGGAGCGACGAGGCCCGTGTTCGTGAATGGCACGAGACACTATCTCCTTGCCTGTCCCGGTTTCACCGGTCAGCAACACCGTGCAGGTACTGTCGAGAATCTTGCTCAGAAGATGGGTGGTTCGATCCAGGGCAGCGCTACGCCCTATAAGTCCAAAGCGCTCTACCGGTAGGGCGCGCCTGCGCGGATGAAGCCTCGCGCCCCCAGGCCCGGCTGACGAATGCAGAACGGATAATTGAGAAATCACGAACGACCCTAGCGCGCCCAGAGATTCTGCGTAGCCTTCCAACTCTCCAGAATGCCTGCTCACACATACCAGTACCCCGACAGTTGTCCGCTCACGATTGTGCAGCGGAACGCACAGCAGCGATTTCCACTCTTGCGCCTGTACCGGTAGAAAGCGGGTTCCGTAAAGACTGCTGCTGATTTTCGGCACGCTGACAACCCGGTTCTGAAGCAGACAGAACTGCAGTAAAGGCTCGTCCCGGTAGTCTTTAAGTGAAGTCGTTTTCTGGTCAGGCTGAATGACGCTGTCGACGGCCTGCGCAGCAAGGCAGAGGCGTTTGTGGCTCGCGTCGAGCAAAAACAACTGGCTTGCCTGGCAGCTACTGAGCTCGGCAGCATATAGTACAAAATCATGCTGCAACGACTGGCTGTCGGCTGATCGGGAGAGCGCCGAGTATCGCGAAACCAATGTTTGCGCATAGCCTAATGGGTCGTGTAGCGAATGAAAGGACGAGACCACCTTATTCGAACTCACAGACAACACCACCTGAACTGTCCAGTGTTGCGTGAACCCTGACGACCTTGTCACCACGGCTCATGGCGCCAAGTAAATGGTCTGCTATCAAGGGGGTCAGACTGGACTCCAGTAACTGATCGATCAGCCGGGCGCCGCTGTCGTCTTGCGTACACTGCTCAAGCAGATGACAAACCAGATCATGCGAATAGCTGAAGGTCAGGCCACGGGATTGAAGTCTCTCGCCAAGACGCGCCAACTTTAACTCGACCAGTTCACGCAGCGCCGACCCCATGATCGGGTAATAAGGCACAACCCGCATTCTAGCCAGCAATGCCGGTTTGAAATGCGCACTCAGTATCGGGTTCAGCCTGGTTTTCAGCTCTGTGACATCAGGTCGTCTGCCCTCGTGGCAGCTTGCATGGATCAGATCGGCACCCAGGTTGGAGGTCATCAGAATGAGAGTGTTGCGGAAATCGATTTCCCGGCCCTCTCCGTCGTTGGCCGTGCCTTTATCGAAAATCTGGTAGAACAGATTCAGTACATCCGGATCAGCCTTCTCCACCTCATCGAGCAGAATGACTGAATACGGTTTGCATCGAACGGCATCGGTCAACATGCCCCCTTCGCCATAACCGACATAGCCCGGAGGGGCGCCGATCAATCGGGAAACGGTATGCTTCTCCTGAAATTCGGACATGTTGATCGTCGTGAGAAAACGTTCGCCGCCGTACAACAGATCAGCCAGAACAATGGCTGTTTCCGTCTTGCCCACTCCGCTGGGTCCGACCAGAAGAAATACCCCTGTTGGGGCACCGGGTGCATTCAAACCCGCAGCCGATGCCCGGACTGCCTTTTCAATGGTCAGCATCGCCTGCTCCTGACCCCGGATGCGCATACGCAGTTCTGAGGAAAAGCTGTTGATTGCCGGGCTGTGTTCCTGAGCCAGACGCGATACAGGAATCCCGGTCCAGCCACCCACTACTTCAGCTATCAGCCTGGGGCATACCTCAAAGCTCACGAGACGGTCGGTCATCTGAATATCGATCAGGGTCTTTCGAACCTGGGCCAACTCGGACGCAAGCGCGCGTATGGCATCACACTCACTCGCCTCAGCCGACTGTGCTGTTCGGTCAGCCAGTTGCTTGCGCAGGTCCAGCAGACGCTCGACGGCTGCCCGCTGATCAGCCCAGGTACACTCCAGTGCTGCAGCCTCGCTCTGCAGCCGTGACAGATCGGCAGCCAGCGTATCCAATGCCTTGTCATCAACCGACAGACCGGCATTGGCATCACGCAGCACTGCCTCGAACTGCCTCTGCTGACGCGCCATCTCGCTTCGTAGATATTCAAGACGCTCCGGCACGGCGACCAGAGCGATTCGTGCTCGAGCGCAAGCTGTATCAAGCAGATCGATTGCCTTGTCCGGCAACTGGCGCCCGGTGAGATAGCGTGCCGAAAGCCGGGCTGCGGCGACTACAGCATCATCGCGCAGATAGACACCATGAGTACGTTCATATAGCGGAGCAAGCCCGCGCAGAATGGTGATGGCCTGCTCTACTGTCGGCTCCAGCACCCGGACCGGTTGAAAGCGACGTGCAAGCGCCGGATCCTTTTCAAAATATTGTCTGTACTCGGCCCACGTCGTCGCTGCAATGGTCCGTAACTCGCCGCGTGCCAATGCCGGCTTCAACAGATTGGCCGCATCCGAACCACCCGCCTGCGCACCGGCGCCGATGAGTGTGTGGGCTTCATCGATGAAAAGAATAACCGGCCTGGATGAGGATTTGACCTCGTCAATCACGCCCTTCAAACGACGCTCGAACTCGCCCTTGATACTGGCACCCGCCTGGAGCAGCCCCATATCCAGAGACAGTAATTCAACGTTTTCCAATAGATCCGGGACTTCCCCGTGAACGATTTTAAGCGCCAGCCCTTCGACAACCGCAGTCTTGCCGACACCCGCCTCGCCCACCACAATGGGGTTGTTCTTGCGTCGACGAGACAGGATATCAATCATCTGACGCAGACAGTCATCACGGCACAGCACAGGATCGAGCAACCCCTCCCTGGCCTGCTGCGTCAGATTATGAGTGAAGCGTTCGAGCAGCGAATCACATTGATTCACTGACGGTTTTGTTACCTCCGGCATCTGTTCGGCAAGGGCATGATCGCGAAAGCGCTCGATATTAATCTTCGCCAATAATGGCTGGTATGGACGGTCGGCATAGCGCAAGGGATTACGCAGCAAGGCAAGAATCAACGCAGACTGATCAATCAGGCTTTGGCCCAGATCCAGATTGGCAATCAACAGCGCGTCCTGAAGCCATTGAACAAATTCGGCAGAAAATGCCGGGCTCCGGGTAGCACTTTGCTCGACTGGCGGGTGAAGAAACCCTGCAAGTTCGTCAGCCCCAACCTCGGCGTCCAGTAGCGCACGGGAAAGCATCCCGTCAGGTCTTTCCAACAGGGCAAGCAACAGGTCTTCAACCAGAATTTTGCTGCTGCCTCTCGAAACGCAGCGTTCGGCCGTTCCCTCCAGTTCTCCGCGGGTAGGCGCATCGAGGGCATTGACGAGTTGCTGCAAATCTACATCGATCATGAGTCGTCCTTAATGTATCGGTCTGTTGAGCATGACCAGACCCAGGGCATGCTCGCGCCCGAGCCAGGTGGTCCAGCCCAGGTGACAGGTGTTCGATTGGCCAATGCGCAGTTCTCTGATGTCTTCATGGCGCAGCTCAAGACAAACGTCGTAGTCCAAAGGGTCGCGTAACGTGAATCGGACAAGAGCGCCCAACGGACGGTAGCCAGGGCCGATGGGTAAAAATTCGTGGAACCGCTCCCAATCGAGTTCTTTCACGTGGACGCGGAACTTGCCACTCCGATCAGGGACCCGATTACCCAGCACAACAGTGCGTCCTAACTGATGATTGGTCACTCCAAGGCAATTAAGCTGAGCGCTGCGAATATCGACGGTTCGCTCAACGCACTGCTCGATAAACAGCTGAGCGTGCTTGAAGTAATAACGAAGCACCGACTCGATCAAGGCGGCCGAATGAGCGCGCAGGCTCAAGAGCCCCAGATACGGCAACAACCGTTTCCAGTTCAATTCGGGAGTTTCGCGAATGCGCTGCCCGTGCAGGCCGATCAGTGCAAACAGCTGTTCGGAAAACGGATCTGTCGCGCCACGGGTGAACATGGCGTGATAGCGATACTTGCGCCATACGGGGAGCATTAACATCTGCAATCGACGATTAAAGATATCCAGAAAATCGCGAGTCACATTAGGCTTGTCCCGCTCACCCAAGGCTTGCTCAGCGTAAAAAGCAGGTAATGGAGAGCCGGAACCGACCAGGCTCATCACATTTAGATCAAGTCGTACGTGCAGCTGACCCTGCTCGTAAAAAAGCTCCATGCATTCAATATCACTGCCAGGAAATCCAAGACCCGGATTTGCCCGCAACTCGAGAAAATCATGAATGCGGCGCTCATCCGTGTCGGGATGGATTTCACGCAAAGTATTGAGAATCAGCGGTATCGCCTGATAAACAGAGTACCGCCGTATGTCCTGACTCAGCCTGGCTAAAGCAGCGGTTGCATGCCCATGCGCGGTGCCCATTCGTATCCTCCACCGTGTGTGCTCTTTACATGCAGTTCGTGAAAGGAATTCAGGCTCGCGTAGAGCGCAAAGAATTCGTTTAGGACGGAGGCGAACAAGAACAAACTGCCCTCCCCTGTAAAGCCGTCAGGTTCGACGGTCAACTCCGTCCTGACGCCCCTTACAGGCAGCCCGTCATGCAGGCAGTCGATATGTTGGTGCCTAATGGACTTCAACCCGTCCAGGAGATGCTTGCTGACTTTCTCTGCCTGCGAATCGTAATACCGAGGCAAATCGTACGTTTCTAGAATCACTTTCAGTGCTTCGATATTTTCGAGCGACAAGTAGTTAAGCGACATGTTACTGATCACACGCCAGAGAAAATCCCCGTCCATGGGTGGCGCAAATGTTTTCGTGGCAGGCGTTATATTTCTGAAACGCAAAAAGTCAGGGGTGCCCTCACATGGTTTACATAGGCCTCCTGCCCTGATTTGCCACGGAAGGTCACCGTTAGTGCATGTCATCTCAATGGACATTGTCTCGTCAGTTCGCCCTGCTCGAAGACCGAAGCTTAAAAATGTATCGAGCCCCTTGTGCTGCAGCGAAGTACGATGCCTCACGCTGTAGTAAGGCGAGTCACTATCCACATCGACCGCAGCGTCATGTTCAAACGATTCGAAGGGTACGTAATTCTGATAGCCCAGCCCTCCAGGCTGCCAGCCAACCACCTTATCGACCGAGTACACACCACAACCGCCGTGTGCGTAATGCGCAGGAATGAGCAGATATTCGTCCTGCCGGGCATCCGCAAGAATGGGCAAGGCATCCTGTTTGAACAGGTTCACGACCGGCGTGCAGTAAAGCTTGATGTTTTCGAGGGTAGGACGAAGATGTTGCATGTCCTTTCCTCGCACATCAAAAACAAGTTGTAGCCCGCGCGCGCGCTTCAGCAGATCGTCAGGCAATGAGCGAATGACATCGAAACCGAGAACATCGACAAAAAGAAACTTCTCAGGAAAAAAGAAATACTCTTGCAGGTAGCGATAGCCCCGAAAGGTATTTAGTGGGTAGGGAATCAACGACTCCTCTTCAGCGAAGCCTACAGGTTTCACTTGTTCTGTAGGAATGATCAGTTCGATCGCTTTGCCTGAAGAGTTCAGTAGCGGTTCGCCCATCGCATCAAGAGGCAATAATGTGATGCCCTTGAGCTTCTGCATCATCGCGAAGTAAATAGCTTGGCTGACGCGACGCTCACCCGCCAGGTGCAAGCGCAACTGACTGAACTTTACCTCGCCTAAATGGCTGTCTCCATTCATCGCCAGACACAGCTTCAACGTTGTCCCGCTCCCGCTTGACGAACAATAGAGGTGAGTCAGTTTCAACGGCAATACCTGAGTGGCAAAGCAGGTACGGAAATGGCACACCTGATCATTGACTGGCTCGCTTTCTACAGGTGTTGCTCGCTCCACCACGAAACCCGGGCCGGAGCCGTCCAGAGCGTCAAACTGAAGCATGCTCACCGAGGGCAGAGGTCGAAGGTAGTTGGGCCATAACAACTGCATGAGGGAGTGGGTCAGCTCAGGTAAATCTTCATCCAGCTTTTGACGCAAACGGCCCGTCAGGAAAGCAAACCCCTCAAGTAAACGTTCTACGTCCGGGTCCTTGCCCGCCTGCCCTAAAAAAGGAGCCAGCGCCGGATTACGCTCGGAGAAGCGACGCCCAGACTCTCGGAGAGCCGTCAGTTCTTCTTGATAATAGAGGTTAAATGACACCGTTTTTTTCTACCTGGCCGGTCGTAAATCGATAATGAAAAATCTGGGTGTAAAACTGTAGATAATCGGCGCACCGCTTCGCGAGGCGAAAAACTTACTCAAACAATACTTATTTTGCCGTCGCCACCGAGCAGTGCAGAAAATCGAATGGACTTCTTTACACCTGCAATGTCCAGAGCCGCACCAATCGAGAATGTTCGCCTCAGCAGACAACCTTCGTATTCTTCCACCGTCACGTGAACATCGAACAATCGTGGTTCATATGTTCGAATCATCTTTTCGATGATCATGCGAGAGTGCCTCAGCGTATCGTCAAGGCTCAGCCCCATATTGTTCAAGTCAGGGAGACCATAATCAGGCAGCATCTTTACGCTACCGGCGCGCGTACCCAGCATCTTGGTCAGATGAGCCGATATCAACATCATTAACTGCTCTTCCTTGTCAAAAGACTGCTGTTGCAGTACGTCACCTGCCAAGCGCTGAAAGAGGCTACCTTTTGGATTCATCATCAATCGATGATCTACTCTTTATCCATTTTGCCGAACAGCGACAGCGTAAAGTCAGCGCCCATGTATTTAAAATGAGGACGAACATTTAGACTGACCCGGTACCAGCCGGGATCACCCTCAACATCACTGACAATGACCTGTGCCGTGCGCAGCGGCCGTCTGCCACGCACTTCTGAACTCGGATTCTCCTGATCCGCAACGTACTGACGTATCCATTTGTTAAGCTGACTCTCCAGGTCCGCTCGCTCTTTCCAGGAACCTATCTGCTCTCTCTGCAGCACCTTGAGGTAATGTGCGAGGCGATTGACGATCATCATGTAGGGCAGTTGAGTGCCTAGCTTGTAATTAAGCTCGGCTATTTTCCCCTCTGGATTGTTGCCAAAAAACTTGGGCTTCTGTACTGAGCTGGCAGAAAAGAACGCTGCATTGTCGCTGCCCTTGCGCATGGTCAATGCGATAAAGCCCTCTTCCGCCAGCTCGTATTCACGACGGTCAGACACCAGTACCTCAGTCGGAATCTTGGTCTCGATTTCACCCATACTGTGGAAGTGGTGTAAAGGCAGGTCTTCAACAGCACCACCGCTCAAAGGACCAATGATGTTGGGGCACCACCGAAATCTGGCGAAGCTGTCTGTCAGCTTGGTAGCAAATGCATAGGCCGTATTGCCCCACAAATAGTGCTCGTGGTCGTTCGAGACGTTTTCCTCATAGGCAAACGTCTTCACCGGATTTTCCTTCGGCCCGTAGGGGCTGCGTAAAAGAAAACGCGGTACTGTCAGTGCGAAATAACGCGCGTCTTCCCGCTGCCGAAAGCTTTGCCATTTAGCGAACTGCGGCCCTTCGAAGTGATCTTTCAGATCCTTTAGATCGGGCAGACCGGTGAACTGCTCAAGCCCGAAGAAATTGGGGCCTGCGGCCGCAACAAAAGGTGCATGCGCCATGCAGGCAACGCTTGAAACGTACTGCATGGTCTTCACATCGGGAGCGCTCGGCGAGAAGAAATAATTAGCAATGATCGCGCCCACGGGATTACCGCCAAACTGACCATATTCAGCGGTATACACATGTTTGTAGAGTCCCGATTGAACCACTTCAGGCGAGTCTTCAAAATCGTCCAGAAGATCTTGCTTGGAAACACTTAACAACTCGATTTTTATATTTTCGCGAAAATCGGTTCTATCAATCAGTAACTGTAGCCCGCGCCATGATGCTTCCAACGCCTGAAATTCTGCATGATGGATGATCTCGTCCATCTGGCGACTCAGCTTGACGTCAATCTCGGTAATCATCCGATCAACCAGCGCTTTTTTGACCGGCTCGTTGTTATTACGCGGTTTCAGCAGTTCTTCAATAAATGCAGCCACCCCTCGTTTGGCAATACCATAGGCGTCGTCACAAGGCTCTAATCGGGTATGTGCAATAATCTGATCGAGAATTCCATGGTGAAGTTCACCTGCATCGCGCTGCGGTATGGCTTTTGTGTTCATATGTTAATTCCTGACAATGGGTCCGATGTTACTGTTGCGCCGCGACATCCAGGCCAAGCTCGTCCAGCACGTTCTTACGCGATGTTTCATCCGTAATGACCTGCTCGATGGCCTTACGAAAAGAAGGCATGTTCCCCAACGGCCCCTTGAGCGCCATGAGGGCGTTGCGCAGCTCCATCAACTTTTTAAGCTCAGGAATCTGTTCGACGAGACTGGCAGGGTTGAAGTCTTTCATCGAAGAGACCTTGATGCTGACAGTGAGATCGTCAGCCCCGCTTTCAGCCTGCAAGCGGTCAGGTACATTCAGTACCAGCTCAAGCTCCTGTTTCGCCAACACATCATCGAAATTGTTCTTGTCGATACTGATTGATTTACGGTCCTCAAGCTTTCGCTCGTCCGCGCGCTGTATGAAATCGCCAAGAACCAGTAACTTAAGTGGCAGCTCTATTTCTTCCTGCGCGCCACCAACAGCAGGCTTGAACGTCACGTTGATCCGCTCTTTGGGCGCTACAGAGCCTTCTCTGGCCATTCCATTTCCCCTCAATTTATTAAACTTTATGTTAGCCATCAATAAATCTTTCAAGGTCGTGATGACACAACCTCTGGTACATCACTTCTTTGCGCGCTGCTGCCTTATCGTTCAGCGCCATTCGCTCGTAACAGCTATATAACAAGCGCGATACATCGAGGAAGATCATGGATTCCCATGCAGGGAGGCTTGCTGATTGGAGCTCCTGATCAAGATACTCTAGTTGAACCTTCGCCAACTCGTATTTGTGTGCATCGATACAGAGACGTGCGATGCATAGTTTGCAGAAAAATCGCTCTCGCCCGCCTTCCACACCGTTCAAGTGATCATTCACTAATTGCACAGCGGCTTTAAGCCCTTTTGTCTGCAAAACCGGCAGTGCATCGTGGTACAACGAATTTCGTTCTGAGGCGTCATGCTGACTTTCGCTGCCATACGCAGTTCCGACATGGACCTCGGCAGGCAGGATATAAGTGGCGATCCACTGTAATGTCTCCGCGTCTGCAAACGGCACACCGTCGTGAAAGCGAAGTTCAACAAGGTCTGGAATGCGCTTTAAAAGTAAAGCAAACTGAGCTTCCACTTCGCGCATTGCCGCTTCGCCCCCCAGGGCTTTCAGACAGCTCCAGACCATTCGCTGACCATCAAACCAAAAAGGCGACCCTGCAAGACTTGCTTCAATATCTACTATAAGGTCTGCGTAAAGACCCTGTTCGAATCGCTCTTGGTAATTGTTCAACTTGTCAGCGGGCAACCTCCTTAACGGCGTTATTTTTTCACTGTTTCTTTCAGGAAGACTGTCCACTGCATACCAGGTCTGCGAGCGACTCAGGCGGAAAGCTCGCGGATCTGTAGTTTTCTGCTTAAGCCACCATCTGCAAAGGCTACGTACCGAGTTCTCTTGCACACTTAACGTCCGCTGGGCGTCTTTCTCGTTGTCGATATGAGAGTCACTTGAAAACAACTGGACCGCAGCCTGCTTGACACGCTCCACCGCCTTGACAGGCTCTTTCTCAACTTGCTCAGCGCGCTGAATCATACGGGCGAGCCGTCTTCGCAACGGCAGCAGCAACGGGGCATCACTTCCCAGATACAGATTAAATATTTCGTCCAGGCCATCAAGCTGTCTGAGCAGTTGCTGGAATTCAGGAAGCTGGTGAGTAATGGAAATATCCTCTCCCAGCGCCTTGTCGAGTTTCAGCAAGAGCCATTGCATGGCCGCTGAACGTGTTCGTAATTTTTTGGGATGAAAAAGCAGCCAATGCTCTTTGCACACATAATGAATCAATCCCAGCCCCGCAGATAATCCGTTAACAGACTCGCATTCATATAGAGCCCACGCCAGCCAGCTGGCGACGCGCAGGTCTTTGGACTGATTTGAAAGGATATGTTCGCAGCCCTCTCTGATCCGCAGCCAGTCTACATTCACTTCCCCGAGAATGGCCTGTGCACCGCCCAACTCACGCTCCAAGGCTTCAAACGCCGTAGAAAAACGGATGTCTTCGCCTGCATAATCACCCGTTGCGACAGGATGCCGGGCCAGATTCAGATATCGAATAGAGAGCTTGTCTTTACTGGCCACTGCTCATATTCCCACGCATCGTGCATTTCATTGTTAACGATTTTTCCAACCACTCATAAAGCCAGACAGACCTTATCGCCATGAAAACCAGCAAGCAAGGTGACACCTGAAAGATATTAAACTTTCGGAAAATTCTTACAAACAAACGAAGAGAATACGTAGGAACGCATATAATTTATGTACCAAAATATTTAACAACCTAACTATCTATTGACTAAACACGCTATCACATGCTCATCAGAACACACATATATATTTGGTTTAAAACTCACCCAGAAGGCGCCATTAAACGGCCAGCAACCTTGCCAATAGCACGTACAAAATCCATGACCTTCCGCACAAAAAGACCAGATATAAAAATATGGATATATCTGGATAGAACCCTGGAAAGCTGCGCAAAAAAATGTAAATAGTGCGCAGAAACTTGCGCAAGTTACTCGAAAAAACTCACAACGAGCGGCACCCTCATAGCCAAATCAGCTGACAATACTGACTTAAGAGATACCTGGCACGTAACTTGTTATAGCGATGCTTCGATCTCCAAGCCAATTCGCTTGTGAGGCGCCACCGACTGTAAGGAAGGACGTTAATGCCTACACCCGCCTATATGACTGTCATAGATGCCAATCAGAAAAAACTGACAGCAGGAGCTTTCACAGCAGACTCTGTCGGCAACGTCTATCAGGAAGGCCATGCAGATGAAGCAATAATCCAGGCATTCAGCCATAACATCATTACACCCTGTGATACGCAGTCAGGACAGCCTACTGGCCAACGCATTCATGGCCCTGCGTGTGTCACGAAAATTTTCGACAAGACCTCGCCATTGCTTCTGGAGGCTCTTTGCTCAGGCTCAACGCTAAGCACAGTCGAAATCAAGTGGTACCGGACGTCTATCGATGGCAAGCAGGAACACTATTACACCACCACCCTGGAGGATGCGGTCATCGTCAACATCAAGTCCTACATGCACAACTGCCAGGATCCGCAGAACTCGCACTTTGGACACCTGGAGGACGTTCAATTCAGCTATCGCAAAATAACCTGGGACCACGTAAAGGCCACTACTACCGGGTCTGATGACTGGAGAAGTCCGAAGTCGGAATAACTCCGCTGCCCCGGCGGTTCGACAGGATCGGCGGGGTTTTTATAAACCGGCTAGACACGGTGGTCCCTATGATGCTGAACCCCACTGATCGACCTTACTTGAGCATGAGCGTCGACGGCCCTGAGCATGATTTTCAAATCCTTTCTTTTACCGGCCATGAAGCTATCAATCAGCCCTTCTGTTTCAAGCTTGAGCTGGTCAGCGAGCGCACGTCGATGGATCTCGAAAGCCTGCTGAATTGCCCCGCATTTCTGCAGTACACATCCAGGGGTAACGGCATTCATGGAGTGATCGATCAGGTTTCCCAAGGCGATTCCGGCAGGCGTCTTACGCACTACTCCGTCACCTTGCGACCGAATCTGGCAAGGCTCAGGCATCGTACCAATCAGCGTATTTTCCAGAATCGAACAGTAAAGGAGATTATTGAGCAGGTACTGAAAGAACATCACCTGATAGGCGACGCCTACAGCTTCCAGCTCGGTATGACTTATCCCGAGCGTGAATACTGCGTGCAGTATGGCGAGTCCGACCTGCACTTCATCCAGCGGCTTTGCGAAGAGGAAGGCCTGCACTACCACTTCAAACACAGCCACACAGCACATCAACTGGTGTTTGGTGATGACCAGACCGTATTTCCTAAACTAAATCCGGTTATCTATAAGCCGGACAGTGGCCTGGTACCGGGTAAGTCGGTCATCAAGCGCTTCAGGTTGCGCCTGGAAACACGTACAAACAGCGTTACTCATCGCGATTATCACTTTGAAAAACCACTTCTGAAAATGGAAGGTTCGGCATATGACGACGCCCGGCCAGAGCTGGAGCACTACGAGTACCCGGGCGGCTTCATTCATCGGGATCGAGGAGCGCATCTGGCGAGCCGCGCACTTGAGCGCCATCGCCAGGATTACCGACTGGGCGATGGCCAAAGTGATCAACCCACCTTGGTCAGCGGTCATTTTCTACCTTTGCGCGAGCACCCCAATGAGGAATGGAACGACCTGTGGCTGTTGACCGAAGTTCGTCATGAGGGCCGCCAGCCGCAGGGGCTTGAGGAGTCCGCCCATGCATTACAGAACAAGGGGGACTTTCATCAAGGCTATCGCAATACCTTTCTCGCTACACCGTGGCAAGCCTCGTATCGCCCTCCCCGGCATCATCCCAAGCCAAGAATATTCGGCAGCCAGACCGCTGTGGTCACCGGCCCGAAAGATCAGGAAATACACTGCGACCGGCACGGTCGGGTCAAAGTGCAGTTTCATTGGGACCGCGAGGGGCAGGCCAATGATCGCAGCAGCTGCTGGGTAAGGGTTTCGTCCGGTTGGGCCGGTAATCACTACGGCAGCATGGTCATCCCGCGAGTGGGTATGGAAGTACTGGTTACGTTCCTTGACGGCGACCCTGACCGTCCATTGGTCAGCGGCTGCCTGTACCACGCAGAGCACGTCCCGCCCTACGACCTGCCTGCACATCAGACGCGCAGTGTATTCAAGAGCCTGAGCAGCCCCGGTGGCAATGGTTCCAACGAACTGCGCATCGAAGACCGGGCCGGTCAGGAGCAGATCTACATTCATGCCCAGCGCGACTGGGAGCAAAACGTCGAGCACGAGCAGAAAATCCGGGTCGGTCATCATCGGCATGAGCGGATCGAAGGCAACAGCTACAGCGAGTTCAAGACCGAGGAACATCGGACTGTCGATGGCGACCGGCTGACCGAGGTAAAAACGAGCGATCACGTCACCGTGGGCGGAACCCGGCACATCAGAGTGGGGGATGGATTGCTGGCCCACGCAGGACAGGAAATCCACCTCAAAGCCGGTAACAAACTGATCATTGAGGCGGGGCTTGAAATCACGCTAAAAGCAGCCGGCTCCTTTATCAAGATCGATGCCAGTGGCGTGACCGTGAACGGGTCTCAGATAAAGCTCAATTCGGGGGGCAGCCCCGGAAACGGCTCTGGAGCAACCCCGCTACTTCCAGGTAATGCAGAGCGACCAGAAGCTGGCGAATCAGGTGACATGCTGATCTCCGCACAGCGACAGGCAATGATACGCAGCCCACTTTGTAGCCAATGCTCCCAAGCAACCGAAGAAACGAAAAAATGAATCAAGCCAATTATCTGTTGATTGACGGAGTGCTGAGACCTGACGCCTTAAAGCAGCTATACCAGCGCGACGAGCCTATCGATATCGCTCCGCTTTATCTCGGCACACGGTGGGCAGAGATCATGGATTTAGGCCCGGTACTTGTGCGCACGGCTCATCCCTCCGAACTCATTGCGCAGTGGCATCGACATCCTGAACAACGTATCGACGCCTGCATTTTTTTCAGCGATGCGTCCTTGAAAAGCGTCTCTGAACATTTGCAGCGTTTCCTGAGCCCCCTTGATTATCTCGGTCATTCAAGTCTGCTGCGCTTCGCAGATCCGCTGGTGATGCACTATTGGCTATCGAGCTATGACCCTGAACATTTGAACTCGACGCTAGGCCCCATCGATCAACTCTGGGTTCAGTCACCCCTGCGCAGCTGGCAACAAAACCTCGATCCAGCGATCACGACATTTGTTAACGAGCGTGCGCAAAAAGTCTCTCGAGCGCATTTTCCTCTGGTGAGCGAACGTCAGTTGCAAGCCTTCGAAAGCTGCCATCGATGGCTATTCGAAGGGCGCCTATATGAATGGATCAAAAAGCAGGATCCGCTGGCCTTTCTGGACCAGAGCGACGATCAAATCGAAATCTGGCTGACGCATGTCGTGGACAGCGCAATTGAGTGGGGGCTGGTCAGTGAGTACGCACTGGCGACCTGGGCCGACATCTGCCACGACTGGGGCCTGGGCTTTGTAAGCTCGCCAAAGGGCCACTACCAATCCTGGTGCGTTCAGTACCCCGAGCATCAGCATTTACCCCCGGAACTGCGCATAAACGCACTCGATGAATACCGTCAGAAAGTTCGTACCGACAGAGATGCCATGCATGACCGATAAATCCGGCACACTAACGCAACGACGTGCTGCAACGTTCGCCAAGATACCCGCCACGGCTACCAGTCTGTGCCCCTTCCGAAAACCTGAAGTCGCCATCGTACCCGTGCGCTATGCGCTGGACCGCTCCCGCTACGATACCTCGCCCAACAAGCTGAAACCGCTACTCAAAGGCAGCCGCTGGGCGGTGATGCCGAAGCTGAAAACACGCAGCTATACCCTTCGCCAGCTGTATGACGGCTACGTGTATGTCTACGACGAGGACGCCAAAACGTTAGATGAATACGCGGTGTCAGCCGCCACTGGCAACCTGAGTCGTATTATCTGGACCGATGCGCAGCTTGGCAGCGACCAGCGCAGTGGCGGCAGCGATGCCAAGCCTTTTCTGCTCTATCCGCGAAACAACCTGCTGCGCATCGCGTTTTCAGCGCAGCAGTGGACCTGGCAAATCTGCGAACACCTGCGCTCGAATCCGGAAAGCCGCGCTTCATGGATGAAAGCGCTGGATCTGAAACGCTACTGCATGACCATGGCCGAGCCGGATACCTTGCCACTGAACCGCATCGCCGAGGCGGTGGCGGACATCGACAAGGAGCATGTGGTTGGTGATGACCGCTTTGCAGACTCGGCTGTTCCTACATCCGAGTCCTCCAGTGAAGAAACCCAGCCGCTGTTTTCGCCAATCGGCGCTGACGTTTTCTGGCAGGGCAGCGTTGAAGATCAGGACAGCTCCCTGCTCATAGCCCTTGATGATCCGCTGGCCATTTTCAACGATCTGGGCATGCAACTGGCCGCCGATCAGGCCGCGTACCGCAACTGGCAAGCCGAGCACGAACACAAGATCCAGATCGCCCAGACCGTCACCACGCTATGTGGCGCTGAAAGCGAGCCGGAGAAACTGCCAGCATCGGTGCGCAACAATGCCGCGCTCACTCACCAGTATCTGGGCGAGCTCGAAGCTTACTTCGAGCAGTGCATTCTTGAGGAAGCGCAGATCAGCAGCAGTAACGTTCCCGGCGATTTTCTGCTGATGCCGGACATGTTCAAGAGCCTGGACATGCGCAAATCGATTGAAATGCGTTACGGCAGCGCGCCCTCCGACGAGGCCCTGCAAGCCTGGAAAGATCGCCACAAATGGCGGCGCGAGGTCGATCTGAGTGGTGCGCGTGCGTACCTTCAGCAGCACCTGCCAACCGGCGACACACTGCTGCAACAGGTGCGTGACACGCAAAGCGACTTTCGGCAATGGTCGACACATCTGGGCACGGAACCGCTCAAGCTGTTTGTCGACCCCACACACCCTGAAAGCCTGCTTTATCTGCAAACGCTCATGCTTAACCTGCAGATCATTTACGCTCAGGACAACGCCGCCAGCGCCTGGCTCGCCGAGCAGGAAGCCAACGACAGCAGCCTGTTTGGCACGTTGCGCTACGGCTTCTCACCGGCGCTCAAACATGCCCTACACCAGGAAGCTAACGCGCTGCTGAACGGCCTCGGCGACATCACCAACCTGGCCACCCGCATTGGCGAACTTAACGGCACGCTCAATCACCAGGGCTTTGCCGACAAGCCGTGGATGAAGGCGCTGAAACACCCCGTTCAGGACACCTTCAAAGCCCTCGGCCAACTGGCCAGCGGTGCTGGCAAGGCAACGTTCGAAAGTATCCTGCTGGCCTGGGTGCCCATCGACAGCCGCCTGGCGGTGGGCAAGCAGCAGAACATCGCCGCACTGATTCGCACACTGTTGATCGGCCAGATTTTGCTCGATTCAAAGGCGCGTATTGCGATCGATCACAACATGCTCGCGAAACTGAAAAACTGGATCAGCGAATGGCGGGTACTCAACAAACAGATCAGTGATATCCGTCGCAGCTGGCTCTACCCAACCGCTTACAACCCCCGCAAAAGCATCGCCAGCCACCTGCGCGCGCTCGAGCAAAAGCTTCGCCTGCACGAACTGAGCATGCCCGCCCTGCTCGACTATCAGAACAACCAATACGCCAAGCAGTTGCAGGACGAAATTCGCCTGCACTTCCAGTCCGGCAAAGCCATCACCAAAGAATGGCTGAGCAGCGCCAAGCGTTGGCTCGATGGACTGGGAGGGATTGCCGGCTCGATCACCTGGGGCGTGATCATGCTCAACTTCATCAACACCGCTTTCACCTATCGCGACCTTACTCGGGACGGAGACTTCAGTGCCAAGGACATCGGCAAGGTGACGTATGGGTTGGGGTATAGCTTTAACTTGTTGATGGCGGTGTTTGTTGAAGCGCCGTGGGCAATTATCAGGGATGCGACGCCGGTGCTGATTGACGGCAAGAATGTGGGGATTCTGGATCGTTCTGCGGGTTATTGGAGGGCAAAGGGAAATGCGGCGTGGAGTGATGCGATACGTGGGTTCAGGGTTTCGATGGTGGCGATGGGGGCGTTTGGGGTAGCGGCGTCTACGTTGGAGTTGATAGACATCTACGATGACCTGACTAAAACAAAAACAACTGAAGAGGCAACTGTCACACGTATAAAATTTGGTTCAGTAGGCCTTATGGCGATAGGCAGCACATTCCAGCTCGCTGCAGGAATTCTTCCAACCAGTTCTTATACATTGGTTGCAATGAACCCGTGGTTTAGCGTAGCAATTCTGCTAACAGGTGTGATTTATCTATTGACTAATATGGCGTTGAATTATTTCAAGCAAGATAGCGTTGGATGGTGGCTGCGAAAATGCAGCTGGTCCAAATCAATCAACTACCATTATTCAACAGATGCAGATGGTCAACTTGAAGAAAAGCTTGCTCTGCTCACGATACAGCTGAGCCCTCAGGTTCATGTTAAAAGCACCACACGCGACGAAGACCATTATTTTGGTAGAGATACCCCCTATAGCGCTCCGGTACAATACGGTGCTGGTGTGCAAATTCTTCTGCCAAGCGCAGTGCGCGGACAATCAGTACATTTCAATATCATCAGTAGTAAACGTCCACTGGGCGTGCTGCCTGTAGCAAAAATTGATGACCCGATACTCGACCCCTTTCTCGATAGAGGACAGTTCAAGAAGGTTGATCAATTTAAAAAGCTTGTCAATCAGCCCGCTCGCAAAGCCCAAGAAGATTTCACATTTCCGCTTATGCCCCCTGAAAGTGAAGATGTTGTTTGGGAAACCTGGGTGCCGCTTGAGAAAGACGCAACGTATCTGGAACTACAAATATGGTATCCCGACAGTCTGATAAGACCTGGTCAACAGGACGTAGGCTACCTGTTTCAACTGAAACTTGATAGTCAGGGAGATACAGCAGTCGACGGGCTGGCACATATCGAACTGGAAATAAAAGCGTCTAGTCGAATCAGCACCTTGACACTTGAAATAGCGGAATAACATCATGACTGATAAAACGAAAGCCCCTATCTTGCAAAAAACAAAAAACAATATCGCTGATGATTCAGGTAATGCTAAAACAATCAGTCCGAGCCTAGCGAGCAACGATATTTTTAACTGGTCCATAAAAACCATGGCAAGATCCCCCAATGAAATATTTTGGACCCAGCTAGGTACGATATTTATATGCGCGCTGCCCATGAGCTTCTGCATATGGCTTGGCAGGGATGTCTATCTAGAGAAGCCCTCTGAGGCACTTTTTCTGGTGTACACATTTGCGGGCGCCGCCATCTACATCATAGCGTTAGGCGTCCGCCAAAAAACCATCTACAACTACACCATCAAAACCGACAGAGCCCACCTCGAGTACTACCTCCACTACCCCGACTTCGCCTCTTCCTTTTTCAAAGGCATCGCCATCGCCGTGATCATGCTGTTCGTATTAGTAGCCATACTCACCGGCTCGCTGCTCTTCCTGATCGGCCCCGTGGCCATGGCATTCATCGCAGCCATCAAGCTACTCAACTGGGAAAACCCCATCCACCACGAACAAAGCCTGCCATGGGGCGAGTACAACTTCGTCACTGTCGACCGCAAACGCTTGATGATCATCACGCACCGCACGGACGTCACTCTCGGCTTCGAGGCCCGCTTCCAGCACGAGGTACTGTTCAACAAGTACCTGAGCTTTCTCCATACCGTGCTCCCCTCCACGGCCGAGTTCACCGAAAAAGCCTGGAAGTGGTAGCACACCCAAGCTAACGTACACGCCGGACTTCAAGCCCTACCCACCAAGGCCTCACCATGATCCAGATTCGCCCCATGACACCGGAAGATTTCGAGCGCTTCTGGCCCACCTTCCAGGCTGTCGTCATCGCTCAGGAAACCTACGCCTACGACCCTGCCCTCACTCAGGAGCAGGCTCGCGATCTGTGGATGAAGGCGCCGTTGCACACGCTGATTGCCGAGGAAGATGGCCAGCTGTTGGGCAGCTATTACCTGAAGGCCAATGCGGCAGGCCCGGGTAATCATGTCTGCAACTGTGGCTATATGGTGACGGAAGCGGCGCGAGGGCGCGGTGTGGCGCGGTTGATGTGCGAGCATTCGCAGCGACTGGCGCGCGACAGCGGGTTCCTGGCGATGCAGTTCAATTCGGTGGTCGCCAGCAATGAGGTGGCGGTCGGGTTGTGGAGCAAGCTGGGTTTCGAGACGGTCGGGCGGTTGCCCAAGGCTTATCGTCATGCCCGATTGGGCCTGGTGGATTGTCTTGTGATGTTCAAGTGGCTGGCTGATGAGCCGGTGGCCAAAGAGCCTGCGCAGCCCAAGCTGATCGGCCGCAAGAATATCGAATCCGTGGTGTCGCGTCCGCGTCGAAAATAAGCGTGACGCACACATGAAGACGGGGCCTGCTCAGCATGAGCAGGCCCCGTTTTGCATTACAGCTCGGTGCTTATTTGCCAGCCCCCATGTCGGGCTGCTTCTGCAGCAACACCCGAGTCACTCGGCGCTCTTCCACGCCGACGACGTGCAGGTTCCAGCCCTGCCAGCTGAGGCTGTCGCCGGTAGACGGCAGGCGATCCAGCAGGCTCATGACCAGTCCGGCGAGGGTCTGATAATCCTCGGTCGCCTTGGCCTGGAAGCCAGTGCGCTCGCGAATCAGGCTCAGGTTCAAGGCTCCCGATACCACGAAGTCCTCGCCCTGCTCGACGATGTCCGGGCCTTCCACTTCGCTGGCGTCAGGCAGCTGGCCAGCGATGGACTCGAGAATGTCGGTCATGCTCAACACGCCGATGAAGTCACCAAACTCGTTGACCACAAACGCGATGTGCGTCGATTCCTTGCGCATCTGCTCCAGGGCATTGAGGATGGTGAAGCTTTCCAGCAGGTTGATTGCTTTGCGCGACATCAGTTTCAAGTCGGGCTCGTTGCCGGACAACAGCTCCTTGAACAGCTCTTTCTTGTGCACGAAGCCCAGCGGCTCATCGATACCGCGCTCGCCAATCAGCGGCAGACGCGAGTAGGACGAGTGCATCAGTTTCAGACGAATCTTTTCGGCGCTGTCGTTCAGGTCGATACAGTCGACTTCCGCCCTCGGCGTCATCACCGTGCGAATCGGCCGCTCTGCCAGCTGCAGTACGCCGCTGATCATCACGCGCTCACGACGGTCGAACACCGGCTCGCTGCTTTCACCATCCAGCATGTCGGTGATTTCCTCATCGACGTCACCAGACTCCAGCTTGCGACCGCCCAGTAGGCGCATCACCGCATGGGCTGCCCGCTCGCGGCGCGGCAGGTGGCCATGGGCCGACTTCTTGCTGCGCTTGCGGGCAATCTGGTTGAACACCTCGATGAGGATCGAGAAGCCGATGGCCGCATACAGATAGCCCTTGGGAATATGGAAACCCAGGCCTTCGGCGGTCAGGCTGAAACCGATCATCATCAGGAAGCCCAGACACAGCATGATCACCGTCGGGCGGCTGTTGACGAATTTGGTCAGCGGCTTGCTGGCAATCATCATCAGGCCGATGGAGAAGATCACCGCGATCATCATCACCGACAGGTGCTCGACCATGCCGACGGCGGTAATCACCGCATCCAGCGAGAACACGGCGTCCAGTACGACGATCTGCGCAACGATAGGCCAGAACAACGCATAGCCCGCATTACCGGCGCGCTGGGCGACATGCCCTTCCAGCCGCTCATGCAGTTCCATGGTGGCCTTGAACAGCAGGAACACACCACCAAACAGCATGATCAGGTCGCGACCGGAGAACGTCTTGCCGAATATTTCGAACAACGGCTCGGTCAGCGTCACCATCCACGAGATGCTCGCCAGCAGGCCAAGGCGCATGATCAACGCCAGCGACAGGCCAATGACGCGCGCCTTGTCGCGTTGTTCAGGGGGCAGTTTGTCGGCCAGGATGGCGATGAACACCAGGTTGTCGATGCCCAGCACCAGTTCCAGCACGATAAGGGTCAGCAGGCCAAGCCATGCCGTGGGATCAGCGATCCATTCCATGGTTTATGCAGCCTCACGATAAAAATGGCAGGGGTTGGTATGGGTCACTGTAGACCAGACACCATGACTGAACGTCAGGCATGGCGTTGCAGCGTCAGGACGCGAAGGTCTGCCGTAATGCATGCAGTGCAAGACGTTAAGTAGAGAGACGTTCGAATGAAGCGGCCTGCTGGGTAACAGTGAGATTACCGGCCAGCCATAAGCGATGGAAGGAGGACAACTCGGAGGCTCCTGGAGGGTATTCATACAGTCCTGAAAATCAATACGGGCGCTGATCGTACAATACACATAGATGTTTCGTACGCTGAGAAAGTATTACAAGACTTGACCACGGAGCATGCTGCTTGCTGAGCAGCAAATGAGCACAGGGCGACGTTTTGTCACACCTCCAGGCACTACCAGTTGTCTGACAACCGAATGGCGCGGGTAGATGCGACCCTCCATTTGTTTTAAAATGTTTCCATAACGTCAGGCACGCGCAGTGCTTCCCGCGATCCGTTTCAACGTCGCCCTTCACTGCTCGCCTGAACAGAATCATAAAAAGAAAGCCCGTCATAGACGGGCTTTTTTCGTTTTCAGCTTTTGCATCCGATGCCCTCGACGGCATCCCGGTAACCCGTTTTCTTAACCTTTGAGGTGATTTACCCATGCTGCGCATCGTTGTTGTTCATTTGTTCCAGTGGCTCAAGCGTCTGTCGTCCGCGCTGTTCTTCCGCAGCGCAGAGGACAACTATTCGCGCAGCTTCACACGGGAAGACGATGACGAAGGCCGCTGGACCTTTGTTTCGATCGTCATCGTTCTGACCCTCAGCCTTTATTGCCTGGCGGGCCTGGGTTACTACGCCAAGACCAATATCTGGGACGGCTTCACTCAAGAGCAGAAAGAGAACATCGCGCAGGCCATGGTGGTCAGCTCGCAGAATCTCTGACAGTTACTGGGGTTCGACTAAACGGGGGAAGCGAAAGCTTCCCCCGTTTTCGTTTCCACCGGTTTGTCATGAGGCGGCTTGTCATGAAGCGGCTTTTCTGCGAGAAAGCCCGCTCGCGCCAATGACAGAGCGCGCTGCAACCGGAAGCATGGCAATGAGCAAAGAATTACAGATTACCGAGCTGCACCTCGGCGAGGGCAAGGCAGCGGTAAAGGGTGCGCTGATCACCACGCATTACACCGGAACCCTTGAAGACGGCACGGTGTTCGATTCCTCCCACGAGCGTGGCAAGCCGTTTCAGTGCGTGATCGGCACTGGTCGCGTCATTAAAGGCTGGGACCAGGGCCTGATGGACATGAAAGTCGGCGGCAAGCGTCAATTGTTCGTCCCCGCTCACCTGGCCTACGGCGACAGAAGCATGGGCGCGCACATCAAGCCCGGAGCCGACCTGACGTTCGAAATAGAACTGCTGGAAGTGCTGACCCGCGACGATTGAGCAGCTTGCCTTGCAGATCAGCCTGAATCGGCCGATACCCTGACGCACAGGCACACGCCTGATTGCTTGTTATCGCAGAAAAAGCCATGCTCCGGGTATGGAATTCAAGGTCTTGGCACAGGAACACGTATGGCGCTCAATAAGTCGACTCAGGAGCTGAAGCGACACCTGAAAGGGACAGCAACCAATCTGGAAAACACGGCGGAGGAAATTCTCAAACTCGCCTCGCAGATGAACGATGTGGATGTCACCGCAGTGCTGCAGATGGTCAACCGCCTTTACAGCGATGCCGACCAGCTCAAAGCCTATGCTGATGAGGTCAAGGCCAAGCGGATCGTGCGCGCCAAGCCGCTGTAAATCGCTGCACCCGAGTTCAGACGCGCTTTCTTCGGTCCAGAGGACCTTCGATGCTGCCACAGCCCGCCACTTCCAGCGTCAGCCCCAGGCACCTGAACATGCAGAAATGGCGTGGCCGGGTCGGTATGGGGCTGGTTGCGAGCCTGTCGGTTCTGGCCGGCATGACCGATGCCATCGGCTTCATGGCCACCGGCGATTTCGTTTCGTTCATGAGCGGCAACACCACCCGGCTTGCAGTCGCAATCAGTGATGGCGACCTGAGCGTGACGGTGCGTCTAACCCTCGCAATCCTTGCTTTCATTGCCGGCAATGCGCTGGGCGTGGTGGTTACGCGCCTTGGCGGGCGACGTGCCCTGCCTTTGCTGCTGGGCATCGCCACGCTGCTGTGTGCGGCTGCCGCATGGCCACTGGAAAGCAACATGCTCGCGCTGATCTGGGCGATTCTGGCAATGGGCATGCTCAACGCCGCCGTCGAGCAGGTCAACGGGCTGCCGGTCGGTCTGACTTACGTGACCGGCGCGCTGTCGCGGTTCGGTCGTGGCCTGGGTCGCTGGATGCTGGGGGAACGCCGGGACGGCTGGCGCGTGCAACTGGTCCCCTGGGTCGGCATGTTCATCGGCGCCGTGATAGGCGCGATACTCGAGCATCGTCTGGGGCTCAACGCCCTGTTGATCAGCGGCAGCCTGTCGGCGTTGCTGGGGCTGGTTTCGCTGAAAATCCCGCACCGCTGGCAACGCCAATACATGCCACGCTGAACCCTGCGATGCCCATCTGCTGAAATACGTTTACCATACGCCGCTTTTCCTGACCGACCTGCGCCATGACCCCTGAAGCACTCGCGATTCTGCAACAGCACCTGATCGACGCGTTGAACAACGTCCCGAATGAAACCCGCCGCCTGTTTCACGGCCGTGGTCGTATGTGGCCGGGGCTGGAGCACATCACCGTCGACTGGATGCAGGGCGTGGTGCTGGTCTCGGTGTTCAAGGAACCTCTTGAATCCGAGCTGGCAGCATTGATGCAGCTGTTGCACGCGTTGATCGACACGCCCCAGTGGCAGCAGAGCCAGGCTCACACCCTGCTGCTGCAACACCGCTATCTGCCTCAGAGCACCACCCAATGGCTGACCGGCGAGGTCGCGGATGAATGGGTGATCACCGAAAACGGCCTGCGCTACAAAGTCGATTTCGGCAAAAAGCAGAACAGCGGCCTGTTTCTGGACATGCGCTACGGCCGTGAATGGGTGCAGGCTCAGGCCAAGGGCAAACGCATCCTCAATCTGTTCGCCTACACCTGCGGCTTCTCGGTCGCCGCCCTGGCCGGGGGTGCCGACCACGTCGTGAATCTGGACATGGCCCGTGCTGCGTTGAATCGCGGTCGCGAGAATCATCGCCTCAATGATCAGGACCTCAGCCGCGTGACCTTTCTGGGCCATGACCTGTTCAAGTCCTGGGCCAAAGTCACCCGTTGCGGCCCTTATGACCTGATCATCATCGACCCGCCGTCCTTCCAGAAAGGCAGTTTCATGCTCGACAAGGACTACCAGCGTGTCCTGCGTCGATTGCCGGAGTTGCTGGACGAGAACGGTTCGGTGCTGGCGTGCATGAACGATCCCGCGCTGGGACCGGATTTTCTGATTCAGCACACCGCAATCGAAGCACCTTGCCTGCGCTTCGAACAACGCCTGGAAAACCCGCCGGAGTTCCCCGACGCTCGCGTTGAGGGCGGCCTGAAGGCGCTGGTGTTCAAGGCAGAAGGCCTGAGCCGCAGCGGATGGGCGTAACGAGCGAAGACCGACAGCCGCTTCGAAACTGAACAGGCATGCTGCCTATTCAACCTGCCCGAACACCTGGCTGGGCCGCCGCAGCGACGGGTCGAACGGGTTGATTCTGGCACTGATGGCCGTGGCTTCGCGCTTGAGCAATTCGACCACGGTCATCAGGCGATCGGGCCCCAGCCGGTCGGAGATGGTCGCCACGCTGAGCGCAGCCACTGCACGACCGCTGCGGTCCAGGATCGGCACAGCAAGCCCGGCCATGCCCGGAAGCGCACCGGTGTTGCGCCCCGCGTAGCCCTGGCGCCGTACGTTTTCCACCTCCGAACGCAGAAACACCTCGTCGTACAGGTGAAAATCCTTGAGCCGTGGCAGGTTGTAGGCAATGACCGTTTCCCGCTCGTCCTCGGGCAGAAACGCAAGAATCGCCAGACTGCCCTGCCCCACGCCCAAGGCTACACGGCCGCCGATGTCGCCGGTGAACGTGCGGATCGGATACGGGCCTTCGCTGCGGTCCAGACAGATCGCGTCGAAACCGCTGCGTGCCAGCAAAAACAGCGAGTCACCCAGTGAGGCCGACAGGCGCAAAAGGCTGGGGCGCACCACGTCACGCAGGTTGCCGGTATTACCCGCCTTGGCGGCCAGGGCGAAGAACTCGATGCTCAACCGGTAACGTTTGCTGAGCAGATCCTGCTCGACCATGCCCTCATCCATCAGGCTGCGCAGCAAGCGGTGTGTGGTGGGTTGCGACAGCCCGACACGCTGGGCGAGTTGCGTGACCCGCTCACCGCCTTCATCACAATCGCCCAGGCAGCGCAGTACCGCGAACAGACGGGAAACGGCTCCCACTCCGACTTCAGCTTTCTCGCTATTCCGATCAGTGGAATTATCCATGGCAATATCTCTTTATATTTCCACTAAAAGAATTAATTCAAAGAAAAATGTTATTCAGTGAAATTCTCTGTTGAGCCCATCCTAGCCTTCGCCCTACTCTCAGTCCACAGGGGCGATTTGAACAATCATCGGTAGCCGACGCAGAGCGAGCACCAACGTCCACAGAACTGCATGACTTCATTTCGCATCTGCCCATGACAAACGCGTGCTTCGGCGCGCATGCACAAAGGTGGAAGCAGGCATGGCATTTCTGCAGCTTGAAGGACTCTCCAAACGCTACGGCTCCATTGACGCGGTGGTTGCCACCAACCTGGCCGTCGACAAGGGCGAATTCGTTTCACTGCTCGGCCCTTCCGGCTGCGGCAAAACCACCACCCTGCAAATGATCGCCGGCTTCGTTGACGTCAGTGACGGACGCATTGTGCTCGACGGGCGCGACATCACCCATGCCAAACCCAGCAGCCGAGGCCTCGGCGTAGTGTTTCAAAGCTATGCGCTGTTTCCGCACATGACCGTGGCCGACAACGTTGCGTTCGGCCTGCGTATGCGCAAGGTGCCTGCCGCCGAGTTGCAGCCGCGTGTCAAACGGGTACTGGAACTGGTGCGCCTCGGTCAGCATGCCGAGCGTTACCCGCGCGAGTTGTCCGGTGGTCAGCGCCAACGGGTCGCATTGGCACGCGCACTGGTAATCGAGCCGCCAGTGCTGCTGCTCGACGAGCCGCTGTCCAACCTGGACGCCAACCTGCGCGAAGAGATGCAGTTCGAGATCCGCCGCATTCAGAACGAAGTCGGCATTACCACGCTGATGGTCACCCACGATCAGGCCGAAGCCCTGTCGATCAGCGATCGGGTCGTGGTGATGCAGGCCGGTCGTATCACCCAGATCGACGAGCCTTACAAGCTTTACGAACACCCGCGCACACGCTTCATTTCGGGTTTCGTCGGCAAGGCCAACATGTTGCAGGGTGATCTGGACAGCAGCGGCATTCCGCAGATTCGTCAGGTGCCCGGCGATGGCAGCCTGACCCTCAGCCTGCGTCCCGAGAAGATCGATCTGGTGGCACCTGGCTGCGGACGACTGTCCGGACGCATCGTCACCCGTTACTTCCTCGGCAGCCAGTGGCTGTATCGCATCCAGACCGGCATTGGCGAAGTGACGGTAGTACGTCGCAACGACGGCCAGGCGCCGCTGGAACAAGGCGCGGCAGTCGACATGAACTGGCCCACCGAGTTGCTGCGCGTGCTGGATGCCGACGAGGTGCGCGCATGAGCCTGCTGAGCGAAATGCGTCAGGGCGGTCGCGGCTATTGGCTGTCGGCTCCGGCGCTGGCGCTGTATATCGGCTTGCTGGTGTTGCCGCTGGGTCTGACCCTGGTGCTGTCGTTCAACGTGTTCGACTATCAGGTCGGGGTGAAAAGCGACAGCTACACGCTGGCCAACTATATGGCCGTGGTCACCGACTCGTATTTCTATGAAATCTTCCTGCGCACCTTCTGGATCAGTGCGCTGGTCACCCTGCTGTGCGTGCTGATCGGCGTGCCGGAAGCCTACATTCTCAGCCGCATGGGCACACCATGGCGCTCGATCTTCCTGATCCTGATTCTCACGCCGCTGCTGATCTCGGTGGTGGTCCGGGCGTTCGGCTGGAGCCTGCTGCTGGGCGCGGACGGTCTGATCAATCAGGTCATCCAGTTCATGGGCGGACGCCCGGTGAAACTGCTGTACACCCCGTTTGCCGTGGTCATTGCGCTGGTCCACGTCATGTTGCCGTTCATGATCATTCCGGTCTGGACCTCGCTGCAAAAGCTCGACCCCACAGCCGAACAGGCCGCGCTGTCGCTGGGCGCCAGCCAGGCGAAAGTCATGCGTCTGATCGTTCTGCCGCAAGTCATGCCCGGCGTGCTGTCCGGCTCGCTGATCGTGTTCGGTCTGGCCGCCAGTTCGTTCGCCATTCCCGGCCTGCTCGGCGGACGACGCCTGAAGATGGTCGCCACAGTGATCTACGACCAGTACCTCTCGGAGCTGAACTGGCCGATGGGCGCAACCCTTGCCGTGGCGCTGCTGCTGGTCAACCTGCTGGTCATGCTGTCCTGGAACCGCATGCTCGAAGGCCGTTACAAAAAAACTCTGGGGGAATGATCCATGTCCAAGAACGGTCCGTTGGCCCTCTCGTTTCATGCGCTGGTAGTGATCTTCATGATGGCCCCTCTGGTGGTGGTGTGCCTGGTGGCGTTTACCCCGGAAAACACCCTGAGCCTGCCCACCACCCACTTCTCGCTGCGCTGGTTCAAGGCCGTTTTCGAGCGCGCCGACTTTATCGATTCCTTCTACAACAGCCTGATACTGGCGTTCGTATCGGCGACGCTGGCCACCCTGATCGCGGTACCCGCCGCTCTGGCAATCACTCGCCATACATTCCCGGGCCGCAATTTTTTCAATGCCCTGTTTCTGTCGCCGATCATCATTCCGCACCTGGTACTGGGGGTGGCGATGCTGCGCCTGTTTGCGCTGATGGGTGTGAACGGCAGCTTCACCTGGCTGATCTTCGCCCATGTGCTGGTCATCACGCCTTACGTACTGCGCCTGGTACTGGCAGCGGCAATCGGCATCGACCGCAGCGCCGAGCACGCCGCCGAGTCCCTGGGGGCCGATCGTTTCACGCTGTTTCGGCAGATCACCCTGCCAATGATCCTGCCCGGCGTGGCAGGCGGCTGGTTACTGGCGTTCATCAACAGCTTCGATGAAGTCACGCTGTCGATCTTCGTCACCTCGCCCGCGACCCAGACCCTGCCGGTGCGCATGTATGTCTACGCCACCGAATCCATCGACCCGATGATGGCCGCCGTGTCGGCACTGGTCATCGCCCTCACCGCCGCCACCATGATCCTGCTCGACCGGGTCTACGGGCTGGATCGCGTGCTGGTCGGCAAACACTAACCCGGAGCTTTGACGTTATGGCATTGCTGAAACGACTGACCGAACATGACCGCCCGGTTCTGCCCTTCACCCTTGACGGCCAACCGGCCAGCGGTCTGTTGGGCGATACCTTGCTGACCGCGGTACTGACCGCCAGCGACCATTTGCGCGGCAGTGACTTCAGTGCCGAGCCTCGCGCCGGTTTCTGCATGATGGGCGCCTGTCAGGACTGCTGGGTAAGGCTGAGTGACGGTCAGCGAGTGCGTGCCTGTTCGACGCTGCTGGAGGCCGGTCAGGCGGTGATTCGTGAACCGGGGCGCTGCGTATGAGCGATCAGGCCATTGCCATTGTTGGCGCAGGACCGGCCGGCATTCGCGCCGCCCAGACGCTACTGGCCCACGGCGTCAAGGCCTGCCTGATCGATGAAGGGCTGCGCGGCGGCGGCCAGGTCTACCGTCGCCAGCCGGCCAACTTCCAGCGCTCGGCCAGGGCGCTCTACGGCTTTGAAAGCGCCAAGGCGGTCGCGGTGCACGACGCGCTCGACACGCTCGCAGCGCATATCGACTACCGGCCGCAGACGCTGGTCTGGAATGCCGAAGATCATCAACTCGATACCCTGCAAAACGGTATCGCCGCCACACTCGACTTCAGCCACCTGATCGTCGCCACTGGTGCTACGGATCGCATTCTGCCAGCGCCCGGCTGGACCCTGCCCGGCGTGTACAGCCTCGGCGCAGCGCAAATCGCGCTCAAATACCAGGGCTGTGCGATCGGCCAGCGCGTAGTGTTTTGTGGCAGCGGCCCGTTGCTGTACCTGGTCGCCTATCAGTACGCCAAGGCGGGCGCAAAAGTGCTGGCGGTGCTCGACAGCGCGCCGTTTTCGGCGCAATGCAAGGCGTTGCCGGCGCTCTTGGGCCAACCGGCAACGCTGGCCAAAGGCATCTACTACCGCGCGTGGCTGAGCGCGCACGGCATTCCGGTGCATCAAGGTGCGCAGCTGACACGCATCGACGGGGAAAAACGCGTAGACGGCATTCAATGGCAACGTAACGGCAAATCGGGCCACCTGGCCTGTGACGCCGTCGCTTTTGCCCATGCGCTGCGCAGCGAGACGCAACTGGCCGACCTGCTGGGCTGTGAATTCGCCTGGAGCGCGCTCAACCGGGCGTGGCTGCCGACCCGCGATGACTGTGGACGCAGCAGCGTGTCAGGCATCTATCTGGCGGGCGACGGCGCGGGAATTATGGGCGCAGACGCTGCGGAAATGGCCGGCGAACTGGCCGCGCTCGGGCTGCTGCAAGACATCGGTGGGGTCGCAGACACTGGGCGTATCGATACGCTGAAAACTGCCTTGCGACGCATCGAACGCTTCCGCCACGGGCTGGAAACCGCGTTTCCGTTCCCTGAGGACTGGGCCGCCACTGTGGCGGATGACACGCTGGTGTGCCGCTGCGAAGAAGTCTCTGCAGGTGAGATTCGCAGTGCCGTGCAGGACGGTCATTGGGAGATCAATCGGGTCAAGGCCATGTGCCGGGTCGGTATGGGTCGCTGTCAGGGCCGGATGTGTGGCCTGGCCGCGGCCGAGATCATCGCCCGCGAGAGCGGCCGGCCCGTCGAGCACGTCGGCCGCCTGCGCGGTCAGGCACCGATCAAGCCGCTGCCCTTCGGTCTGGGGATGCAGCCCATGGAGAAGCAATCAGTGGAGACGCAACCATGAGCACACTGATTGAAACCGACGCGATTGTCATCGGCGGCGGCATTGTCGGCGCCTCGGCAGCCTTGACGCTTGCCCTGAAGGGCAAGCGGGTCGCCTTGCTGGAACGCGATTTTTGCGGATCGCACTCCAGCGGCGTCAATTACGGCGGCGTGCGGCGTCAGGGCCGTCCGCTGTCGCAGTTGCCCTTGTCGCAAAGGGCGCATCAGATATGGGGCAACCTGCGCGAGCTGATCGGCATCGACGGCGAGTACCAGCGCTCGGGCCATCTCAAACTGGCGCGCAGCGAACAGGACATGAATGCCTTACGCGCCTACGCTGAAGCCAGCCAGGGATTCGGCCTGGATTTGCAGTTGCTTGATCGCGATCAACTGCGCGCGCGTTATCCCTGGGCCGGCGATGTCGCCGTCGGTGCATCGCTGTGCGCCGACGACGGACACGCCAATCCACGTCTGGTATCGCCGGCCTTCGCCCGCGCTGCGCGTCGGGCAGGCGCGCAGGTGTTCGAGCAGGCGCCGGTCAGTGAAGTCAGCCACGACGGCAACGTGTTCGTCGTTACCACCGCCAGCGGCCTGACACTGCGCGCCACCTGGCTGCTCAACTGCGCCGGGGCGTGGGCCGCAGCGCTGGCAGCACAATTCAACGAACCGGTGCCGATGTATTCAGGGCACCCGGCAATGCTGGTGACAGAACCGCTGCCGATGTTCATGGACGTCAGCACCGGTGTCGAAGGCGGCGGCATTTATGCCCGGCAAGTGGCACGCGGCAATTGCATCCTGGGTGGCGGACAAGGCTTCGCCCTCGACCCGGCGCGCGCCAGACCGGGACAGGCGGCAGTGCTGGATATCCTGCGCAACGCCGTCGAACTCTACCCGCCACTCGCCGGCGCCCAGGCCATTCGCACCTGGAGTGGCACCGAAGGCTATCTGCCGGATCGCGAGCCGGTGCTGGGTCCGAGCCTGACTCGTCCGGGCCTGCTGCACGGCTTCGGCTTTGCCGGGGCGGGCTTTCAGATCGGTCCGGCAGCGGGTGAAGCGCTGGCCGAATGGGTCTGCGACGGCGCCTCACGGATCTCGCTCGATGCCTTTTCCATCAACCGCTTTCAGCAAATCGCTCTGCAACCCCCTGCCATCGAACCTGTTACGAACGTCATCCCATTGCACAGAGGAAGGTCGTCCCTATGAAAAGCACCAAACGTCTCGCCCTCACCGGGCTGTCCTGCCTGCCGCTGGCCGCCGCACTTCTGTCCACGCCTGCCATGGCCGAAACCACGCTGTACCTGGGCATGAACGGCGGGACCATGGAGCGCCTGTATGCCGATCAGGTGCTGCCGGCGTTCGAGAAGGCCAACAACGTCAAGGTGGTGATCGTGCCTGGCACGTCGGCCGATATCCTCGCCAAGGTTCAGGCGAGTAAGGACAACCCGCAGATGCACGTCATCTTTCTCGACGATGGCATCATGTACCGCGCTATTTCCATGGGCCTGTGCGACACGCTGCAACCCAGCGCCAGTCTGGCCGACCTGCCTGCCAAGGCCAAAATCAAGGAACAGGCAGCAGCCGTCAGCCTGGGTGTGACCGGCCTGGCCTACAACACATGGATGTTCAAGGAACAGGGCTGGAGCGCGCCTACCTCATGGATGGACCTGGCCGACAAACGTTTCAAGGACAAGGTGGTGTTCCAGTCACTGGCTTCCTCGACCTTCGGCCTGCATGGCTTTCTGATGTTCAACCGTATCCAGGGCGGCAGCGAGAAAGACGTCGAGCCCGGCTTCAAGGCCTGGCCGAAAACCATCGGCCCGAACGTGCTGGAGTACATCGCCAGCTCCGCCAAGATCTCGGAAATGGTGCAGACCGACGAAGCCGCCCTGTTCCCGCTGACGCCGACCCAGGTCACCGCGCTGAAGATCAAGGGCGTACCGGTGGAGTACGCATCGCCCAAGGAAGGCGGCGTGGTGTTGAACGTGGCTGAATGTGCGATAGCCAACAACAACCAGCCGGAGCTGGCGCAGAAGCTGGCCGCTTATCTGCTGACGCCGGAAGCACAGGCGCCTGCGCTGGAGTTCGGTGACCAGATTCCGTCGAACCCGAAAACCCCGACCACTGACAAGACACGCAGTCAGGTCGAGGCCATGGAGAAGTACCTGGAAACAGCAGTGACCATCGACTGGGATCAGGTCAATCAGATCCGTCCCGAGTGGAACGCACGCTGGAGCCGCAGCATCGAGCGCTAGAGATCAGCGGCGACGCCGAAAGGCATCGCCGTGCTTAAAAGACGCATGCTGATTGCCATCCGGCAAATTATTTCAACTTATTACCGTGCAAGGGAGTCCCACCGTTACGCCCTCTTCTTCGGGCGCATTTGACGGTGGTTCTTTCTCTATGAGTTTTATTGTCTGCATGGGCGTGCTTGGCGTGCTGTTGATGCTATTGGCGCTCACTTCCTCTTACCTGCGCTGGATGCCAGTGACCACATCGGCCGTGTGCCTGGGATTCGGCTTCGGCATCGGCCCGATGGGCCTGGATATCGTCGATCTGGATTTCGAGAAATCCTACGAGTGGCTGGAACGCCTGACCGAAGTGGCGGTGCTGTTTTCGCTGTTCGGTACGGGCATCAAGTTGCGCCTGCCCTTGCGCGGCAAAGCCTGGCACTCAGCCTATTGGCTGGCCGGGCCGGTGATGCTGGCGACCATCGCTGGCGTGACGGTCGCGGGGCACTACATCATTGGCCTGGACTGGGGCGTGTCGTTGTTGCTCGGCGCGATGCTGTCGCCGACCGACCCGGTGCTGGCCGGTATGGTCCAGGTCAACAACGCCCAGGATCAGGACCGCCTGCGCTTCGGCATGTCCGGCGAAGCGGGCCTCAACGACGGAACCGCGTTTCCATTCGTGATCTTTGCCTTGCTGTACCTGAGTTCCGGGGGCGCGATGAGCGACTGGGTCCAGGGATGGCTGATCAAGGACCTGGTCTGGGCGGTGCCGGCCGGTTTGTTGATTGGTTACGGCATGGGCCGCGGGGTCGGCCATCTGATGATCTTTCTGCGCATCAAGAACGCCGACAGCACCACCTCGCCCAATGACTTTCTGGCGCTGGCACTGATCGCCCTGGCTTATGTCGTTGCGCAAAGCGTCGGGGCCTTTGGCTTTCTTTCGGTATTTACCGCTGGGTTCGGGCTGCGTCAGGCCGAGGTACGTGTCACGCGTTCAGAGCTGCCGTCCGAGCATGTCGCGCAGCCGGTCCTCGGGCATATGACGTCATCCCTCGAACAGGGCACGGTCGCGCAGGTCGACGACATGAGCGATTCGCAACTGGCTGCCGGCGTGATGATGGGCGATATGCTGGCGTTCGGTAGCCTGGTGGAGCGCGCCATGGAAGTCCTGCTGATCACCCTGCTGGGCGCGGCGCTGGCGATGTACTGGGACTGGCGCGCCATCGGCCTGGGGATCGCGCTGTTTTGCGTGATTCGTCCTGCCAGCGTCTGGTTGCTGGTGAGTCGTCGTCTGCTCAACGTCAGGCAAAAAGCACTGGTTGGCTGGTTCGGCATTCGCGGCATCGGCAGTCTTTATTACCTGTGCTTCGCCTTGTCACATGGTCTTGCACATGACGTCGGCCATGTGGTGATCGGCATGACGCTCTCGGTTGTTGCGCTAAGCATCCTGGTACACGGCATCAGTATCCAGCCTTTGCTGGAGCGTTACGAGCGCAGTACTGCCGCCAGTCCTGACTGATCAGCCATCAAGGCAAAGCGCCATAGAGCGTGTCGATGAGGGTATTGGAACAAGCAATTGGACTGCGGCATTTCGACTCGGTTAGCGTGGCGCCCATGCAGCCAGTGCAAGCAGCAATGCGTGCAGCTACTATGTAACTCGTGCAAGGCACTTTGCCAGTCTGCGATCAGGCCTGAAATCGGCGCATCGCAAATTGGCTGAACCCTTGTCACGCACTGGCCTCCAAATCCGGTAATACAGCCCACTCGATTATTTAGAAGGTGAAATGTCAGAACCCGTCCTGATGGACCGCTTTGCACGTAAAGTCGATTATCTGCGCATGTCGGTCACCGACCGCTGTGATTTTCGCTGCGTGTACTGCATGGCCGAAGAGATGACGTTTCTGCCTCGGCAACAGATTCTGTCGCTAGAGGAGATCCTCCAGGTGGCCGAGCGCTTCGTGGCACTGGGCACGCGCAAGATTCGTCTTACCGGTGGTGAGCCGCTGGTACGCGCAGGCGTGGTGGGGCTTTGTGAAAAGATCGCCGCCCTGCCCGGCTTGCGTGAACTGTGCATGACCACCAACGGTTCGCAGCTGGATAAACTGGCTGCCCCGCTGTTCAAGGCCGGCGTCACGCGCCTGAACATCAGCCTGGACAGCCTCGATCCACAGCGTTTCCGCGAGCTGACCCGCACAGGCGATCTGCACAAGGTGATTGCCGGCATCGATGCCGCCAACGCCGCCGGGTTTGTGCACACCAAGCTCAACTGCGTGGTAATGCACGGTCGCAATGATGATGAGATCAACGACCTGTTGGCATTCGCCATTGATCGCAACCTGGACGTCTCGTTCATCGAAGAGATGCCGCTGGGCATCATCAGCGAGCACAGCCGTGCCGAGTCCTTCTACTCCAGCGATCAGGTGCGCGAACGCATTGCCGAACGTTACACGCTGGTGCCTTCGACTGACTCGACTCAAGGGCCATCGCGCTACTGGCGCCTGGCCGAGGCGCCGGGCATTCGCATCGGCTTCATCTCCCCGCACAGCCATAACTTCTGCGGCACCTGTAACCGCGTGCGCATGACCGTCGAAGGTCGCCTGCTGCTGTGCCTGGGCAACGAGCATTCCGTGGATTTGAAGGCGGTATTGCGCGCCAATCCTGGCCAGCCGGAAAAGCTCGAAAAAGCCATCATCGACGCCATGCAGCTCAAGCCGTGGAGCCACAACTTCACCCACGACGATGGCGTGCAGGTGGTGCGCTTCATGAATATGACGGGCGGCTGACAGCCGCCCTGAAGGATAACGCCTCATACGAGGCGTTATTTATTTACCGGCCTTGCGAAAGAACAAGGTGATTTGCCCGACTTCGACACCCAGCTTGGTCATCGACGAACGATTGGCCATGGTCTTCTCGTCGATCAGGTACATCCAGTCATCCAGGCTCACGTCATACTCGGTGCCATCCACCGGTAACCTGAGCACATAGTTCCAGTGGAAGCTGTTGCCTGACACTTCGCCATAGGCCTCGCCAACCACATCACCTGCCGTGCCCTTCCAGCGCCCCGGGCCATCGGGACGCAAGCGCCACTCCCGCACCTGCTTGGTGCCATCGCTGTAGCTGAAGGCCTCGTGCATGACCAGCACTTCGCCTTCACTGTGCCCGTCGATCACCACGGTGAAGCGCTTGGTGACTTCACCGGAGCGTTTTTGAAACATTCCCCAGGCTTCGACACGCCCGGTGAAGTACTGGCGCAGATCGAGCTTCGGCGCTTCCTGACTGTAACGGGTTACCGGCACGCCACCGCAACCGCTCAGTACAAGCCCCACACACAGCATCAATATCCACTTTCTCAGCATGCGCCCTCCTTGATGGGTCATGAGCCGGTACTGCCGAGCAACTGCTCGCGAAGTTCGGGGTTACGGGTTTTCGGGTCCAGCCAGATGGAAAAGAAGGCCTTGGCGAACTGGCTGTCAGGCACCACATGCTGGAGCTTGTCACCCACATAAAACCGCGCTTCGCGGCCCGGCAGGTAGACACCGGTAATCTTCATGCCCGGCTGGACGTCGACAAATGACTGGTTCATCTGCCGGCGCCATTCAGTCAGTTGCTGTTCGGTCACCTTCGAACCGGAAATACGCTTGATCTCATCGATACTGGCATCGACCAGATCTTCCCGGTCAATGTCGCGGTGGTAGGTCAGTTCAAGTGCCAGTGGCGCGTCTGCCACGAAAGGTTTGACCGGGCTCAGCAGCCTGGCGGTGTAGACACGAAAGCCGAACAGGCTCAACTCACCACCGCCGACGACCTGAGCATTGGGCAATGCCTCGCGCCAATCCGCCGAAGCGCCGGCGCTGAGTAACATCACCAACCATAACCATCGTGGCGCACGCATCGGCAACCTCTGTATAGGCACTGCCACGACTTCAATGGCAGGCTGGGAATGAGACGAGTCAGATGCACTGACTCACTCCCGGAATCTATACCAGCAAAATCACTTTGTACAACCGATAAGGCCTTCGCCCTCCCGATGCCGAAAAACAAAAAAGCCTGTTCCCGATCGCGGATCGGGAACAGGCTTCAAGACATGCGATGACCTGATCAGGCCACCTGCGAGTGCGCCTGCCGACGAGTCTTCTGCCACTCACCTTTCAACGCCTGCAGTGTGTTCTCCAGGTAGGCACGATCGGCAGCGGCTTTCTTGCCGACATAACCCTGGCCACGACGGAACATCTTCAGGGCTGCGCGCAGTTGCGGGTGCGCATCACGAAACTCGTGTTCTTGCGTGAACGGCGACATGGCGTCGACGCGAACTTCACCCGACTCGGCAACCCAGGCGATATGGTTATCCAGCGTGTCTTTGCATGCAGCAAACAGACGAGCCAGTTCATCAATAGTCGGTTGTGTGTTGATATTCATGTTGATGCCCCTTCGCTCATAGACTGTTCAATAATTGATACATCAAGTTCATGCGCCAGAACTTCAGCAACGCAACACGATTGAGTGTGCGTCGAATACAGTTCCAGCCCTCAAGGACATGCAGGTAGCCTTGATGAAGAGCCGCTACACAGCGGCATCAGCGCAGAGAGAAGAAGTCACGAAACCCAAAGACCCGGCCCAGGATCGGCAATCGATCCGTTACAAGCATCATGAGGACATTTCGCCAGCTTCTCGCCCTTATCGACGACAAATGCCAGTTCAGCTCCATCAATCTGCCTTGTGGGCAGCCTACATCCGAGAACATCTCGACGGCTTGCCGAGCCTGTTCATCACACCTTTTGCAGCGCTCCCGATCGGGGAGACAGCTGCATAATGCAAGGGCAAATGGAGTGCGTCAACGATTATGTAGTGATTATTTTTAGTCACTACATAATCGTAAGCGGGACGCGGGGTTACGTGAAAAGGTGACTGGAGGGTCATGGCTGACGGACTATCGATGGTGATCAGAGACCGCGGCACGACAGTATCCGCAGACCAACAAAAAGGCCTGAAAACTTTCGCTTCCAGGCCTTTTCACAACACACTAACAGCTTGTTATCAGCTCACCTTGAAGCGACCCACCAGCCCCTGCTGCTGCTCCGCCAGACGCGCGAGTTCGCGGCTGGTGACGGCAGTCTGCTCGGCACCGGCACTGACCTGGATGACCAGCGAGTTGATGTCGTCGACGTTGCGGTGGATCTCTTCGGCCACCAGGCTTTGTTCTTCAGCGGCCGAAGCGACCTGGATGTTGCGGTCGCTGATGGTCGCGATGCCTTCGGCGATTTCTTCCAGCAGTTCGCCAGCGCGCACGACGTTGCTGGCACCCTCCTGCGCCTTGCCCAGGGTTTCCTGCATCGACGCGGCAGCGCGTTCCGAGCCGGACTGCAGGTTGGCGATCATTTTCTGGATGCTGACGGTAGAGTCCTGAGTCTTCTTGGCCAGATTGCGTACTTCGTCGGCCACCACCGCGAAACCACGCCCCTGCTCGCCGGCACGTGCAGCCTCGATGGCTGCGTTGAGCGCCAGCAGGTTGGTCTGGTCGGCGACACCACGAATGACATCGAGCACCGAAGAAATCGAGTTGCTCTCGCCCTTGAGCTCGTCGATGATCCGTGAAGTCTCTTCAGCCTGCACCGAGAGCTCCTGAATCAGGCCGATGGTGTTGTCGATTTCTGTCTTGCCCTGCACGGTGCTGCTGTTGACGCGCTGCGACATCTCGGCCGCATCGGTGGTGCTGCGTGCTACATCCTTGACCGTGGCGCTCATCTCGCTGATGGCAGTAGCGACCTGATCAGTGCCCTGGCGTTGTTGCGCCACGTTCTGATTGGTCTGCAACGCCACTGCGGAAGACTGTTCGGCAGCGGTGGCAACCTGCGCCGTGGCGCTGCCGATTTCGCTGATAACCTCACTGATCTGATGCGCCATGTTGTCAAGATTGCGTGAGATCTCGCCAAACTCATCCTTGCCGATATAGCGGGTCCGCGCGGTCAGGTCGCGAGTGGAAAGTGCCATCAGCGTGCGGTTCACATCGACAACCGCAACCTTGATGTTGCGGATGATCACCGACGCCAGCCACAGCACCACGATCAGCATCAGGACAACAATGGCAACCGCCACGTACAGGCTGCTTTGAGCGGAGCTGCGCGCATCCGTTGCCAGGCCGACGACGTTCTGGCCAAGCTCTGCTTCTACATTGGCCATCATGTCGATACGTGCGGTGGAAAGGTTGAACCAGTCTTCCGGCTTGACGTTGAGCGGATCACCCATCGGGGTATCGAAGCCCAGACGTTGCAAGCGGGCCACTTCCAGCGAGCCCGGCTGCTGCATGACATCATTGAGTTTGGTCTTGAATACTTCAGGGGACCAGCGTTGAAAGGCTTCGAGGTAGCCGGAGAACTCTCCGAGGTTACGACTGAAGCGCGACAACAGTGGCGCATCAAAGCGGTTCTGATTGAATGCCTGAACGAGCAGTACGCGCTCGCGACCGGCACGCTCCTTCATATCCACGAACTGGTTGAGCGAACTCAGGCCACGCAGTATTTCCGGATCTTCGATACTCGCTTCCAGCGAATAGGAGAACCCGACGAGTGTTTTGATAACGTCGGTGAACCGCGTAGAGGACTCGGTGTTGTTGATCCCCAGCGTATCGATCTTGAGGCGCAGCGCGGTCAGGTCATCCAGTGCGCGGTAGACTTTGTCCGGACCGGGAATACCGTCGGTCGACTGGGCGCGCATCTCGCTTATCGCCTTGTCGGTTTCCTGACGGAAGGCCTTCAGCTTGTCCTGCATGGACTTGCCGCCGCTGCCCAGAAACACGCCGCTGGCGCCGCGCTCACGCTGGATGGTGGTGACCACGTTACTCAGTTTCTGTGCAACCGCGGTGGCTGTCACCGCGCGCCTCATATCACCGAGATTTTCGCTTTTGTCAGCAACGAACAGACCTGCGAAGGCCAGGAAGCCCAATAGGGGGAATATTAAAATAAGCAGCAGTTTCATACTCAAAGGAGCATTTCTAAGCATTGCAGACCTCATGACATGCAGACTTTTCTATAAAGAATATCCAGGGCGTAACGTTCTGTAGCGTCGACGTTTTTTTGTCGCCAGGGACTGTTCGGTAATCAGCCTGCCGTAGCCGGTCTTGCTCCCGTATCACTGTCTCGGCTGTCTGCCGGGAAGCTTTACCCACTATTTGAATTTGTTAATTCAAATAGCGAATTCAATAAAGCACAGCGTGCGAGAAGTTTGGATCCACAAAGAAATGACCGTCTTGCACAGTCATCGCGGGAAAAGAAATATAGAGACACCTAAATTGTCACCGGTAACAGCGGTGACAATCTCAGTGGATAGAAGTTGCAACTTTTTTCTATTCAACTCATACGTTTTTATAACTGATTAACGCAGGTTGGTTTTCGCCAGTTCCACCACTTCACTGCCGCGCCCGCTCGTGATCGCGCGCATCATGTACAGGCTGAAGCCCTTGGCCTGGGCCAGCTTGATTTTCGGTGGAATGCCCAGCTCCTGCTTGGCGGTGACAACGTCGATCAGCACCGGACCAGGATGATCGAACGCCTTGCGCAAGGCGGCAGGCAGCTCTTCGGCGTTCTCGACACGCAGGCCCAGAATGCCTGCACCCAGGGCAATACCGGCGAAGTTGGTTTCATGTAGATCAGTGCCGTGCGGCACATAACCACTGGCTTTCATTTCCATGTCGACAAAGCCCAGCGAGCTGTTGTTGAACACCACCATCTTGATAGGCAGGTTCAGCTGACGAATGCTCAACAGGTCGCCCAGCAACATCGACAGGCCGCCGTCGCCACACAGGGCGACGACCTGACGATCCGGATGTTCAGCCTTGGCGCCTAAAGCCTGTGGCAAGGCGTTGGCCATCGATCCATGGTTGAACGAGCCGAGCAGACTGCGCTTGCCATTCATGTGCAGGTAGCGCGCCGCCCACAGCGTCGGCGTACCGACATCGACGGTAAAAATCGCATCGGCATCCGCCTGCTCGTCGACCAGTCGAGTGAGGTACTGCGGGTGAATCGGCGTGCCATCCGGCGTCGGGGTGGCCAGTTCGTCCAGTTCTTCCCGGGCCTTGGCGTAATGCTTCAGGGCCTTGTCGAGGAAACGGCGATCGGTATGCGGCTTGAGCTTTGGCTGAAGCGCTTCAAGGGTTTCCCGCACCCCACCAACCAGACCCAGCGCCACCGGCGTACGGCGACCAAGCTGGGTCGGATCGAGGTCGATCTGGATGATGTCGGCTTTTTCGGGGTAGAAATTCCGGTACGGAAAGCTGCTGCCCAGAATCACCAGCGTGTCGCAGGACAGCATGGCGTGGTAGCCGGAGCTGAACCCGATCAGGCCGGTCATGCCGACGTCGAACGGGTTGTCGTATTCGACGTGCTGCTTGCCGCGCAATGCGTGAACGATCGGCGCGCCCAGCGTATCCGCCAATGCCAGAAGCTGCTCGTGGGCACCCTCGCAACCCGCACCGCACAGGAGCGTGACGGCTTTGGAAGCGTTGAGCATGTCGGCCATCGACTGCAGGTCGTTTTCGGCAGGCACGACCTTGGGCGCTGTAGCCTCGATCCATTTTGCCGCGACATCCGGCGCGTCGCTGAGCGCCACGTCGCCCGGCAAAACAATCACCGCCACACCTTTCTGGCTGATCGCGGCACGCATGGCACGTTCCAGCACACGCGGGGACTGCTCGGGGTTGCTGACCAGCTCGACGAAGTGGCTGCACTCCTTGAACAGCTCCTGCGGATGGGTTTCCTGAAAGTAATCCAGACCGATTTCCGAGGACGGAATATGCGCAGCAATGGCCAGTACCGGCACACGGTTGCGGTGGCAGTCATACAGGCCGTTGATCAGGTGCAGGTTACCCGGTCCGCAGCTGCCGGCGCAGACCGCCAGCTTGCCGCTGGACGCTGCCTGGGCACCGGCAGCAAAGGCTGCGACTTCTTCATGACGGGTGTGCATCCAGCGAATCGAATCGGTGCGTTCCAGGCTGTCGGTCAGGCCGTTGAGGCTGTCACCGGACACCCCCCAGATGTGCGAAACACCTGCCGCTGCGAGGGTTTGCGCGAGGTGGTCGGCAATGGTCTTGGACATGCGGGGTTCCTTGTCGAGGCAATGATGATGATGAGTTCGGTAAAACGCGCGCAGCGCTCTGCCACGCCTGTTGTGGTCGACCCGATGCATTCTCGACAGTTCAGAAAACCTGAGCCCTGTTCAGGGCTAGGTCATTCGGCCAGCGCTTTAAAACGCTGATCAGGCGTGCGGGTTGCCCGGTGCCTTGGCGGGTGTCGCGTACTCCGGCTTGAGCTTGCCCTCGCTGTCCAGCAGCCAGGCATCGAGAATCTCCCGCACCACAGGGCCCGCTACCCGGCCACCCGCCTCGCCGTTCTCGATGGTCACCGACACGACGATCTTGGGATGGTCGGCCGGCGCGAAGCCGACGAACAACGCGTTGTCGCGGTTACGCTCGAGTGTCTTCAGACGGTTGTAGCGTTCACCCTGCTTGATCGCCACCACCTGCGCCGTACCACTTTTGCCGGCGATGCGGTACTGAGCGCCCTTGGCCGCATCCCGCGCAATGCCGCGCGGGTCGTGCATGACCATCTGCATGCCGGTATTGACCTGATTCCATTCGTTAGGATCGCGCAACACGATATTTGGCATCGGATGCTCGTCGACGGGTGCCTTGTCACCGACTTCCATCGCCAGGTGCGGTCGATGCCAGACACCCTTGCTGGCAATCAGTGAGGTGGCCTGAGCCAGTTGCAACGGCGTGACCTGCATATAGCCCTGACCGATGCCGAGAATCACCGTTTCGCCGGGGAACCACGCCTGTCGACGCGTGGCCCGCTTCCATTCGCGGGACGGCATCAAGCCTGCAGACTCCTCGAACATGTCCAGCGACACCTTCTGGCCGATGCCGAACATGGTCATGTAGTCGTGCAGCCGATCGATACCGAGCTTGTGCGCCACGGTGTAGAAATAGGTGTCATTGGAACGCATGATCGCCGTGTCCATGTCCACCCAGCCATCGCCACTGTGGTTCCAGTTACGGTATTTGTGGTCGAAGTCCGGCAGTTGGAAGTAGCCGGGGTCGAAGACCTTTGTCGAGGCGGTCATCACGCCGCTGTCGAGACCGGCAATCGCCACTTCCGGCTTGACCGTCGAGCCCGGCGCGTAGAGGCCACGCAGCACGCGGTTGAACAGTGGCCGGTCGATGGAATCGCGTAGCGCCGCATATTGTTTGAAGCTGATGCCGGTGACAAACAGGTTGGGGTCGAAGCTTGGTTTGCTGACCATCGCCAGCACGTCGCCGGTTTCCGGGTCCAGTGCAACCACGGAGCCGCGCCGATCACCCAGTGCGTTTTCCGCTGCGGCCTGCAAATGCGCGTCCAGCGTGAGGGTGATGTTCTTGCCCGGCACAGGGTCAGTGTGTTTCAGCACGCGCAGCACGCGGCCCTGGGCGTTGGTTTCGACCTCTTCATAGCCTACGTGGCCGTGCAGCTCGGACTCGTAGAAGCGCTCGACACCGGTCTTGCCGATGGACTGCGTGCCGCGGTACTCGTTGTCGAGATGGGCTGCTTCCTTTTCGTTGATACGCCCGACGTAGCCGATCGAATGCGCAAAATGGGCGCCCAGCGGGTAGTGACGGACGAACTGCGCCGCCACGTCCACGCCCGGCAGCAGGTACTGATTGACCGCCAGCGTTGCGATCTGCTCTTCGGTGAGTTCGTAGAGCAATGTTGCCGGCTCGAACGGGTGACGAACCTGCTTCAGCTCCTTGTCGAACAGAATCCGGTCTTCGTCGGGCAATTCCAGCAGGGTCATCAGCTCATCGATCACCTTGTGCCAGTCGCCCGCGCGCTCACGTGTCAGGGTCAGGTTGAAACTGGGACGATTGTCGGCAAGCACTTCGCCATTGCGGTCAAAGATCAAACCGCGCTCGGGCGGGATCGGCAGCACGTGAACACGGTTGTTTTCGGAAATGGTCGAGTGATAGTCGAACTCGGTCACTTGCAGGAAATACATGCGCGCGACCAGACAGGCCGCCAGCAGGCCGACCAGCACCGCGCAGGCAATCAGGCGCTGATTGACCAGCCGCGTCTCTTTTTCGTGGTCTTTCAGGGGAATTGGATTGGGCATTTCTACAGCTTCTCGGTGAAGGGCAAACGGCGCAACTGAACGTGTATATAAAGATTTCGGCGCGCACCATACCAAGAAGCGGCTGATTACAGGCGATCGAGCCGACAATCGCAGGATGAAAAATCTGTCAGAAAAGACTCATTCGAGCGTGGTCTGCAGCGTATTCGACGCTTCTCGGGCCTGCATGATGCGCGGCAGATTGCTCTCGATCCAGGTGACGAGGGTTTCAACCTGCAAGGCGACCTCTTCGCCCATCGGGGTCAAGCGGTACTGAACATGCGGTGGCACTACCGGCAACGACTTGCGGCTGACGAAACCATCATGCTCCAGATGCTGGAGCGTTTGCGCGAGCATTTTCTCACTCACCCCGCCAATCTTGCGGCGAACTTCGCTGAAGCGATGCATGCCACCCCGCAACACCACCAGCACCAGCACACCCCAACGGCTGCAGACGTGATTGAGCACCACCCGCGAAGGACAGTCAGACGCCAGCACCTGGCCCTGACGAACCAGCGCCAACAGCGTCTCGGCCGCTTCCGGCTGGAGGCCTTGCTGCACAGTATCTGATCGCGGGGCAGTTGATTGCGAGGCGGATTCGCTCATGACACTTACCTTTTTGTACGTACTTACTAAAGGTAAGCATCATGACTATGCTGGCGCTTCCTTTCAACCTGATTCAAGGAATCATTCCATGATCGTTGTCACCGGTGCCACCGGCCAGCTTGGCCGCCTCGTCATTGAACAGCTGCTTGCCCACGGCCGCGTACCTGCTTCGCAAATCATTGCAGCCGTGCGCAGTCCGGAGAAGGCCGCCGATCTGTCCAGGCAGGGCATTCAGGTTCGTCAGGCCGACTATTCGCAGCCGGCGACACTGGACAGCGCATTTGCCGGTGCCGACAAGGTGTTGCTGATTTCCTCCAGCGAAGTGGGCCAGCGTTTGCCGCAGCACAAGGCGGTTATCGATGCAGCCAAACGTGCCGGCGTCCAGCTGCTGACCTACACCAGTGTTCTGCATGCCGACACCTCGGCGCTGAGCCTGGCCAAAGAGCACCGCGAAACCGAAGACTACCTGCGCGCCAGCGGCCTGCCGTTCGCCTTGCTGCGCAATGGCTGGTACACCGAGAACTACACGGCGGGCATTCCTGGCGCACTGGCGCATGGCGCGGTCATGGGGTGTGCCGATGAGGGTCGTATCAGCTCTGCTTCGCGTCTGGATTACGCCGAGGCTGCCGCTGTGCTGCTGACTTCGGAAACAGCACAGGCCGGTGAAGTGTATGAACTGGCAGGCGACGAGTCCTACACGCTGTCCGAATTTGCAGCGCAGTTGTCGACGCAGAGCGGCAAGTCCCTGCCTTACGTCAACCTGTCACAGGCCGAATTCGAAGCGGCGCTTATCCAGGCAGGCCTGCCTGACTTCGTGGCCCGGTTGCTGGCCGACTCCGATGCCGCGGCTGCCAAGGGCGCCCTGTTCGATGACAGTCGCCAGTTGAGCGCGCTGATCGGCCGCCCAACCACTCCGCTCTCTGCAACCATCGCCGAGACACTGAAAGGCTGAGCACAGCAAACCCGATCGAATGATTTGCAACAGTGAGGGTCCGAGTTATTACGAGGCATTAAGCCATCGCCTGATACCAAAGACTGGGAGTCTTCACATGAACAGCAAATCGTTGATCGCCTGCATGACCTTGCTCGGCTGCTTTTCCGCCGTCACCCTGCCCGTTCAAGCGGCAGAAACGGCGGACCCGAAAGTCAGCGAATCCAAGGACAACGTCCACGAACTGGAAGTAGGCTCCCGCGTTCCGGAAAAATATCGCCGCAGCGATCTGGAAGTGAAGGACTGGAAAAGCAAAGGCCTGGAAACACCCGCCAAGGAAAGCGAATGGGTGAAGATTAATGACAAGTACGTGCGTTTCCAGAAGGTCAATGGCCAGATCATGGACATCGTGCCGGTCAAGAAGTAAGGGCTACGCTCCTTGGTGCTCGCGCTATGCGCGAGCACGCCCAAATGATGCAGGCTTGACGACGAACATGCCAGCGCAGGGCATGATTCGATAACCCCCCTGTGCAAATGCCTCCATTAAAATAAGCAGCCTCATGGCAACCTTCTTTAAAGACGGGGCAAATCCCCGAATCAAGGGAGTGCCGGCAGCGAACTGCGTATTGACTGAATGACCCGCAATCGGTTTTTGCCGAACCGCCCCCTGCTCTACATGACCAAAACCATTGCTTTTTTGTCCACTTGGCTTACAAATGCACTGTCATGTGCCTGTCACTCTCACTGCCACCTTTTCTGCGAGCCCGCTCCATGTCCAGAACCGCCGCCATTGCCTTCGCCTGCCTGCTTTCAACCACCGCCCATGCGGCCTGCCCGGCTGCAACCCCGGTCGACACGGCGCGCTGGATCTACGACAAGCACCAGGATTTTTATCTGAACGGCAAAGGCAGCGCTGATTATTTGTCCAAACCTCTGCTGAGCCTGCTCAAGAAGGACTGGGCGTGCCAGAACGGCGATCAATGCGCCGTCAGTGCCAACCCGTGGACCGACGCGCAGGACGGTGATGTGCAAAAGCCGATCGACTGGAAGCTGGTGTCCAACTCGGACAAGCAGGCCGTGGTCGAAATGACCTATAACCTGGGTTACAAGGATGCCCCGCAGCAGCCGGTCGCCAGTCAGACGACACGCCTGCTGCTGGCCAAAAATGCCAACAGTTGCTGGGTGCTGGAGAATCTTCAGGGCCCACAGGGTGTCGCGCTGATGCAGAGCCTGGAGGAATTTCCCTACGAAGGTGATTGATCGGCCTTGAAACAATCCGCCATTCTCGGTATCACAGGCACTTGAATTTCACGAGCGAGCACCATGAATACCTTTGAGCAATCGATTATTGAGGCTGCGCAGGCCGCCACGCCCAATAACACCGATGCCGAACGCGAAGCTGCCAGAGTTGCCGCCACGCAGGCGGTAGCCGAAATCATGACCACCCGCAGTGGGCTGGACCGCACCCTGGCACTGGCCGAGTTGCTGGACTCCTACTCGGAACACGATGATCAGGAAGACGAATAGATCGTTCGGCACGATGCGAAAACCTGATTGGCCTGTTTATTTAGCTGCGACATTAAAGAAAACCGGCCTTGCCGCCGACAACCCGGTTGGGTGGATTGATGATTGCCACCCATTCATTTAGTGCGCTCGGATGCGACCTATAAGGGCACCATCCGTGCAGATCGAACAGTTGCAAGACATGCAGGCTTACATCCGGCGTACTGCCGACGACCTGGAACTTGTTTCGGCCAACCTCGCAGGACACCTCCTGTACCTCGAGCGAACTTCCCGGGCACACGAAGCGCAAGAGGTCAGTGAGCGGATCATCGGCCTGCAGGCGTCCGTGGACAGCCTTCGCGGCATATTCCGATAACGCCCCCTATCGGTCTCCGGCCTGCGACAACGGTCTGGCCACATCTTCCAGAGATTTGCGTTCGGCAGCCGTGCCCCATATAGACTGCACAATCGCCGCCAGCAGCATCAGCCCCGCTCCGATCAGATAGCCGATCAGCACATTGCTGCGCTCGCCGGTTTCGATCAGCTCGCCGAACAGCGTCGGACCAATCATCCCGCCCAGCCCGGTACCGAATGCGTAGAACACCGCAATCGCCAAGGCACGGATTTCCAGTGGAAAGGTTTCGGCGACGGTCAGGTAGGCCGAGCTGGCCGCTGCCGATGCAAAGAAGAAAATCACCATCCAGGCGATGGCCTGCTGGGTAACGTCCAGCAAGCCTTGCTGAAACAGGTAGCCGCTGATTGCCAGCAGTACGCCCGACACGCCATAAGTGAGGCTGATCATTACCCGTCGGCCGACCACGTCAAACAGTCTGCCCAGCAGCAGCGGACCGCAAAAGTTGCCCAACGCCAGTGGCAGCACGTACCAACCGACGCGCTCGGCCGGCACGCCATAGAAGTCGGTCAGCACCAGTGCGTAGGTGAAAAAAATCGCATTGTAGAAAAACGCCTGGGCCGTGAGCAGCGTCAGGCCTACCAGAGAACGCTGACGGAACGTCACCAGCAACGTTCTGGCGACCTCGCCCAGCGGCGTGTGGTCACGGGCATGCAGCCGCAGTGGGGGTCCCGACACGGCGGGCAAGACGTGACCCTGGCGCTGCAAGTCTGCTTCTATCTGCTCGACGATCTGCTTCGCCTGTTCAGCCTGGCCGTGTATCAACAGCCAGCGCGGGCTCTCTGGCAGCCACAGTCGCATCAGCAGAACCAGCAGGCCCAATACCGCACCGATTCCGAAACACAGGCGCCAGCCCAGTTCGGCGCCGATCCACAGCGGATCGAGCAAGACAATCGAGCCAATCGCACCAAGCGCAGCGCCCAGCCAGAATGTGCCATTGATGGTCAGGTCAACCCACCCCCGGTAGCGGGCCGGGGTGAATTCCTGAATGGTCGAATTGATGGCCGTGTACTCGCCGCCGATGCCCATGCCGGTCAGAAAACGGAACAGCATGAAGCTCCAGACACTGAAAGAGAACGCCGTGGCGGCCGTTGCACCGACATACAGCAGCAAGGTGATGAAGAACAGCTTGCGACGCCCTAGACGGTCCGCCAGCCAGCCAAAGAACAATGCGCCCAACACGGCACCGGCAATGTACGCGGCGCCCGCCAGGCCAATGTCGCTATTGGTGAGATTGAGCGCCGGACTGGCTTTCAAGGCCCCGGCGACCGAGCCTGCGAGGGTCACTTCCAGGCCGTCCAGCAGCCAGGTGATCCCCAGCGCCACGACCAGCAAGGTATGGAATCGCCCCCAGGGCAGGCGGTCCAGTCGCGCGGGCAAATCGGTTTCGAAGACGCTGCCCTTATCGTTCAGTGTGCTCATGTCCGGCTACCTGACGGCTGACATTGGTGTCAGGTGTGAGAGTCGCTGTCGCCGATCAAGTTCAGCTGATCCAGAACCACAGCAACGTCAGATTGGCCGCCGAGATCAGTCCGAACAGCCCCCAGGCAGCCGTTTTCACCAGCCGGCTATTGACGAACGGCCCCATCAGTTGTGGGTCGCTGGTAAAACGAATCAACGGCCAGAGCGCGAAAGGCAGTTGCAGGCTCAGCACGACCTGACTGAGCACCAACATCTGCCCCACCGAGCTGTCACCCAGCCAGACCACGCCGATCAGCGCCGGAATCAGTGCCAACGCCCGAGTGATCAAGCGCCGCTGCCAACACGGAATCTTCGCCTGCAGAAAACCTTCGAGCACCACTTGGCCAGCGATGGTGCCGGTGAAGGTCGAGCTCTGCCCCGCCGCCAGCAAGGCAATACCGAACAGCACGCTGGCGATCGCACCACCCACCAGCGGATCAAGCAGGTGGTAGGCGTCCTGAATCTCGACCACCTCGGTATACCCGGTCTTGTGAAAAGCCGCAGCAGCGAGGATCAGAATCGCCGCATTGATCAACAGCGCCAGGCTTAGCGAACCGATGGTATCGAGCCGCGCATAGCGGATGGCGCTGGCCTTGCTGGCCTGGTCGGCACCGTTGACCCGCGTCTGCACCACGGATGAGTGCAGATAAAGGTTATGCGGCATGACCGTGGCGCCCAGAATGCCGATGGCGATATACAGCGGCTCCTGGCTACTCAACACATCCCAACTCGGCTTGAGGCCCGCGACGACGTCCGGCCAGAACGGCTTGATCAGAAACAACTCGACGGCGAAGCAACTGGCGATGGTTGCAATCAGCCCCAGCACGATGGCTTCCAGACGACGAAAATTGGCGCCCTGCAAAGCCAGCACAATCAGCGTATCGAAAGCGGTCAGCGCCACACCGGTGGTGATGGAAACGCCGAGCAACAGATGAAACGCCAACGCAGCCCCCAGCACTTCCGCCAGATCGGTGGCAATGATCGACAGCTCTGCCAGCAGCCACTGGCCCTTGGCGACCTTGCGGCTGTAGCGGGCGGCGGACAACTGCGCCAGGTCACGGCCGGTGGCGATACCCAGCCGCGAACAAAGGTTCTGCAAGACCATGCCCGAGAGGCTGGCCAGCACCACCACGAACAGCAGTGAATAGCCGAAGCGCGACCCGGCCTCGATGGCCGTCGCCCAGTTGCCAGGGTCCATGTAGCCGATGGAAACCAGCAGGCCAGGCCCGACGAACAGCATCATTTTGCGCAGCAAGGACGCGTTCGGCGGAATGGCCACACTGTCCGTAGTCGCCGAGGGGCAGAAAGGAGCAGTGGCAGTAGTGGGCAGTTTGTACGTCACGGGAACCCGGCATGCAGAAAGTAAAGGCCTAATCCTAAGGTTTTGCGACACATGTTGATACATCGTTGATGGCTTCATGCCTGCTGTTTTTCGCCTGCCTCTTTGCCTGACAAGGTCATCACTGCGCCGCTCTCATGTCCACGTAATTCCAGCGCTTTAATGGATCCGATATAAAAATTCGAAAAATTGATCCGATAAACAATTTTTCATCTTTTAAACCTTAATAACCGCATTAAAAGGCCAATGATTACAAATTGTAAGGAGTAGTATTCAGGCCTTAACAAGAACTCAGGATGGCCATCCATGACCTCACTACCTCATGCCGAGGCAGCCGCGAACGAGCCGTTGCGGGCAGCGTATATCTCGGCGCGTATTGATCGACTGCCTGCGGTCGCGACCATCTGGCGGCTGGTCGCTCTGCTGTCCATCGCCGGTTTTTTCGAGCTTTACGACCTGTTCCAGACCGCCTACATCAGTCCCGGCCTGATCCGTGACGGAATCTTCGCCACGGGCAGTCAGGGTCTGTTCGGCTTCTCCGATCAGGCGGCCTTTGCCTCGGCGACTTTTCTGGGCCTGTTCTTCGGTGCCAGCCTCGTCAGCCCGATTGCCGATCGCTACGGACGCCGCGCGATCTTCACCTTCGCGCTGATCTGGTACACCGTTGCCACCGTGATCATGGGCCTGCAGACCTCTGCGCTGGGCGTGATAGGCATGCGCTTCGTCGTGGGTATCGGCCTAGGGGTCGAGTTGGTCACCATCGACACCTACCTGTCGGAACTGGTGCCCAAGCGCATACGCAGTTCGGCGTTCGCCTTTGCCTTCTTCATTCAGTTTCTGTCAGTCCCCAGCGTTGCACTGATGTCGTGGTGGCTGGTGCCCCAGGACCCTTTCGGTTTTTCCGGCTGGCGCTGGGTCGTGATCAGCAGTGCAGTCTTTGCCCTGTTCGTCTGGTGGCTGCGCTCGGCGCTGCCGGAATCGCCGCGCTGGCTGGCGCAGCAGGGACGCTTCGATGAAGCCGAGCGAGTCCTGGACGGAATCGAGGCGCGCTGCATCAAGGACCACGGCAAACCACTGGATGAGCCTCAACCGGACAACGTGGCGCTGTCAGGCAACGGTCGATTTGCCGACATGTGGCAACCGCCCTATCGTCGCCGCGCGTTGATGCTGATCGTGTTTCATGTATTCCAGGCGATCGGCTTCTTTGGCTTCGGCAACTGGTTGCCTGCCCTGCTCTCGGGTCAGGGCCTGAGTGTCACCCACAGCCTGGGGTATGCGTTCGTGATCACGCTGGCTTATCCGCTGGGGCCGTTGCTGTTCGTGAAGTTTGCCAACCGCTTCGAGAACAAATGGCAAATCGTCGGCTCCGCATTGGGCGCCATGATTTTTGGCAGCCTGTTCGCCTTTCAAAGCAGCGCGGCAGGACTGATTTTCTGCGGGATCATGATCACGTTCTGCAACGCATGGCTGAGCTTCAGCTACCACTCGTATCAGGGTGAGCTGTTCCCGACCAACATCCGCGCTCGCGCAGTGGGCTTCTGTTACTCGTTCAGCCGACTGTCAACGGTGTTCAGCAGCCTCCTGATCGGGATATTTCTCGACCACTTCGGCACGCCGGGCGTACTGGCCTTCATTGTCGGCAGCATGTTGATCGTGATCGTCACCATCGGCCGGTTCGGGCCGCGCACACGCAATCTTGCGCTGGAGCAGATCGCTCACCGCTGACGAGTGCAGGGTTGAGTGGGCTCAGGCCTGAGCCCACTCAACATTGGTGACACCGAAGTGCTCGGCATAAGGTTTGGATACGCGAGCAACCTTCTCCAATCTATATTTAGGTATGCGTGCGAGGCCTGCATCGACACTTGCACAGTGCCATGCTTCAGCGTTATCCATATTCTCGGTTCGTATATAAAAACTCTTGAACGAACCATTTAGCAGATAATCAATGCGGTAATGCTTTGGAAGTGCCATTGAAAGTCTGATCCTTTTTCAGCAGTGGCTTGAAGTATAGGTGACTCTATTCGTGGCGAAGAAATTCATTATTTTTTTGATGTCTGCGACCAATGAACATCTCAAGCGCAGTCCGCGCGGGGCCGGGATCTGCAACGGGTCACTCGGAGTCGCTGATACCGATCGGCAAAGAATCGCCGAAAGCGCACTGCCCCGGCCATCGCGATGGGTGGCGCGGCACTCGCCAGCCATCACCGTTGCCACCGCCAGATTCCGGTCTTTGATCGACTAACGGATCAATAGCCGTCGTGTGGCGAATAGTGTCAAACAGCTGATTTTTCTGACGCCATCGGCACGGCTGAATTATCGATAGCGTTTAACTTTATTGAAGTGGCGAATGTCCGTTTTCGTTCCATAGTGCGCTCACGTTCACAGGAGCAACTATTCATGCCCGGTATTCAAGGAAGAATTCTTGAGGTTCATACACCGCTGGTTGTCGACCTCGACGGAACATTGCTGCGAACTGACATGCTGTTTGAAACCGCAGTGGCGTTTATCCGTGGTCATCCGTTAAAGCTGTTCAGTCTTTTCGCCTGGCTGCTGCAGGGCAAAGCGTCTCTCAAGCAAGGCCTGGCGCTGGGTACCGAGATTGACGTGGCGTTACTGCCGTTCAACGCTGACGTCATTGATTACATTCAGACCGAGCGGCAAACCGGTAGAAGCGTGATTCTGGCTACCGCCTCCCACGAAACCCTCGCCAACCGGATCGCGGCACACCTGCAACTGTTCGATCAGGTGTGGGCCTCGGACGGTAGAACCAACCTTTCCGCGCATCGCAAACGCGATTTGCTGGTTAGCCATTATGGTGAGCAGGGCTTCGATTACATCGGCAACTCCCGGGACGATCTGTGCATCTGGGGTGTCTCACGCAAGGCCATCGTCGCCAGCCCGCTTGCCGGTGTGGAGCGCAAGGCGCGGGCACAAGGCAATGTCGAGCAGGTTATCCAATCGGCAACGTCCGGGACCAGCGCCTGGCGCAAGGCGCTGCGCCTGCACCAATGGCTGAAGAACGCGCTGATTTTTGTGCCCCTGCTGGCTGCCCATCAGGTCCAGAGCACGCAGTTGCTGCTCGACGGTTTGCTGGCCTTTCTGTGTTTCGGGCTGTGCGCATCCAGTGTATACCTGCTCAACGACCTCCTTGACCTGGCAGACGACCGCCACCATAGAAGCAAGCGCGAGCGCCCGTTCGCCAGCGGTGCGCTGTCGATACAATCCGGCCTGCTGGTCATACCGCTGTTGCTCGCCGCAGCCTTCTCCGCTGCGGCAACCGGATTGCCGTGGCAGTTTTCGGCGGTGCTGGCAGCCTATTACCTGCTGACGCTGGTTTATTCGCTTTACCTCAAGCGCCACATGGCCGTCGACGTCATCGTTCTGGCGATGCTCTATACCACGCGCATCCTGGCCGGTGCGGCGGCGTTTCAATTGCCACTGACGTTCTGGATTCTGGCGTTTTCGATGTTTCTGTTTCTCAGCCTGGCGCTGGTCAAGCGCTATGCCGAACTGCGCGAGGCACGACTGCGCGCGGTAACAGGCAAGACGGCTGGCCGTGGTTACTACCCGGGCGATCTGGACATGATCGCCTCATTGGGGGCTTCGTCAGGCAATCTGGCAGTGATGGTGCTGGCGCTTTACATCCATGAAGGTGCGACGGTGGCCTTGTATCAGCACCCGCACGTTATCTGGCTGGCCTGCCCATTGCTGTTGTTCTGGATCACCCGGATCTGGATGCTCACCCATCGCGGTGAAATGAACGAGGACCCGGTGGTTTTCGCGATTCGCGACCGGATCAGCCAGGGGATCGGCTTGCTGTTCCTGCTGGTGTTCTGGGTCGCAGCATGAGCGGGCCTCTTTACTCCTGGGGCCGCTATCCGCAGGTTGCCCAGCAGGGTCACGAATGTGATTCGATAAAACGCTTGCCTGCGCACATCTCGCAAACCGTTGCACGCCATCACACCAGCCTGCCCTTCGGCAACGGCCGCAGCTACGGCGACAGCTGTCTGGCCAGCAGCGATCACGTACTGGACATGCGCGGACTGGATCGTTTCATTGCTGCCGACTGGCAGCGCGGTGTGGTGCAACTGGAAGCGGGCATGACACTGTCGCAACTGCTCGCGGCAGCGATCCCGCACGGCTGGTTTCTACCGGTCACGCCTGGCACACAGTACGTGACCATAGGCGGCGCGCTGGCCAATGATGTGCACGGCAAGAACCATCATCGGCGCGGCACCTTTGGCTGTAATGTGATGCGCTTCGAGCTGATCCGTCATGACCAGCCGCCCATGGTCTGCTCGGCCGTGGACAATTCCCGGTTTTTCGCCGCCAGCATTGGCGGCCTCGGTCTGACCGGTGTTATCAGTTGGGTCGAGCTGCAACTGATGCCGATCCGCAGCAGCCAGATCGACAGTACGGCAGTGCGCTTCGCCAATCTGGAGGAGTTCTTTACGCTGTCGCACGAGCTGGATGCGCAGCATGAATACAGCGTGGCCTGGATCGACTGCCTGGCCCGTGGTGCGCATAGCGGCCGCGGGGTCTACATTGTCGGCGACCACGCCCGTTACGGGTCACTGTCGGTTGAGGCGCGCAATCGCCTGAGCGTGCCGTTCACGCCTCCAGTGTCGCTGATCAACACCCTGTCCTTGCGTGCGTTCAATTCGCTGTACTGGCACGCGCACTCAGACCTGCCGACGCCCCGCCGCAGCCCCTGCGAGGCGTTTTTCTACCCGCTGGATCGAGTGCTGCACTGGAACCGTCTTTATGGTCGCAAGGGCTTTCAGCAATACCAGTGCGTGATTCCCGAGCATTGTGCACCCCAGGCCATGAAACTGCTGCTCGATGCCATCGCAGCCTCGGGACAGGGGTCATTCCTCGCGGTGCTCAAGCGTTGCGGTGACATCGCCTCGCCCGGGCTGCTGTCTTTTCCGATGCAGGGCACCTCGCTGGCACTGGACTTTGCGCAAACGCGCGATCTGGCCGAGTCACTGTTCCCGCGTCTGGACGCCATTGTCCGTGACGCGGGTGGACGACTGTACCCGGCCAAGGATGCACACATGAGCGGCAGCGACTTCCGTCAGGCCTATCCGGCGTGGGAACAACTGGAAGCCCTGCGCGACCCCTCTTTGATGTCCCGCTTCTGGAAACGAGTGATGTCATGAAAAAGATTCTGATCATTGGCGCTACATCAACCATTGCCCATGCCTGCGCCCGGCGCTGGGCTGCGCAAGGCTGCGATTTTTTCCTGGTCGCGCGCAATACGGACAAGCTCGCGGTTAATGCCGCAGACCTCAGGGCCCGCGGTGCCGGACACGTAGACACCTATCAACTGGATATCACTCACTTCTCGGCGCACCCGGCGATGCTGGCTGATTGCCTGGCTGTACTGCAGCAGATCGATGTCGTGCTTCTGGCTCACGGCACCTTGCCCGATCAGAAGGCTTGCGAGCAGAACGCAGGGCTGGCCGTGCAGGAATTCATCACCAATGGTGCATCGGTAATTGCCTTACTGACCGTGTTGGCCAGGCAGTTCGAGGTCCAGCGTTGCGGCACACTGGCGGTGATTTCCTCGGTCGCGGGGGATCGCGGGCGCCCTTCCAATTATCTGTACGGCTCGGCCAAAGCTGCCGTCTCGACGTTCTGCGACGGGTTACAGGCGCGGATGTTCAAGCTGGGCGTACACGTAGTGACCATAAAACCAGGCTTTGTCGACACGCCCATGACCCGGGGTCTGCCACTGCCGGCCTGGCTGGTGGCGCAACCGGAAGACGTTGCCGAACGCATCGTCAATGGCATCGCACGCCAATCCACCAGCCTTTACGCGCCGGGCTTCTGGGCATGGATCATGTGGGTGATTCGCTCGATCCCGCAGCCGTTGTTCAAAAGGCTCAACCTGTGACCGGCTCGCTGTTGCTGTCCGGATGGCGCTATCGGGCAGTGCTTCTGTCGATCGTCTTCTCGGCCATGGGGTATCTGGGTTTCTCGCTGTGGGGCGGCTGGCAGGCGGTCAGCGCAGCGACGGGCAAGGTCGGGCTGCTCGGCATCGGCGTGGCGTTGTTGATGTCTGCAATCAACTACGCGCTGCGCTTCGTCCGCTGGCAACTCTACCTTTCAGTGCTGGGGCATCCGTTGGCCTGGCGAAAAAGCCTGCGGATCTATCTGGCTGGCTTCGCCCTGACCACGACTCCCGGCAAGGCCGGTGAAGCGCTGCGTGGCGTATTGCTCAGGCCGCTGGGCGTGCCTTACCCGCAAAGCTTTGCCGCGTTTGTCAGCGAGCGTCTTTCCGATCTGCTGGCCATCGTACTGCTCACGCTGTTCGGCCTGTCGTGGTATCCGCAGGCGCAGCCGATGATCCTGCTCGGTCTGGCACTGGTTCTGACGGGCTCGCTGGTGCTGTCTCGCCGTCACTTGCTGGAGCGTTTACAGGTTTCACTGCCCACAAAAAACACGCGCGTCAGTAGCCTGTGGCAGCAGCTGTTCAACGTGCTGCTTGCCGCTCGCCAGTGCCTGCATGGCAACGTGCTGCTGACTGCCAGCCTGCTCAGTCTGCTGGCCTGGAGCGCCGAGGCACTGGCGTTTTACTGGATGCTTGGCTGGATGGGCGCACAGATTCCGCTGACCTTTGCCGTATTCACCTACGCACTGGCGATGCTCGCGGGAGCATTGAGCTTCATGCCGGGCGGGCTGGGCAGCGCCGAAGCGGTGATGGTCGGGCTGCTGATGTTCAAGGGCATGCCGGGGGCGGATGCGGTGGCTGCCACAGTGCTGATACGTCTGGCGACCCTGTGGTTTGCGGTGGCCATCGGCGCCGTGATGCTCTCGCGCTTTACCGGCTCGACACCCGTACCGAATCCTCAGCCTTGAGGCCATAACACAGACCCTCGACATTTTTGTTCACCTCACGGAGGAGCGGTTCAATGCCACTCGATTCGCGCACATCGATGTGTATCCCCCTGTTTTTGCTAGGTGCCGCCATCACGGCGAGTTTTCTAGCCTCCAGTGGCCCCGTGCAATGGATGGACAATGGCATGTTCCTGGCCAACGCCCATGAGGGTCAGTATTTCAGCCAGTCGCTCGGGCCACTGGAGCATCCGTTTTATCAGCTGTTCAATACGGTTTTTTTCAACCTGTTCGGTGCACGCTCGCTCAGCCTGCTGAATTCGGTGCTTCTCCTGCCGCTGGCTTGGGTCGTCTACCGATTGGCGCAGAGCGTTGGCGCGGGTGCACGCCAGGCGCTGCTCGCTGCTGCGGCGACAACACTGACCCATGGCGTGTTCTGGGTGTCGACCAAGGCTGAGGTCTACCTGTTGCACACGCTGATCGTGCTACTGGCCTATGCGCTGTATTTCAATGACAGTCCCGTTTTGTCGCCGCTGAAAAAACTCTTCGCGATTGGCGTCCTCACGGGGCTGGCGGCCTCGGTTCATCAACTGACGTTCGTGGTTCTGCTGCCGCTTTACCTGCACCTGCTGTTTCAGCACAAGGCGCGAGTATTGATCACCCTGCCCGGCTTCATGCTTGGTTTCGCGGCGGCCGCTGTTGCGGTAATCAATGACCTGAACGCCGGGATGGGCCTGCTGGATATTGCGCATCGTTACATGACCGGGGCCAGCGCGACCGTTGCAGGGCCGGAGTGGGAAGGCAGTCTGTTGCGTTTCGACAAACTCCTCGAGGAGAAGAGCGCGGTAGCGCTGTTGCTGCTGTCGCTGATCGGGCCGCAACTGGCGGGGCTGCTGCTGTTTCCCAGGGGAAGCCGGCTGCGCTTGTTATGGAGCGCCGCGCTGCTGAATCTGGTGTTCGCCATTTCCTACAATGTGACCGACCGCTTTACCTTTTTTCTGCCCGGTGCAGCGCTACTGACGATCCTCGGCATGATTCAGTTGCGGCGTATCCTGCCCCGCACAGCGGCACGCGGCACATTGCTCAATCTCTCGGCATTGTCGGCACCGGCAGTCATCCTGCTGACGTATTCACTATACGCCAACGGGGTCATCACCCTTCCGGCGCACAAGGAGCAACTGCCCTATCGTGACGATATTCGCTACTTCATGGTGCCCTACCTGCGCGACCGGTCCGCTGAGCATTTCGTGCGCGCCTACGAGCCGGTAGTGCCCAAAGGTGCGTTGATCATTGCCGACTGGACACCGATGGGCGCGATGCGCTCGGCGCAAGCGATCGGGCTGCTTGCCGGACGCACGCTGGCGACCTGTGATGACGACGTGGCGATTCGGGCAGCCATGCGCAGCAACGGCGTTTATCTGCCGCGGTTGAGTTATTGTGCGACTGTGGCGCAAGACCACCGACTTGAAGAACAGCCAGTGGGGTATTCATTACACGCCGAGTGAAACGAATCATGGCTGAAGCGTTGAACGTTCATTCATGATCCGTTTGTTCACCGTATCAAGGCTGCCAGAGCGCCTGCCCGCCGCCCAGTTTGCGGTCCAGAAAGCTGGCCGCACTGATCAGCGCCAGATGGCTCAGGGCCTGCGGCGTATTGCCGAGGTGATGAGCATGCGCGTCGAATTCCTCGGCGTACAAGCCCAGCGGATTGGCGTAACGCAGCAGTTGCTCGAACTCCAGGTGCGCCTGTTCGACCCGACCGGCGCGGGCCAGACATTCGACGTACCAGAACGAGCAGGCCACGAAGGCGCCCTCCTCACCTGCCAGGCCGTCATCATGATCGTCGTCGTTGCGGTAACGGAACACCATTCCGTCACGCACCAACGCGCCCTCGATGGCATCCAGCGTCGCCAGCCACTTGGGATCGTTGGCGCCGACGAAGCGCACCAATGGCATCAGCAACATCGAGGCATCCAGGTTGCGGCTGCCCTTGTGCTGCACGAAGTGCCCCAGATCGTCGTTCCAGAAGTTCTTCCAGATATCGTCGTGGATCTCCTCGCGCACCTTGGTCCAACGCTCGAACGGCCCCGACAGTGAACGCTTGAAGGCCAGGCGCAGAGCCCGGTCCAGGGCCACCCAGCACATCAGCCGCGAGTGCAGGAAGTGCTGGTCGCCGCCGCGCATTTCCCAGATGCCCACGTCCCGGTCGTTCCAGTGCTCGCACACATAGTCGACCTGGCGAACCACATGCTGCCAGCCGTCATGGGAAATGGCATCGCCGTATTTGTTGGCCAGGTACACGGCGTCCATCAACTCGCCGTAGATATCCAGCTGAACCTGCTTGTAGGCTTCGTTGCCAATGCGTACCGGCTGAGCCCCGCCGTAGCCGGACAGGTGATCGAGATTATCTTCCGGCAGCTCAGCGTGGCCATCCAGCGCATAGAGAATGCCGAGCTTCTCGGTCTGTTCGCAGCAGTCATCCAGTCGCCCGCGCACCCAGCTCATGAACGCATTGGCTTCGTCGGTGTACCCGAGGCGCATGAACGCATACACGGTGAACGACGCGTCACGTATCCAGGTGTAGCGGTAATCCCAGTTGCGCTCGCCGCCCTCGGTTTCCGGCAGACCGAACGTCGCGGCGGCAACGATGCCGCCATGCTTGCGCGAGGTCAGCAGCTTGAGGGCCAGCGCCGAACGAGTGACCATTTCACGCCAGCGCCCGGTGTATTGCGATTGCCCGGACCAGCGCCGCCAGAACTTCAAGGTGTCATCGAAATAGCGCGAGCACCGGCCAGCAGCGACATTCGAATCATCGATTCCGCCGAGGATGAACTCTATGGTCTGGCCCTTGTGCATATGAAATTCGGCCACGGCGTCGTGCTGCTCGAGACGCAACGGCGTCGTTGCCGACAAACGCATGCCCGGTTGCCCGACGGCTTCGAAACAGATGTCCTGACCATCGATTCGCGCGCTGGTGTCGGCACGGCTGTAATCCATGCGCACCCGGCAGCGCATGCGCAGCGTGGCCTCGCCAAAACGCACCTGAACGCGGCGCACGATACGCGGCAGATCATCCTGATCCTCGCCGATCGGCATCAGGTCGGTGACTTCCACCACCGCGTCCTCGGAAATCCAGCGGGTTTGCAGGACGTTGGTATCCGGCAGATAGATCTGCAGCCGCCTGGCGTCAGGTAGATCGGGCGCCAGCTGAAAGATCCCGGCGTCGGGCGTGTCCAGCAGCGCAGTGAAAATCGACGGGCTGTCGAAGTCAGGCCAGCAGCAGAAATCGATACTGCCGGTGTTGGCAATCAGCGCAGCACTGCGCATGTCGCCGATGATGCCGTGATCCTCGATACGGTTTTGCGCCTCTGCGGGAAAGTCAGCCATTGCCACGGAACTCCGGATAGAGGGTCATGCCCCCATCGATGAACAGGGTGGTGCCGTGCACATAATCCGAGGCATCGGACGCCAGCCAGAGCACCGCATTGGCGACGTCTTCCGGCTCGCCTATACGGCCATAAGGAATCAGTTTGAGCATTTCCTTCTCGGCGTCGCCCTTGCGTGCATCGGCATTGATCGGTGTGCGGATGGCACCCGGTGCAACACTGTTGACGCGAATCTTCAGCTCGCCGACTTCCTGGGCGATGCTGCGCATCAACAAGTCGACGCCGCCCTTGGACGCTGCGTAATTGACGTGCCCGGCCCATGGAATCAGCTGATGCACCGAGCTCATGTGAATGATCTTGCCCATGGCCCGTGACACTTCAGGGCGCAAGCCCTGCTTGATGAACTGGCGCAATGCCGCGCGGGCGCAGAGAAACTGCCCGGTCAGGTTGACGTTGATGACGGTATTCCAGTCTTCGAGGGACATGTCGACGATCGACGCGTCCTTTTGCAAGCCGGAATTGGCGACCAGAATATCCAGCGCGCCGAAATGTTCGATGGTCTGTGCAAACAGCCGCTCGACGTCTTCTTCTTTCGAGACGTCGGCCCCCACGGCCAAAGCCTTGCCCCCGGCTGCACGAATTTCTTCGGCCAGCTTCTCGGCAGGTTCAGGTTTGGAGTTGTAGTTGATCACCACGGCGGCACCGGCCTCTGCCAGCGCGCGTGCAGCACCTGCGCCCAGACCGGAACTGGCGCCGGTAACGATTGCGACTTGTTGCTTGAGTGAGATGTGCATCAATTTCAGCCTCGGAGTAAGCGTACTAGTGCTGACTGGCGAGGCTGAAATTAAGTTCAGTGCAGGTTATGGCGCAGGGTTGGGCTGCGAGGTGTGAATGGCTTCGATACCGGCGATGACTTCATCGGACAGCGTGACGTCGATGCTCTGCAGATTGATCTTCAGTTGATCCAGTTTCGTGGCACCAATGATGTTGCTGGTCACGAACGGACGGCTGGTCACGTAGGCCAGCGCCATCTGCGAAGGATCCAGACCATGCTCGCGAGCCAGCGCAACGTATTGGGCTGTGGCGGTGACGGCCTGCGGGTTGTTGTAGCGCTGGAAACGCTCGAACAGGGTCAGACGGCCATCGGCCGGACGTGCGCCGTCCAGGTACTTGCCCGCCAGCACACCGAACGCCAGCGGCGAGTAAGCCAGCAGGCCGATCTGTTCGCGAATGGCGATTTCCGCCAGACCGACCTCAAAGGTGCGGTTAAGCAGGTTGTAGGGATTCTGGATGGAGACGGCACGCGGCAGATCGAGGGTTTCGGCCAGGTGCAGAAAACGCTGAGTGCCCCATGGCGTTTCATTGGACAGACCGAAGTGGCGAATCTTGCCCGCCTTGACCAGATCGCCCAGTACCGACAGGGTTTCTTCGATTTCGACAGCCTGATCATCCGGGTCGTGGGTGTAACCGAGTACGCCGAAGAAGTTGGTCTTGCGATCCGGCCAGTGCAACTGGTACAGGTCCAGGTAATCGGTGTTCAGACGCTTGAGGCTGGCTTCCAGCGCCGCAGTGATGTTCTTGCGGTCGAGGCGCGGATTGCCATCGCGGATGTGATCCATGCGACCTGGACCGGCGACCTTGCTGGCCAGTACCCAGTCGTTGCGGTCGCCGTACTTCTTGAAGTACTCGCCGATGATGCTTTCGGTCTTGGTGTAGGTCTCGCCACGCGGCGGCACCGGGTACATTTCTGCCGTGTCGAGGAAGTTGACCTTGGCATCCTTGGCCATACGAATCTGTTCGAATGCTTCATCCTGGGTGTTCTGCTCGCCCCAGGTCATGGTGCCCAGACAGATCGCGCTGACCGACAGATCGGTTTTGCCCAATTTACGAAATTGCATCGATGTCTCCGTTTGATTCAAAAAGATACAGCTTGAAACAGGGCTCCCATAAAACGCCGACTGGTCATTCACTGCAACACTTTTTATGCGGTTTTACCTAGCGATAACCCTGTGCCTGCAGATCGAACAGCGCGGCGTAGCGCCCTGCGGCGGCAATCAGGCTGTCATGATCACCGCGTTCCAGCACCCGCCCATGCTCCAGCACGACGATGTGTTCGGCGTTGCGCACGCTGGAAAACCGATGCGATATGAGCAGCGTCATGCGCCCTTTGGCGTACTCGCGAAAATGCTCGAATACCGCCGCTTCTGCCCCGGCATCCAGGGCGGCAGTCGGCTCGTCGAGAATCAGGATATCGGCGTCGCGGCGCATGTAAGCGCGTGACAACGCGATTTTCTGCCACTGCCCGCCGGACAGTTCCTGACCCCCCGCAAACCAGCGGCCCAGTTGTGTGGCGTAGCCATTGTCGAGCTGTTCGATGAACTGCGCGGCCATGCCCTGCGCCGCCGCTTCGCGCCAACGGCCTTCATCATGGAAGGCCTGAGTGTCGCCAACGCCGAGGTTCTCGCCGACCTGAAACTGATAGCGAATGAAGTCCTGAAAAATCACCCCGATGCGCGAGCGCAAAGCATCTTCGTCCCACTCCTGCAGGTCGCTGCCGTCCAGCAGAATGCGGCCTTGGTCAGGTTGGTAAAGACGCGTCAGCAGCTTGATCAGCGTAGTTTTCCCCGAGCCGTTCTCGCCCACCAGGGCCACGCTGCGCCCCGGCGCCAGGTGCAGGTCGATGTTTTCCAGCGCCGGACGGCTGGTCCCCGGGTAGGTGAAACTGACATTCTCGAAGCGCATGCCATCACCGGGCTGCGCGCCCACGGTGAGGCTGCCAGCAGACGGCGTCACCGGCTGACCGAGGTAGACATAAAGGTCGGCCAGATACAGTCCGTCCTCGTACAAACCACTGATGGCGCTGAGACTGCTGCTTACCGCCGCCTGCCCCTGTTTGAACAGCACCAGGTACATGGTCATCTGCCCCAGGGTGATCCGCCCATGCACCGCATCGACCACCACCCAGGCGTAGGCCAGGTAAAACGCAGCCGTGCCCAGCAGACCGAGCAAAAAGCCCCAGCCATCACGGCGCACCGTCAGGCGCCGGTCTTCGGCATACAGACGCTCGAAGGTGTCGCGGTAGCGCTTGAGCAGCAGCGGCGCGAAGCCGAACAGCTTGACCTCCTTGATATAGCCCTCGTGGGAGAGCAGTGTTTCGATGTAATTCTGCCGACGGGTTTCCGGAGCGCGCCGGGTAAACAGGCGGAACGCGTCGCCGGAAAAATGCGCTTCGGCAAAGAACACCGGCAACGCGCCGAGCACCAGAATCAGCAACGCCCAGGGCGAAAAATGCACCAGCAATACGGCAAAGCTGATCAGCGAAATGAGGTTTTGCAGCAACCCCAACGATTTGGTCACCAGTGCCAGCGGCCGTGTCGAGGCTTCACGCCGGACGCGCACAAGCTTGTCGTAAAACTCGGAGTCTTCGAACTGCGACAGCGACAGAGTCTGGGCCTTCTCCAGAATCAGGGTATTGACCTTCTGCCCCAGCAGCACCCGCAGCAACGCCTGCTGCACGGAAAGCCCGCGCTGTGCTGCCGCGAGCAGAGCCAGCACACCGGCTTCGAACAACACATAGCGCAACACCGGCCACAACGGTGCCTCGCCTGCACTGGCGTGCAACTGCATGGCAGCGACCACCGCATCGACAATGCGCTGGCCGAGCCAGGCGGCCAGCGCGGGCAGCAGGCCGGCGATCAGCGTGGCGACGATCAGCCCGATGGACAGCGCTCGGGAAGTGGTCCAGACCAGATGCATGGCGCGCAAGGCCTGGTGCATGAACGAAATGAAACGCTTGAAAACCGGCATACGCTTAAAAAAGTCCTGAAGAGCTTGAATAAAGGGCTGAAACCACCAGATGTCTCGCCGCGCAGCCCTCTCAGGAGCGGACGCAGAGCGTCCAGAACGGCATTCCCACGCTGGAGCGTGCGGAACGATAATCGGAACTGTCGTGCAACGCTCCGCGTCGGCCCGCCTTTCTGAGCAGCTTTTTAGGACTCAACCTCACTTGGGCGCACGCTGCACGCAGCGTTCGCGTCGGTCGTCGACGCGCTCGGCAAACCAGGCGGTGGTGAGGTTGCGGGTGATTTTCGGGCTTTTCAGGGTAATGCCGGGCAGGATGGCCCTGGGCAAAGGTTTGCCCGCCGCCCTGTCCGCCAGGGCGAAGACCTTGCTGTACAGATCGGTCTCCTCGAACTCCAGCGTGTCACCCTGCTTGAGCTGGCTCCATATCTGCGACTTGTTCATGCCCATCCGATCGCCCAGCGTGCGTACTGCCAGCTCGGTGGAGCCTGGCGAGGTGGAGTCAAAGCGGATCAGATCGCCATCCAGCGCCAGCTCGATGCCCGTAGCCCGGCTCACGGCATTCTGGAACGCAGCATTGCGGCTTGCGTACCAACCGGCATTGAAGTCGGCAAAGCGGTACAACGACTGGGTGTAGTTGACCGGGTAGCCCAACAGGTGGGCGATACCGAAGTACATGCCGCCACGGCGGGTAAAGACTTCACGACGGATCGAACCGTCGACCGTGTAGGGGTAATCCTCAGCGTGCTTTTCGGCAAAGGCGATGCTGACCTGCATCGGGCCGCCGGTCTTGACCGGGTTGAAGTTGCCGAACAACGCCTGACCCAGCGGCACCATGCCGATGAAGTCATCAAAGATCGCGCTGAGGTCTTTCTCGGTGCGCGCAGAATCGAGGCGTTTGCCGTAAGTCTTGCCGTCCGGCGAGCGAACACGTAACGCGGTGGCGATCAGCGCATTGGGAATGTGCAGTCGCGCAGCGCGGCGATTGATTTCGGCGCGGGCAATCCGGCCCATGTCCGGCACCGCAGGGTCGACTTGAAAGGTCGACTCCTGCTCGGTAACGGCCATCACCGAACACAGGTTTTCGGTGGTCAGCGGGATCTTCTGCGCGGCAAACGCGGCGTGAATATCCGTGGCCCATGCCTGGCGATCCGTGACAGTCGCCGGCATCAGGCGCACGATCTGCGCGCGCGCCTGTTCAGGCGTCAGTTCGGGTTCCTGGACGCGCTGCGTGCCACAGCCTGCCAATACCAGCAACCCGACGCTCAGCATGAGCGATTTGCATAGCCTTCGATTCAATCCATGACTCCTGTCTGGTTCGCGCTTCGAGGCGCGGTTCACTTCAGAAGGCTTTTTACCTCAAAAGACCGACCAGTCGACCCTCGCGCTGAGTTTTTCCAGCGCAGCCATACCGACAAGGGAATTGCCCGCTGCGTTCAACTCCGGGGACCATACACAGACTGAAGCACGCTCGGGCACGATCGCAACGATACCACCGCCTACACCGCTCTTGCCCGGCAGGCCTACGCGATAGGCGAAGTTGCCGGCTTCGTCGTACAGGCCGCTGGTGGCCATGATCGAGTTGACCTGGGTGGCCTGCCGCGCAGTGACGATCTGCTCGCCGCTGTGAGCGCAAAAGCCCTGATGAGCCAGAAACCCGAATGCCTTGGCCAGATCGATGCAGTTCATGCTCAGCGCACAATGATGGAAGTAGCTGCGCAGCACGTCTTCCACATCGCCGTGGAAATTGTCAAAGGACTTCATCAGATAGGCCGCCGCCGCATTACGCGAACGGTGCTGGTATTCGGAGTCGGCGACTTTGGAGTCGGAGGTGATCGCCCGGTTGCCGCACAGGCGTCGAACGAAGTCGCGCATCGACAGCGACGGTGCTGCGAACCGCGCCTGGTTGATGTCGCAGATCACCAGCGCACCGGCATTGATGAACGGATTGCGCGGCCTGCCCTGCTCGAATTCCAGCTGCACCAGCGAGTTGAAAGGCTGGCCAGAAGGCTCGTGCCCGAGGCGCTGCCAGATCTCCTCGCCCGAGTGACCGATGGCTTGTACCAGGCTGAACACCTTGGAAATGCTCTGTATCGAAAACGCTGTTTCGGCGTCACCGGCGCTGAACACCTGGCCATCGTTGCCGTACACCGCAATGCCCAGTTGATCAGGCCGGACCCCGCCCAGTGCCGGGATGTAATCGGCCACCTTGCCCTGACCAAGCAAGGGTCTTACTTCATCGAGGATTTCGTTCAGCAGGTCTTGCATGTGTGCGCCCCTTGTTTTGGCTGCGCACACTACACCAACCTCAAGCGCCTCGCATCACTGCGTTGCAGGCTCAGGTCTTGTAGTCGGTGTCGTTACGCTCCAGCTCGCGAATCAGGGCATTCCAGTGCCGTGCGACACCCGGCGCATGGCCGTCCTTGATGGCCTTTGCTTGTTGCTCCACCTTGGCAATCACCTCGCGCGGCGGGAACACCAGTTCGGCGTTACCCGCCGACTGTGCTGCAATCTGAATATTGCAGGCGTACTCGAGGGCATGAAGCTGCTGAAACGCATGCTCGACACTCACCCCGCCGGTCAGCAACCCGTGGTTGCGCAGGATCATCACGCTCTTGTCACCCAGGTCGGCGACCAGCCGTTCGCGTTCACTCAAGTCCAGCGCAATGCCTTCATAGCCGTGGTAAGCAACCCGGCCGGAGAAGGCAATCGAGTGCTGGGAGATGGGCAGCAGGCCGTCCTTTTGCGCCGACACGGCGATACCGTCACGGGTGTGGGTGTGCAGCACGGCCTGCAGGTCGTGGCGCGCGGCATGAATGGCACTGTGAATCACGTAACCGGCGTAGTTGATACCCAGCCCGGTGGGGTCATCGACAATCGTCCCGTCAATGTCGACCTTGACCAGGTTGGACGCGGTGATTTCATCGAACAACAGCCCGAACGCGTTGATCAGAAAGTGCTCGTCGGGGCCCGGCACGCGTGCCGAGAAGTGCGTATAGATATGATCGGTCCAACGCTTGAGCGCCGCCAGTCGATAGGCCGCCGCCAGCTTGACCCGGACTTCCCATTCCTCCGGCGACACTCTGTCGCGCACGCTGCCGCTACCCGACGGCGTCGTACCTGAGTGGGCTGGCAAAGCGCTGACGTTGCTCATGGTATTGCTCCTGGATGACTGCTGACTGATCAGCAAGACTAGGCGCATGGGGATTCAATTAAAAATCACATTTACTTCTAAGCTAATTATAAAAAATGAGAATATTAAAATCAGTCCTGCTACCGGCTTTGCACATGTCCACGAAAGTCTATGATTATTTCTAAAGGTTATTTAAATAACTTTTTATATAGCGATATGCTCCAGAATTGGCAAACCCCTATAGATCATCGCATGTCCAATACCGCAAGATTTCTGCTCCGTATCAGTCGCTTCACAGCGGCCGACGCTCTGCGTCACACGGCGGTTTTTTGATGTCAGGTAGATTGGGGTCCGACTCAGGTCACCTTTTCGCCCCTCGGCGAGTCACTTTGATGGGGCCAAAGTGACCAAAGCCCCTGGCTCCGTTTCCGGCCCGACTTCGTCGGGTTCCTTCGCCCTGTCACTGATCCGGGGGTCGCCGCAACGGGCCCTCCATGGCCCGGTGCGGCGAGCCTGGCGTCCTGCCAGGCTACCCCCGGATCAGCGCCAGGACTCAGCCGTCACTGACGTCGCGTTCTGCGGCGTCTGTGCCCTCGGGGTAGAACCGCGCTGAGTGTGCA